>JAFWVV010000021.1 GCA_017518225.1 Oscillospiraceae bacterium | reverse complement strand
TGACGAAGCTTGTCAGCGAGGGGAGCAAAACGGCGACAGCGGCCGCCGCGCTCGACGCGAGAAAGCGCGCGAGCGATCTGAAAAGCCTGATTATCAAAACCGCCGACGAGGTCTATGAGGTGATGGATCGCCGGGTTACGGAGCTCAGCGGCATCTACGTGGCGCAGTCGGACTTCGGCGTCTATGCCGAGAATATCGAGCGTACGATCGAGGACACGGCGCGCTCAACGGTGGAGAGCTTTTCGTTCGATACGCAGATCGAGGCGGCCAATGCCGCCATCGGACAGCTTGAGACCTACGTTACGACGCTCAACGGGCAGATCCGGCGCGGCGTGATTGAGGATCCGGGCACACACGAGGACGTGCTGGGCATCGCCATCAGCGAGGACGTGAGCTTTACCGGGCAGACGGTGGATGAAAACGGCGTGACCTATTACCGCATCTCGCCGGGACAGACCTTCGGCCTGTACACCAGCAAGGGCTGGCAGTTCTGGATCGGCGGCGTCAAGGCTGCGTGGCTGGACGCGATGGACGGCAAGCTGCACGTCGCCAACGTTCAGATCGAGGAGACGCTGCAGATGGGCGGCGACTGGATGATCAGCACGGACGGCGGCTACGGCATACGATATATCGGGGGATGAAGCGATATGGACGAATGGGAAAAACGACAAGAGCTGGTTCGGACGGCGGAGGCGTTGATTGGACGCAAGGAGGCCGATCAGAGCCATCGCGAAATCATCGACGTGTATAATTCGATCCGACCGCTGCCGCGCGGCTACCGCATGCGATATGAGGATCCCTGGTGCGCCGCCTTCGTGTCGGCGGTCGGCGAAATGTGCGGCCTGGGCTGTGCCGTTCTGCCCGAATGCGGCTGCGAGGCAATGCTCGCGTTGTACCGCAAACGGGGAGAATACCGCGGACGCGATTACGACGCCCAGCCGGGCGATCTGATTTTCTACAACTGGGACGGCAACGGCAGCGTCGATCACGTCGGTATCGTTGCAGCGCGCAGCGCCGACGCTTATACGGTGATCGAGGGCAATTTGAGCGACGCGGTGGGGAGCCGCCGGATATCCAGAGACTGGGCGATGATCGCTGGCTTTGCCGTGCCGGACTATGGCTGTGCCTGTGGTGAACCGCCGCAGGAAACGCCGGGAACTTCGCCGGCAGAGCCGGCGCCGATTGCGCTGCAAACGCTGCCCACACTCGCCTATGGCAGCCGTGGGTTGACGGTCAAGGCGATGCAGGGAATCTTGATTGTGCGGGACTGCGCCTGCGGACCTGACGGCGCGGACGGGGAGTTTGGCACAAACACCGTGGCAGCGCTTCGCCGCTTTCAACAGCGGGAAAGACTGGATGTGGACGGGATCTGCGGTGTCAAAAGTTGGGGAAAACTGCTGGGACTGAATTAAAAAAGGGGAGAAAGATGGAGAAAGCAAAAGAGCTTAAGGCGACGATCACGCTGCTTGTTGGCGTCTTGACCGGGCTCTGGGGCTGGATTGGCTGGTGTGTGCTGATCTTCCTTATCAGCATGCTGCTGGACTATCTGACGGGCTCCTGGGCAGCAATGGCGCGCAGCGAGTGGTCGAGCGCGGCGGCGCGAGAGGGGCTGAGACACAAGCTCGGCGAAATTGTAGCGCTGCTGGTTGCGGCGCTGTGTGACATTGCAGTCCGCATCGTGCTGCAGAGTGCAGCGGCGCCGATCCTTGGCGGGCTGGGATGGAAAAACTATGTTTCGATGCTGGTGTGTATCTGGTATGTCTTTACAGAGCTCGGCAGCATCATCGAAAACGCCGGAAAGCTCGGCGCGCCGTTGCCGAAATGGCTGGTAAAAAGCATCGCCGCCCTGCGCGGACGCATCGACAAGGCAGCGCCGGGCACGGGCGACGAAAAACAAGAGGAACAAGAGGACAAGTGAGCGGATGGGCGTGTTGCAAAATGCGCTTTTGGGGCTAAAGTCACAAAAGAATATCTCTATGTAGTTACTGGGAACCGCCGATTTTGGCAGTTCCCAGTAACTTTTCTCGCAAATACTTTTTTGAAATTTATATTTTGCAACAGCCCCTTTTGGCGTTCACAGGATCAAAATCACAGGTGACAAAAACGCAGATATAAAACGGGTATTTTCCCATTGCGAGTAGACTCGAACTCGCGGAAAACAACTGAATACTGAACAAGGGCGGCAGATAGTGAAAGTACTACCTCCCGTCTTTTGTTGCCCACCGAGCCAATCGTTTTGAAAAGAAACGGTTGGCTCTTTTTTATTTCTCAGACAAGGAGCAAGACAATGATCTTTTCAGATTCAGCCCAGCAAAGAGCGTTGGAACGAATGATGACATCCGTTCCAAAATTTAAGCCAAGAGGCAGCGGAACAATCATCCTGCACGATTTCGTGTACACGGCAGAAATGTGCGACTGCCGTCTGTGCCTTCACTACAACAGAAAGAAGAAATGCACAGCCAGCCAATGCCCGTGCATCGAGGAACGAAT
>JAFWVV010000020.1 GCA_017518225.1 Oscillospiraceae bacterium | reverse complement strand
CTGTAATCCAGTTCCTCAAGCTGGGCGTTGGTCAGCCGTACGGGTGCGTCTTCCGGCAACATGATTTCGCTGTTCAGTGTAAATACCAGTTGACCATTCCGCTCAACTAATGTACACTGTTCTTGCGTTACTGATTTTTTTCACACCTACAACTTTAACGCAATCGAAAGCACCAGCCAAGTCCTTTTTGGACCTAACTGGTGCTTTTCTTGTTGCGTGTTTTTTTTGCAACGCGCCCTTGTTATCAATTCTGCATCGCCACGCGGCAGTAGTAGTTGAGATGGCGCTCACGCTCGAGCGTCGTGCTGTCCATGTGGCCGGGATAGACCTCATAATCGCCGGGCAGTTGGCAGAGCTTTTTCAGACTGCGCAGCTGCTCGTCCATGTTGCCGCCCTCGAGGTCGGTGCGTCCGCAGCTGCCGCGAAAGAGCGTGTCGCCGGTAAAAAGCGCCTCGCCGCACAAAAGGCTGATGCCGCCGGGCGTGTGCCCCGGCGTGGCGAGCACGTCAAAGCGCAGCTTACCGATCTCCACGCTGTCGCCCTCGTCGACGTATTCGCCGGTTTCCGGCAGGGCGTAGGGCATGCGCGGCTCGCGTCCGCCGATGTCGTCGCGCCGGTTCATATACACCGTCGCTCCGGTCTCTTCGGCGACGGCGGCGACTGCACCGACGTGGTCATAGTGCCCGTGCGTCAAAAAAATTGCGCGGCACTGCAGGCGGTTGCTTTCAAGGTAATCCAGAATGGTGTTGCTCTCGTCGCCCGGGTCGATCACGGCGCACAGCAGGCTCTCCTCGTCGGTGACGACGTAACAGTTGGTCTCCAGCTGCCCGACGGGCAGGGTTTTGATCAGCATCTTACAGTTCCTCCGTATCCAAAAGTATGGTCACAGGCCCGTCGTTTTGGGAAAAGACCTGCATATCTGCGCCAAAAACACCGGTCTGCACGCCAAAGCCCCGCGCGCGGCAGAGCGCGGCGACCGTTTCGTAGAGAGGGATCGCAGTGTCCGGTCGCGCCGCCAGGGAAAAGCCGGGGCGGCGGGAGCGGCAGTCGGCAAAGAGCGTGAACTGGCTGACGATCAGTATTTCGGCGCCTGCGTCAGCGGGATTGACGTTCATTTTTCCCTCAGCGTCCTCAAAAATTCGCAGACCGCAGAGCTTGTCGGCAATCTTTTCCGCCTCACGCTCGCTATCGTCGCGGTGGACGCCAAGCAGCACGAGCAGGCCCGGGCCGATCCGGCTGTGTTCTGCGCCGTCGATCACGACGCTGGCGGAACGGACGCGGGTAACAACAGCACGCATAGAAAAGCCTCCTTAAGTCTCGTAGATTTTTCGCCCCTTTATCCCACAAAGCAGATCCCGGCAAAGCGGGGCTGATTTGAAAAGAAAAGGAGTGAGCGGAATGGAGCGGATTTCTTCTTCGCTTATCCGTTGTTGCGGCTGACCTCGGAAACGCCGGGGATCTGCGCAAGCTTGGACATGATAAAGCGAAGCTCGGCGGCGTTGTTGACTTCGAGGGTGATGTAGATCTGAGCGGCGCCGCCGTCATCGCGCGCGTTTAAGCTGCGCACCTTCGCGTTGAGGCTGTTGAGCGCGGTGGCGATATCCAGCACGAGCGCCGTGCGATCCTTGGCATAAAGCGTAAGCGAGGTGAGATAGCGCTCGCTGATTTCGCCTGCCCAGGAGACGGTAATCCAGCGCCCCTCCGTCTCGGGATCGTGCGCGCGGTTGCGGTAGTTTTCGCAGTCGCGCCGGTGGATGGATACGCCCTGTCCGCGGGTGATGAATCCGATGATATCGTCGCCCGGCACCGGGGTACAGCAGCGAGAGAACTTGACCAAACAGTTGTCCAGTCCGGCTACGAGGATGCCGCGCACGGCTCGGCTGCCCTGCTTGGCGGCCTCCTGCTCACGGCGTTCGGCGGCCTGCGCGATCTTGTCGATGGCGTTTTTCTCTTCGTTTTTCGCGATGCGTGCCAGCTCGTCCCTCAGGCGGTTTGCGGCGCGCGCGGCGGTCATACCGCCATAGCCGATTGCGGCGTAAAGATCGTCCGGGCTGTTGTAGCACAGGCGCTTGAGAATCGGACTCATGATTTCGTCGTCCAGCACCTCGTCGAGTGTGACGCCGTGATGGCGCAGCTCGTCCATGAGCATATCGCGCCCACGCATGATGTTCTCCTCGCGCCGTTCTTTTTTGAACCATTGCTTGATCTTGGTGCGCGCCGAGCCGCTGGCAGCGATGTTCAGCCAGTCGCGGCTGGGGCCGGAGGAGGCGTTGGAGGTGCGAATCTCTACGATATCGCCGTTTTGCAGCGCATGGTCAAAGGTTACGATGCGCCCGTTGACGCTCGCGCCGACCATGCGGTTGCCGACGTCCGAGTGGATCGCATAGGCAAAGTCGATGGGCGTTGCGCCGGCGGGAAGGTTGATGACGTCGCCCTTGGGGGAAAAGACGAAGACCTCGTCGGCAAACATGTCGATTTTCAGGTTGTGGAAGAAATCCTGCGCATCGGATTCCTGCTGGCTCTCCAGCAGACGGCGCACCCAGGCGAACTTATCCTCGTCACCGGTACGCAGCAGCGCGCCGCCGTCGCCCATCTTGTATTTCCAGTGCGCGGCAATGCCGTACTCGGCGGTGTGGTGCATGTCCCAGGTGCGGATCTGCACCTCAAAGGGGATACCGGCCGAGCCGATGACCGTGGTATGTACGCTCTGGTACATGTTGGGCTTCGGGGTGGAGATATAGTCCTTGAAGCGCCCGGGCACGGGCTTGAACATGTCGTGGATCACACCGAGCACGTTGTAGCAGTCGGGGATGCTGTCCACGATGATGCGAAAGGCGCACAGATCGAAGATGCCGTCCAGATTCAGCTTTTGGGCGTACATCTTCCGGTAAATGCTGTAGACGTGCTTGATGCGGCTGAAAATCGTCGCGTGGAGCTGTTCGCGCTCCAGCCGCTGCTGGATTTTCTGCGTTACCGCCGACATGAATTCCTCCAGCTGCGGCATCTTTTCTTTCAGGGAGTTTGTGATCTCCCAGTAGCCCGTGGGATCGAGATACTGCAGCGACAGATCCTCCAGCTCCCACTTGGCGCGCTGCATGCCCAGCCGATGCGCCAGAGGCGCGTAGATTTCCATGGTCTCCAGCGACTTGCTGCGCTGTTTTTCCGCGGACTGATAGTCCATCGTGCGCATATTATGCAGACGATCGGCAATCTTGATCAAAATGACGCGGATGTCCTTGGCCATGGCCATGAGCATTTTGCGCAGGTTTTCCATCTGCTCGTCTTCCTTGCTGGTGTACTGCACACGCGTCAGCTTGGTAACGCCGTCGACGATGTCCGCGACGGCGACGCCAAAGCGCTTCTGGATATCCTCATGGGTGAGCGAGGTATCCTCAATGGTGTCGTGCAGCAGCGCGGCGACGATGGAATCCTCGTCCAGTCCGAAATCCACCGCGATATCCGCCGTGGCGACGCAATGCGTCAGATAGGGGGAGCCGTCCTTGCGCTTTTGTCCCTCATGAAGATCGCGCGCCAGCGCGTAAGCGGCGCGGATGCGCTCCAGATCCATCGAATGGGCGCTGTTTTGCAGACGCTCGATCAAGGCGGCAAACATCTGCTCCGGATCCAGCGGCTGTGACGCATATTCTGTGTTTTGGCGTTTGTCTTCCATATCCTGTCCTCCACGTCGTCGAAGCGCAGGCTCAACAGCTGCGCAGCAGCTGCATCAGCCCGGTGGCCTCGAGATCGGCTTTTCCCTCTATACTTGCCGCACGCAGCCCATAGATCGCAGCGCCATCGCCGGTAAGCAAGCCTGCCTCGCGCAGCACCGCCAGACTCAGGCAGAAGCGCTCCGGCTCCATACCCTCGGGAGCCTGCCGCAGTACGGCGTCGCAGCTTTCCGCCACGCGAAAGCCCGGCTGCTCCATGAGCCGCCAGACACGGACAAAGTCCGTGCGCTGCGGACACCAGGGCGCAGCAGCCCACAGCGCCTCGCGCCGCCCCTCCAGAATTGCCGCACAGAGCGTCTCGCTACGGTGCTGGCGAACAGCGGTGACCAACAGCTGTATGCTGCGGTTGCCGCGAAATTCATTGACCTGCGGGGTAAAGGCGAGATCAATGAGATCGCCTTCCTGCAGCCCGAGCTCCCGGGCGGTGTGGGAGAAGAAGATGCTCTCGAAACGCTCGTCGCGCAGCTCAACGCGCAGGCGCAGGTGCTTTCCGCCGCCTACCGCCGACAGAGCCTCGACACGGACGCCGGACAAGCACAGCACCGGACGCGGGTTTTCGCTGCCGTAAGGCTCCAGCCGATCCAGCGCGGCGACGTTTTCCAAGCTTAAAAGCGAGGGGTCGGTGATCAAAAGATCGCAGAGCACCTCGGGCACCGGCTCGGGGCGATGGCTGTGGTAATATTCCGCAAGAGCGGCGCGAAAGCTTTCCAACTGATCTCGACGGATGTTCAGACCCGCCGCCAGCGCATGCCCGCCGAAGCCGGACAAGTGCTCGGAGCAGGCGGCGAGCGCGTCGTAAAGGTTAAAGCCGCCGTAGCTGCGGCAGGAACCTTTTCCCTTGTCTCCGTGGAAGCAGATCATGATGGCGGGCAGGGCATACTGCTCCGCCAGCCGGGAGGCGGCAATGCCGATGACGCCCTGGTTCCAGTCGGCGCTGCTCAGGACGATCGGCCCGTCGGGCGTCTGGCCCGAGAGCATGGCGTTGGCCTCCTGCCAGATCTCCGTCTCGATGCTCTGCCGGGTGCGGTTGAGCTCGCACAGGGAGAGCGCGAGGCGCGCGGCCTCATCCGGATCTTCGGTAATGAGCAGAGAGAGCGCAAGGTCAGTCTGACCCAGCCGTCCCGCTGCGTTCAGCCGCGGCGACAGGCCGAAACCGATCGAAGAGGCGGTCAGACGATGAGGCTCGATCCCGGCCTCCTTCATCATGGCCTGAAGTCCGAGGCGCGGCGCTTCTTTGAGCTTGGCAAGGCCCATCTGCACCAGCGTGCGGTTTTCGCCGGTCAAGGGCATAACGTCTGCCACCGTGCCCACGGCGACAAGGTCGGAATAGCGGCGGAGGATCTCCTCACAGCCGCCCTCACAGGCGCAGGCAAGCTTCATCGCCACGCCGACGCCGGCGAGAGAGGAATTGGGATAGCTGTCATCCTCGCGCTTGGGATCCACCACGGCACAGGCCTCCGGTAAAATACCGCTGCCACATTCGTGATGGTCGGTGATAATCATGTCCAGACCAATGCTGTGGGCGTAGGCCGCCTCGTCACGGGCGGTGATGCCGCAGTCGACCGTAATGACGAGGCTGACGCCCTGCTCGCGCAGCGCGCCGAGCGCGGCGGCGTTAACGCCGTAGCCCTCGTTGTCGCGGCTGGGGATATAGGGCAGACAGCGCAGCCCCTTTTGCCGCAGATAATCGGTCAGCAAGCAGGTGGAGGTGATGCCGTCCACATCGTAATCGCCGTAGACCGCTACTACCTCGCCGTCTTCGATCGCGCGGTGCAGGCGCGCTACGGCGCGATCCATATCCCGCAGCAGCAGGGGATTGTGCAGCGTGTCACAGCTGGCGCAAAACAGCCGTTGCGCTTGCGCTCCGCTTGTCACCCCGCGCAGGCGGAGTATCGCCGCCAGCAGCGGCGGGCAGCCGCTGCGCAGCAGATCCTCCGGCGCTTCCGGCTGCGCATAGGGGATTTGCCAAATCTTCTCTCTCATAATACACCTGTTTTTCTTTTTTATTAATTAAATTATTATAACAAACCATGACATATATTGCAAGACTTCCACATGGAAGAAGCAGGAAAAGAAAACGCCGCACTTGCTGTGCGTCCAGACAGATGGTATACTGAAAAAAGAAAAAAACAGGGAGGCTATGCGTATGAAAATCTGCATGTTCGGCGCGTCCAGCAACACGCTGAGAGACTGCTATTACGAGCAAGCGCGTCAGCTTGGCCGTCTGATCGGGCGACGCGGGCACACGATGATCTTCGGGGGCGGCGCGAACGGACTGATGGGCGCCTGTGCCCGCGGCGTTGCGGAGAGCGGCGGCGAAGTCGTCGGGGTCGTGCCGCGGCCTTTAAGCGTGCCCGCGCAGCTGTATGAAGACAGCGGCGAGATCGTCTATACCGAGAGCATTGCCGAGCGCAAGCAGAAGATGGTCGCGCTGGCGGACGCCTTCGTGGCGCTGCCCGGCGGGATCGGCACGCTCGACGAGCTCTTTGACGTGCTGACCCTGCGCCAGCTCTCCTTGACGGAAAAGCCGGTGGTGCTGCTTAACACCGAGGGCTTTTTTGCGCCCCTGGACGCATTGCTGCGCGGCGCGGCGAAGGAGGGCTTTTTAGGCGAAGACCTCGGCGCGCTCTATACCCTCTGCGACAGCCCGGAGGCTGTGCTCGCAGCGCTGGAGGAAGAACAGAGCGTCCGGCGCTTTTCCCAAACGGCGGAAATGTAAACTGTGATGTTACATTAAGCGCGGGACAATTGCTTGCTTCTTTGGGCGGCTCCGGGTATGATGAGTTCATCCAAGAGAAAGGAGAGATCGTTTTATGACAAAGCTTGGAGAGAAAATCGCGCAAAAGAGAAAAACGCTGGGCATGACGCAAGAGGCCTTTGCCGAGTGCCTGCGCGTCACCCGGCAGACGGTGAGCCGCTGGGAGGCCGGAACGGTGATGCCGGACATCGACAAAATCAGCGATATCGCAAGTCTTTTGGGGCTCAGCTGCGATTATCTGCTGAAGGATGAGCAGACAGAGGAAGAGGCTGCGCCGGTTTCAGGGCCGGGCAGATTGCTGCTGGACAAAAAGGGAAAGCGCGTGAAGATCAGCTTTTTCGACGGAGAGGCGGACGTGGATTTGTATAATACGGTATGCACGATCATCGACTTTGAGGGAAACTGGATGAAGATCGAGGCGCAAAAGCCAAAGGGACGCATTGAAAAGCTGATTTCCCTTTCCACTGTGCTTTCTATGGAAGTTATGGAGGACGCATAAATGGAGATTGCCGCGTTTGTTTTTGCTCTTTTTGGTCTGTTTGCGTTTATCCGGCAGTTCGAATTGGAGAGAAGCGTCAGAAAGCTGGAGCATGAGCTCTCAAGCCTAAAGGGCACCAGCTATCATGAGACACGCGCCTCGCTGCGTCAGGCAGCGCGCTCTTACGTGGGAAAGGCAGTGAAGCTCAAGCTGAAGGAGGATTACCAGGACGTCGACGTCGGCTGTGGAAACATGAAAAATGGTGAAAACCTGATGGTAGACATTGACGAGAAGTGGATGCTTTTGCGGGTGACAACGCCAAAGGGAAGCAAGGAAAAGCTGATCCGCGTGGAAGCGATCGAGCAGATTTCTCCAGTCGCACAATAACGCAAAGATCCAAAGAGCAATTTTATGAAGAAAGATTCCCGGAGGGAGGCGCTTTGTAAGGAAGCGATTCCCTCCGCTTTTTTTGACGGTTGATATTTTCGGTCACAATAGGTATAATCATCTCGAAAAAGTTTTTGGAGGTTTCTATGATTGCCTATCATTACAGCCCGACATTGAAGGAAGGAGATCGTTTGAAGCCGGGTTATCTGGATTATACGGATCTTTGCGAGCCCTTCATGCAGGCCTTGTCACACGGCAGGGATTTCTTTTTCGGCATGCTTTTAAACGGCAAGTATATGTATGCGGTGATGGACAGATCGGGGCACCGTGAGTGGGCAAATTATGCGAAATGGGCTACCGAAGGATTGTTCGAGCATGTTCGGAAAAACGAGTATCCACACTGTGTCAGCCGCCTTCGCTGTAATTATTTTTGTACGGAGCTCAGCGAGTGCATTCGCATGTATCAGGAAGACTGGGGAGGAGAAAGCGAAGAAGAACAGCAGAAAATCCATCTCTTTGAAGTCGAAGTTTCGGAAGAGAGTCTGGAAAAGAGAGATATTTCCGTTTATGACGCCGCCTATGATGCGATTCGCGACAAACAGGATATCGACGCCGCGCTTGCGTATGCGAGACGGTATTTTGCCGGAGAGCATAGCGTGAAGCCCAATTGGGAATATCTGTCCGACGGCGAGGCGACGGCTGTCAAAGACGTTTCTCACCATCTGCGAGACAAAAAATAAGAATGACAGCCCGTCGGAGACTTCTTTTTTTCGCTTCGCGTTGTTTCTGTTCCATTTCCGCAGCAGGAAGGCATAGAATAGAAAAAAACGGGAGGTGGATCCATGGGAGAACAATATTTCCTCGGCGCAAACAGCCGGGCGGGCTTTCAGTCGCTGTACCGCT
>JAFWVV010000019.1 GCA_017518225.1 Oscillospiraceae bacterium | reverse complement strand
ATGTTTTTATTATATACACCAACGGTCTTGATTTTAGTAATTTCGGTCTCGCTGAGCTTGCCGTTGCCGTCGGTGTCGAAATTCTCCGTGACATAGCTACGGAAGTTTGCATCCGGGAAGTTTGTCGCGTTGATGGCGACATCCCCCGCCGCCTGTGCAGGGACGCTTGGCAGCAGCGCCAGCGCCAAGGCGAGGCAGAGGAGCAGGGAAAGCAGTTGTTTTCCGGTTTTGCGCATGGTTTTGTCCTCCTGTTTTTTGTGTGGATTGGATTCGTGTGCGATATTTGCATTATATATATTTTTTATATATGTTGTCAAGGATTTACAGGAAAAAGAGCGTTTTCTTCTCACCTCATCCGTCAGCCTTGCGGCTGACAGCTTCCCCCTCAAGGGGAAGCCTTTGTCGGAAGCGCCCGCCTCCGCACCCGTTCTTCTAAAAACCACGCACAGGGGACGATCACCCTGTGCGTGTTCGCTGAAACAAAAAGAATATCCACTCCTCTCCCCTGCCGTTGGACAGCCGGAGCTGCACAAAAAACAAGAAGCTCCGGATCACTCCGGAGGCTCTTGATTTACATATTTGTGTTTACATAATATAATCCGTGATGCAGTCGTACCAGTGGACGTAGGTGTTGCCGTTGACGGTGATGCGCTCGTTGTCGGGCAGGCGCTCCGTCCAGAGCTTGCCGGACGTTTCACAGCCCCAGTCGTCGCGGTTGAAGCGCCGCCAGAGGATCGTGCGGCCGTTTCGGTCGATAAACTGCTCGCTTGCGGCGCCGTTGATATAGGTGGAGCAGTCCATGACGCAAATCGTGTCGTAGCTCTTGCCGCCGATCTTCACGGTGCAGCGCCCGACGATATCCAGCAGAAATTCCTTGTCTGCCGTGCGGATCTCGCTCCCCTCGCGGACGATGTCGCCCTTGGGCGAGAGCTCTACCTCGTTACCGCAGTTGTCCTCGCCGAAGCCCCAGTTATCGAGGAAGCTGTCGCCGTCGAGAAAGGTCGAGTAGCGGCGCACGCCCCCCTCGGTCACGCTGTGGGCAAGCAATCGGCAGTGGGTGTCCGTCAGCTGGGCGATCAGATGACGCTCCACCGGGTTTTGGCCGCCGGCGCTGTTGCACTCCATCGGATCGGTCTCGATGGAGCGGATCTCCACACCCTCGATCCCGTGCACCTCCGCCCGGCCGATGACCTCCATCTCACACAGCTCCGTGCGCCTCTTCTCCGGGAAATCGTACATCGCCCAGGCGCACTTTTCGCCAAGCCTCGGCACGATGAACCAGCCCATGATCTCCTCCGAACGCACGGAAAAGGGTTTTTCATCCGTCCATTTAATGCTGTAATCAGGGATGATATCGGGTAATTTTTTCATGTTTTCTCCTCCTGTTTCCTCCGTCGGGTGCGGATGTGGATATAAGTCCTTAAATTTCTTTTTGGCGTAGTGCAGGCGGCTTTTGACCGTGCCGATCGGCAGCCCCAGCCGCGCCGCGATCTGATCCTGCGGCAGTTCTTTGAAATAGTACAGATACAGGATCTGCTTTTCCTTGTCGCCGAGCTTTTCCAGCGTGTCGCTGACCAGCGTGTTTTCTTTCCGCCCATGTATTCCTGTCGTCAGAACGCGCTCCGACAGCTCCTCGATCGGCATTTCCAGCATTTTCGCCTTTGCCCGGTAGTAGTCCGTGCACTTGTTGCGGGCGATGCGCAGCAGCCAGGCTTTAAAAGCCAGCGTGTCGCGCAGGCTTTCCTGCGCGCGCAGCGCGGCAACGCAGGTATCCTGAATGATATCCTCCGCATCAAAGCGGTCGGAGACGCGAAATTTTACAAAGCGCTCCAGCGCCGGCATGCAATCGGCCAGCGCCTCGGCAAAATCCACCATACGCTCACCTCCTGTCTTTAGAAGTCGACTTCGCTTATATAGACGAGAATCCATCGTCGAAGGTTCAAAAAAGCGGCGATCATTTTTGACCGCCGCTAAATAATCCAAAATTCTATTCCCCAAAGCCCATGGGGTTCTTGCTCTGCCAGGCCCAGGTGTCGCGGCACATGTCGTCAAGCGTGTACTGCGCGCGCCAGCCGAGCTTTTCCGCGCTCTTGTCGGGGCTGGCGTAGACCGTCGCCACGTCGCCGGGACGGCGGGGCGCGATCTCATAGGGCACTTTTTGTCCGGTCACGCGCTCGAAGGCGTGTACCATATCCAGCACACTGTAGCCCTGCCCGGTGCCGAGGTTGAAGACGCTCTCGCCCTTGTGACAGCGCATATAGTTGATCGCGGCGACGTGGCCGCGCGCGAGATCGACCACATGGATGTAGTCGCGCACGCCCGTGCCGTCGTGCGTGTCGTAGTCGTCGCCGTAGACGCTCAGATGGTCCCGGCGCCCGACGGCGACCTGGGAGATATAGGGCATGAGATTATTCGGGACGCCGCGCGGGTCCTCGCCGATCAGCCCGCTCGGGTGCGCGCCGATGGGGTTGAAGTAACGCAGCAGCACCACGCTCCAGTCCTCGTCGGCCTTGGCCGTATCGCGCAGGATCTGCTCGGACATGTACTTCGTCCAGCCGTAGGGGTTGGTGCACATACCGGTCTTGCCGTCCTCGCGCAGCGGCATCTCGTTGTCGGCGGAATAGACCGTCGCCGAGGAGGAAAAGACGATATTTTTCACGCCGTGCTCACGCATGACCTCGCAGAGCGTCACCGTGGAAAAGAGATTGTTGTCGTAATATTCCAGCGGCATCGCCACGCTCTCGCCCACCGCCTTGAGCCCGGCAAAGTAGATCGCGCAGTCGATTTGGTGCTTTTCAAACACCCGGTGCAGCGCCTCGCGGTCGCGCAGGTCCTGCTCGTAGAAGGCCAGCTCCCGTCCCGCGATCTGCTCGACGCGCTCGATGGCCTTCGCGCTGGAGTTGACGAGGTTATCCACCACGACCACGTCCATGCCCTGCCCGAGCAGCTCCACGCAGGTGTGACTGCCAATGTAACCGGCGCCGCCGGTGACCAATACTTTCATAGATGATTCTCCTTAATCCAAGAGTCGTTCCGGATACTTGCCCTGCTCGCGCAGCTGTGTCAGGTGCCGGACGACGTTTTCCATGTCCTCCCGATAGGTGATGCCGTACCAGGTCTCGTGGCAGTTGAGCACGCGCACGCTGCCCGTGCCCTCGCGGATCATCTCATTGACGACAAAGGGCAGGAAGTACTCGCACTTGAGCGGATTTTCCGGCAGGTGTTCGTCCAGCCAGCCGGGGAAACGGCTGTAAAGCTCCTCCATCATGCCCTCGGAAAAGCCCCAGCAGTTCATCGACACCGGCGCGTCGCCGGACAATGGGAGGAAATGCTCGCCGTCCTCGGTATAGGCCGCGTCCTCGCCGCGCTTTTCGATCTGCGTGCGCTCGGTGACGCCGCGCAGGACGCCGTTTTCTACCTCGCAGACGCCGCGGGCGACCGAGCCGTGCTCGGTGACGGTGCGGCGCAGCTGATAGGCGACCATCGCGTGCTCGTTTTCCGATCGCTCGCCCGTCAAAAAGGCGTACAGCGCCTCATAGGCGCTCGGGCCGTAGTAGTCGTCGGCGTTGATAACGGCAAAGGGGCCGTCCACCGTGCCGCGCGCGCAGAGCACCGCGTGTCCCGTGCCCCAGGGCTTGATCCGCGCCTCCGGCACTTGATAGCCCTCCGGCAGCTTGTCGAGCTGCTGGTAGACATAGCTGACGTCGAAGTATTTTTCCATTCGCTTGCCGATGAAGCGCTTGAAATCCTCCTCGATCTCGTGCTTGATGATAAAGGCCACGCGGCGGAAGCCCGCGCGATAGGCGTCGAAGAGAGAATAGTCGATGATGGCGTGGCCGTGGCCGTCCACGTCGGTGATCTGTTTCAAGCCTCCAAAGCGGCTGCCCATGCCGGCAGCCAAAATGATCAGCGTCGGTTCACGCATAGATCCGTCCTCCTGTTTCTTTCTGTCTTAATCCTGCAGCGAGAACTGAAGCCCCGCCAGTAGGCGCTGCAGCGCCGCGTCGTCCGGCAAAAGCACAAAGTCCTCCGCCTCGGCGTCGGCGCGCAGCGCAGTCAGCAGCAGATAGCTGTCGCCGTCGCCCGGGATTTCAATGGCAAAGCGCCAGTCGTCCCCGTCGAGATAGGAAAAGCCGGCGTTTTCCCCGTGCTGCCAGCGGCGAAATCCCTGGTATTTTGCCTCGCTGCTCCGGGCGAGCGCCGCAAAATCCTCGCCCTGATAAAAGCTCGCGTACTCGAGCTGCAGCCGGTATTCCTCGCCGTCGAGCAGAGCCACGTGCGAGGCGGCTGAGGTAGCGGGATACTCCTCGGAGAGGATGGAGAAAGTAAAACGCCCGGGATCATAGGGAATGGAAACGAGCACCCGGTGCGCGTTTTCATATCCGGAGATAAAGTCATAGACTCCCTCCGGCAGCGGCTTTTGCGAGCTCTCCGCGGGCGTCTGCGTTTGCTCCGCTTTAGGCTGCGGCATTTTTTTCATCAGCAGCCAAGCCGCCAGACCCGCTGCCAGACTGACAGGCATCAAAACTTTCCAGGCTTTCATGGTCTCCACTCCTTTCATCTATTCTATTATACCCCCATCCGCCGCCAAGGGCAAGCAAAAAAGAGGATCGGTTCATCCGATCCTCTTTTATCTGTTTGATCCTTATTCTCAGCCGCCGAAGACCGAGAGCAGGAAGCCCGCGGCGATGGCGGAGCCGATAACGCCGGCCACGTTCGGGCCCATCGCATGCATCAGCAGGAAGTTTGTCTTGTTGTAGCGGCGACCCACGTCCTGGCTCACGCGCGCGGCCATCGGCACCGCCGACACGCCCGCCGAGCCGATCAGCGGATTGATCTTCTTGCCCGAGGCGTAGTACATGATCACGCCGCCGGTCAGCCCGCCGATCGTCGAGATCGAGAAGGCTACCAGACCGAGCAGGATGATGTACAGCGTCTTGACCTGCAGGAAATTGCCGCCCACCATCGTCGCGCCGACAGAGGTGGCGAGGAAGATGGTGACGATGTTCATCAGCGCGTTCTGCGCCGTGTCGGACAGACGATCCGTCACGCCGGTCTCGCGGAAGAGGTTGCCCAGCATCAGGCAGCCGATCAGCGGCGCCGTCGAGGGCAGGAGCAGGATCACGAAAGAGGCAACGACGATCGGGAAGATGATCTTCTCGGTCTTGGAGACCTCGCGGGTCTGCTCCATTTTCACCTTGCGCATTTCGTCGGTGGTGAAGAGCTTCATCAGCGGGGGCTGGATCATCGGGATCAGCGCCATATACGAATACGCCGCAATCGCAATGGGACCGAGCAGCTCCGGCGCGAGCTTCGTCGTCAGGAAAATCGCCGTCGGGCCGTCCGCTCCGCCGATGATGCCGATGGAGGCCGCCTGCGGGCCGGTGAAGCCCAGCGCGATCGCGCCAAAGAAGGCGAAGAACACGCCAAGCTGCGCCGCCGCGCCCAGCAGCAGGCTCTTGGGATTACTCAGCAGCGGGCCGAAGTCCGTCATCGCGCCAACGCCAAGGAAGATCAGCGAAGGATAAATACCGGCCTTGACGCCGATATAAAAGATGTCCAGCAGTCCGCCCTGCGTTAAAATCACGCCATAGTTGTGATAGGCCTCACTGTTCTGGTCAAGGAAATTCGCCCACAGCTCCGGGTGATACAGGGCGTTGCCGCCCTCCTGACCGACGAAATAGCTGAGGTTGGCCAGCAGGCAGCCGAAGGCGATACCGATCAGCAGCAGCGGCTCGAACTTTTTGACGATACCGAGATACAGCAAAACAAGGGCAATGACGATCATCACGAGGTTTTTCCAGCCGTCCGCCATGAAGAAGGCGGCAAAGCCGGATTCCAGCGCCAGCTTTTGAAGGGTGCCCAGGATATCCATATCCAGCCCCCCTTACGCGATCACGGCCAGCGGCGTACCCGTCTCGACGACCTGACCCTTACTCACGGGGATCTGCGCCACTGTGCCGCTCTTTGTGGCGACGATGTCGTTTTCCATCTTCATCGCCTCGAGCACCATCAGCACATCGCCCTCGTTGACCTTCTGGCCGGGCGCGGCGTTGATTTTCAGGACGTTGCCGGGCATCGGGCTCTTGACGACCTCGCCGGCGGCGAGCGCTGCGGCGGGGGCTGCAGCAACGGCAGGCACCTCGGCGGGGGCGGCGACGGCGACAGGAGCAGGCGCGGCGGCGGGCGCAGCAGAAACCGGGGCCTTTGCCTCGTACTCGTCGATCAGCATGGCCTCGCCCTGCTCGACCTCGACCTCGTAGACGCGGTTATTCAAAGTCACTTTATATTTCATTTCAATACTCCTCCTTGATCTCGCGGATAGACAGGAAACGCAGCTCGTTGAGGGGCTTGCCCAGCGAATCGGCGAGGATCGCCATGATCATCGCCGCGTCGCGCGGCTCGGTGTCGTAGAGCTTCAGCTCGCCCGCGGTGCCGGGGGCGGTGATCGCCGCCTGCGGCCCCGTCAGCGGAATGGCGTCGGCCGGGATGTCCACCGCCTTCACAGGCGCGGTCTTCGCGGCTTTCGCCTTGCTCACGATCATGATGCGGCTCATCAGCATCACGACCAGCATCAGCATCACGATCCCCAGAAACACGACCAGATAGCCGAGCACCGCAATGCCCGCGCCGTCGCCCAGGGACAGATTAACCAAATCGTTCATCGCTGCGCTCCTTACTCGATCTCGGTGACAGAGTAGCGCACCTTGCGCTCCTCCGCCGCCTGACGATCCGCAAAGAACTTCTCCGCAACCTGCGGGAAGGAGATATAGCTCAGCACGTCCTCCTCGCAGCGGGCGGTATCGCCCAGCTTCTCCGCCGTCTTTTCATAGGTGTCGTTCGGCAGCAGATCGGCGTAGCGGCCCTCGATGGGCTTCTCGCCCTTGAGGATCTTCTCGCGCACCTCGGGGTTGATGGGGGCCGGGGTACGGCCGTATTCGCCGCGGCAGTAGGCCTTCAGCTCCGCGCCGACGTTCTTGTAGCGCTCGCCGGCGAGGACGTTCTGCACAGCCTGGGTGCCGATGATCTGGCTGGTGGGCGTGACGAGCGGCGGATAACCCATATCCTCGCGCACGCGCGGAGTCTCCAGCAGCGCCTCGTCAAAGCGATCCAGCGCGTTCATCATTTTAAGCTGACTGAGCAGATTCGAGAGCATGCCGCCGGGGATCTGATAGGTCAGGCACTGGGTATCGGTCGCCATGGAGATCGGGTTGAGGGTGCCCTTCGCGAGGAAGTCCGCGCGGATGGGCTTGAAGAAGTTGGCCATCTCAAAGAGCGCCTCGTCGTTCAGCCCGGTCTCATAGCCCAGCTCCTTGAGCGTGTAGTTCAAGGTCTCGGTCGCCGGCTGGCTGGTGCCGCCGGAGAAGGGCGAGATCGCGGTGTCGATCACGTCGGCGCCGGCCTCGATGGCCTTGAGCTCGGTCATGAAGGCCAGACCCGTGGTGCAGTGGGTGTGGATGATAACGGGCAAATCCACCGCGTCCTTGATGGCGCTAACGAGATCATAGGCCTCCTTCGGGCTCATGATGCCGGCCATATCCTTGATGCAGATGGTGCTCGCGCCCATCTCGCGCAGCTCCTTGACGATCTCCACGTACTTGGCGTGGGTATGCACGGGGCTGGTGGTGTAGGAGATGGCGCCGGAGGCGATCGCCCCGGACTTGACCGTCTCCTCGATGGCAACCTTCAAGTTGTTGGTGTCGTTGAGCGCGTCGAAGATGCGGATGATGTCAATGCCGTTGCGCACGGACGCGCGCACAAAGCGGCGGACGATATCGTCGGGATAGTGCTTATAGCCCAGGATGTTCTGTCCACGCAGCAGCATCTGCAGCTTGGTGTTGGGCATCGCCTCACGGATCTTGCGCAGGCGCTCCCAGGGATCCTCGTTGAGATAGCGCAGGCAGACGTCGAAGGTGGCGCCTCCCCAGCATTCTACGGAGTAGTAGCCCGCCTTGTCGATGGTCTCAAGGATCGGCTTGAACTGCTCGTAGCTCATTCTTGTCGCAACCAGCGACTGGCTTGCGTCTCGCAGGACGGTCTCGGTAAACTGTACTTTTTTCATGCTCTCTCCGTTTCCTTTTATTATGAATTTCCAAACTCATCTATTTTATATGATATCACAAAAACCGCAAAAAATCAAGCAGAATTCTCGCTCTTTTCGCCAAACAAACTCGCTTAACCGGCGCAGTCTGTTGTTTTCACCAAACGGCGTAACATCGTGCAAATGGCAACGCAGGGCATAGATGCGATCCGGCAGAAGTCCTGGCAACAAGGTCTTCATTTTAGCACAGTGTACTTTGTAAAGATATTCTTTTTCACACGAAAGAACAGCATTATTCGCCCTGATTGCGCGTCCTTTTTCGTCTGATTGCCAAAGGATCTCACCGGCTCCCGCTCCTGCGCTCTCTGCTCCGTCACATATCCCCCGGCTTAGGCACATAAGCATAGAGCAAGAGAGACTGGGGAGTGTGCTGCATGACTGAAAGCATCGAACAGCGCGCCTGTGATCTGGCCGCCTATATCATCGAACACAAAGCCACCGTCCGTGCCGCCGCCGCCAAGTTCGGCGTCAGCAAGAGCACCGTACACAAGGATCTGACCGAGCGGCTACCCACGGTCAACCGCGCTCTGTATCACGAGGTGCGGCGGCTGCTGGATCTCAACAAGGCCGAGCGCCACATCCGCGGCGGTCTTGCGACGAGGAAAAAGTATAAAGGCGAATAAAAAGCAAAGCCGAGACTGAACTCGGCTTTGCTCAGACTGTAGACAAAGCTATGCGGAAAGGGAAAAACAAGCAGGGGGAGAGCGCCGAGAGGGGGCGGGAGTCCCCTTCGGCGTACAATCCATGCAAAAATGGGAACTTTTTTGAAAGTTTCCGTTTTTGCTTTTTATTTGATGGCTTCCATATGGCGCAGGAGCACGGTCACTTCATTATCCGCCACGCGGGCAATGCCATCGCTGATGCGAAAGCGCCAGCTCTCCCCTGTCTCGCTGCGGCAGGACAGCGTCCCTTCCTGCAGCGCACAGAGCATCGGCGCATGGTTTTTCAGCACGCCGAGCGAGCCCAGCTCCCCCGGCAGCGTCACGGCGCCGACCGTCTGCTCCCAGCGCTCGCCGTCGGAACAGGCGAGGATCAGACATATGCTATCCATCAGAAGCTCCCCCGCTTGGCGATCACCTCGTCGATGCCGCCGCACATCAGGAAGGCCTGTTCGGGCAGATCGTCCACCTCGCCGCCCAGGATCGCCTGGAAGCCGCGGATGGTGTCGGAGAGCTTGACGTACTTTCCGGGGATTCCGGTGAAGTTTTCGGCCACGTGGAAGGGCTGAGAGAAGAAGCGCTGGATGCGCCGTGCGCGGTTGACCGTCGCGCGGTCCTCCGCACCGAGCTCGTCCATGCCGAGCACCGCGATGATATCCTGCAGCTGGCGGTATTTCTCCAGCACCTGCTGCACCGCGCGCGCCGTCTCATAGTGCTCGCGTCCGACCACGCCCGGCTCAAGGATGCGCGAGCTTGACTCCAGCGGATCGACCGCCGGATAGATGCCTAGCTCGGAGATCGATCGGGAGAGCACCGTCGTCGCGTCGAGGTGGGCAAAGGCCGTCGCCGGGGCGGGGTCCGTCAAATCGTCCGCAGGCACGTAGATCGCCTGCACGGAGGTGACGGAGCCGTGGCGGGTGGAGGTGATGCGCTCCTGCAGGGCGCCCATCTCGGTCGCCAGCGTCGGCTGATAGCCGACGGCAGAGGGCATGTGTCCCAGCAGCGCCGAAACCTCGGAGCCGGCCTGGGTAAAGCGGAAGATGTTATCGATGAACAGCAGCACGTCCTGCCCGCTCTCGTCGCGGAAGTTTTCCGCAATGGTTAAGCCGGACAGCGGCACGCGCAGGCGCGCGCCGGGCGGCTCGTTCATCTGTCCGAAGACCAGCGCCGTCTTGTCGATGACGCCGGACTCGTTCATTTCGTTCCAGAGGTCTTTGCCCTCGCGGCTGCGCTCGCCGACGCCGGCGAAGACCGAATAGCCGCCGTGTTCGTAGGCGATGTTGCGGATCAGCTCCTCGATCAGCACCGTCTTGCCGACGCCTGCGCCGCCGAAAAGGCCGATCTTGCCGCCTCTGGCATAGGGGCAGAGCAGGTCAACGACCTTGATGCCGGTCTCCAAAAGATCCGTCGCCGGGAGGATCTCCGTAAAAGGCGGCGCGTCCCGGTGGATGGGCAGGGTCTTTTCCGCCTGCACCGGCCCCTTGCCGTCGATCGGCTCGCCGACGACGTTGAACATGCGCCCCAGCGTCGCCTCGCCGACGGGCATACGAATGGTGTCGCCCGTGTCGACCGCCTCCATGCCGCGGGAGATCCCGTCGGTCGAGGAGAGCGCAATCGCGCGCACGCTTCTGTCTCCGATCTGCTGGACAACCTCCAGCACGACCCGGCGCGCCGGCAGCAGAATGTGCACAGCGTGGTACAGCTCCGGCAGCTTCCCCGAGGGGAAGTGAATATCGACGACCGGGCCGATGACCCGTTTGACAATTCCTTTTTCCATGGGCTTCGCCCCCTTAATCCGTCTGATTGAGCACGTGGCTGCCGCCGACGATCTCCGCGATCTCGGTGGTGATCGCCGCCTGCCGCGCGTGGTTGAGCTGGACGCTGAGCTTGGCGATCAGCTCGTCGGTGTTGTCGGAGGCAGCGGACATCGCCGTCATGCGCGCGGTGTGCTCGCTGGCCTTCGCCTCCAGCAGCGCCGTGTGGACGCTGTTGAGCAGCACCAGCTCCGACAGGCGCGCCAGCAGCGTATCTTTGTCCGGCTCATAGATCGTCTCGCGCGGGCTTTCGCCCCGCGCTTCGCCCGCCGCATTCATTGGCAGCAGCGGCAGAAAGCGCGGCTGCTGCGAGAGCGCGGAGATATAGGCCTCGTACAGCAGCTCCACCCGGTCGGTCTCGCCGTCCAGAAACAGCCCTTCCAGATAGCGGGCGACCGCCTCCGCCTCAGCGGCGTCCGGCGTGTCGGACAAGGTATCGAACACGCGCCGCACCGGCACGCCGAGCGCGGCGATCTGCTCGCGCCCCCAGCGGCCGCAGACCACGAGCGAAACCTCCTCCTCGCCCGCGGCGATCCGCGCCTGCGCCTGCTTGACGAGCGCGCTGTTGTAGGCGCCGCAGAGCCCGCGGCTGCCGACGATCAGCACCAGGCAGAGGCGTTTTCCCTCACGGCGCGCCAGCAGCGGCTGGCGCTGTATGTCCGCGCTCGCGCAGAGCTTTTGCAGCGTGTCGCGGCTGACCGCGGTGAAATAGGCCAGCTTCTGCCAGTTTTCCTGTGTCCTGCGCAGCTTTGAGGCTGCGACCATGCGCATGGAGCGGGCGATCTGCCGCGTGGTCTCGATGCTTTTGATCCGGTTGCGGATGGCGCGCATATTCGCCACGGGCAATCCCCCCTCTCGTCCGTTTTGCCTATTTTTTCTTGCATTCGCGGATCAGTCCGCGCAGCTTTTCCATGCTCTCCTCGCTGAGCTTTTTCCCGCTTTTGATCTCCTTATTCAGCTGCGGGAAGCGGCGGCGCACATAGCGCACGAGCTTTTTTTCAAAATCCGCCAGCTCGCCCAGCTCCAGATCGTCCACAAAGCCCTCGTTGGCGGCAAAGAGGATGATCACCTGCGCGGCCGCGTCCACCGGCGCGTACTGCGCCTGCTTGAGAAGCTCGGTCATGCGCGCGCCGCGCTGCAGCGCCGCCTGTGTCGCCCTGTCCAGGTCGGAGCCGAACTGGGAGAAGGCCGCCAGCTCGCGGTACTGCGCCAGATCCATGCGCAGCCGCCCCGCCACCTGCTTCATCGCGCCGAGCTGCGCCGCGCCGCCGACGCGGGACACGGACAGGCCGACGTTGATCGCCGGGCGCAGGCCCATGTTGAACAGCTCCGTCTCCAGAAAGATCTGGCCGTCGGTGATGGAGATAACGTTGGTCGGGATGTAGGCGGAGATATCGCCCGCCTGCGTTTCGATGATCGGCAGCGCCGTCATGCTGCCGCCGCCGTGCTCATCGTTGAGCCGCGCGGCGCGCTCCAGCAGGCGCGAATGCAGATAAAACACGTCGCCGGGATAGGCTTCGCGTCCGGGCGGACGGTGCAGCAGCAGCGAGATCTCGCGATAGGCCACGGCCTGCTTGCTCAAATCGTCGTAGACGATCAGCACGTCCTTGCCCTCGTGCATAAAGTATTCGCCCATCGCCGCGCCCGCATAAGGCGCAATATACAGCATGGGCGCAGGCTCGGAGGCATTGGCACAGACGACGATGCTGTAATCCATCGCGCTGTGCGCGCGCAGCTTCTCCACCACGCTCGCCACCGTGGACTCCTTCTGCCCGATGGCGACGTAGATACAGATCATGTTCTTGCCCTTTTGGTTGATGATCGTGTCCAGCGCAATCGCCGTCTTGCCGGTCTGCCGGTCGCCGATGATCAGCTCACGCTGGCCGCGGCCGATCGGGATCAGCGCGTCGATGGCCTTGATGCCGGTGTGCATCGGCACCGAGACGCTCTGGCGCTCGATCACGCCAGGCGCGGGGCTTTCGATCGGACGG
Organism: Oscillospiraceae bacterium; assembly: GCA_017518225.1. Taxonomy (GTDB): domain Bacteria; phylum Bacillota; class Clostridia; order Oscillospirales; family Oscillospiraceae; genus Limivicinus. Next base: position 5,657 of record JAFWVV010000019.1, on the reverse strand, counting down.
CTGTCCGTCGCGTGGACAAGCCCTTTGCCGTCCACCGGACGGCCCAGCGCGTCGACCACGCGCCCGATCAGCGCCTCGCCTACGGGCACCTCGATGATGCGCCCGGTGCGGCGCACCTCGTCGCCCTCCTGGACGTTGTCATAGTTGCCAAGCAGCACGACGCCGACATTGTTGCGATCCAGATCCATGACCATGCCGCGCAGATCACCGCGAAAACGCAGCATCTCGCCCGCCATTACGTCCGACAGACCGGACACGCGGCAGATGCCGTCCGACAGGGAGCTGACGTGCCCGGTCTGGAACACGTCCATGTCCAGCGAGATCTCCGGCACATGCTTCTCGATCCCCGCCAGCACATCGCCCTCCAGGCTGTCGCCCTCGGCAAAGTCCCGGCGGATTCTCTCCAGCATGTGCGAGAGACTTCCGTCGTACACGGTGTCTCCGATCTGCAGGCGCATACCGCCAATCAGCGACGGATTCACGCGAATTTCCAAATCGACATTCTCCACGCCGAAACGCTGACGCAGCAGATTCACGATCTGCTCCAGTTCCTGCTGCTCCGGCTCTCGGGCGGCACACAGCACCGCCTTGACACTGTTGTCGTCCAGCAGCCGCGCCTTGTCCGCCATGGTCGGCTGCGCCTCTGTCTCCAGACGGCGCAAAAAGCGTTCGTCCAACTGCCGGAGCTTTTCCAGTGAAGCCTTTGTGCGCAGCTCCACTCCCGCAGAATCCGCAAGCTTGGCTGAAACCTCGTCTGTCAAGCGGCGACGCGCCTCCAGCATGGTCTGCTCCACGCCGCGCTGTGCCTGTGCCCCCACCTTGTCAAGGATTTCCTGATCCTTTTCGCGGTTTTTGGCACGGTTTTCCTCTGCCAGCTTTTCCGCTTCTCGGCGGATATCCTCCGCCTGCTTCTCGCGGCGCTGTGCGCTTCCCTTCAGTTCCTCACTCATCGCCGCTGCTCTCCGTTTTGCCTGTTCGGAGTCCTGCAGCGCCTGCTCGATGCGCGCACGGCGCTCCCGGAGCATCCTCGGCAGCAGCTTTCGCCCGATCAGAAAGAGCGCCGCCGCCAAAATGGCAAAGTTCAAGAGCCCATATCCGATTGTCCATCCGCCCATACGCGGCACCTCTTTTCTACTGCTCGGTGTTTCCTGCGTCTAACAGACGCGCAACGATCATCGCAGAAAGGGCTTCTCCCTGCGCACGCAGCTGATCCTCGGTCTGGTCACAAAGAGCCTTTGCGCGCTCCTTCCCCTCTTCGCAGAGACGCTTGGCCGCCTCACGCGCATCCTGCAGCGCCTGTGCGCGGCGCTCTTCCTCGCGCTGCTGCTCCTCCTGAACTTGCCCTTTGGCCGCCTCCAGTTGCTCAATGCGCAGCGTTTCCAGCTGCCGCGCATCCTCGTCCAGCGCGTCCCGGGCCTGTCTTTCCTCGCTCATCCCCTCGCTGATGCGCGCTTTTCGCGCGTCCATCACGCGGATGATCGGCTCAAACAGGAATTTCTTCAGCAGGAAATACAGGGTCAGAAAGCCGATGATCGTCCAAATCAGTTCGGACGGGTTGATCGTCAGCATGCTTTTCCCTGCCTCAGATCTTGCCGACCAGCATAAAGGCGACGAGCATGCCGTAAATGGTCAGCGCCTCCATCAGCGCCAGAGAGATGACCAAAGCGCCGCGGATGCTGCCGGCGGCCTCGGGCTGACGCGCAATGGCGTCCATCGCGCGGGAGGCGGTGAGCCCCTGGGCGATCGCCGTAGCGACGGCGGTCAAGGCCAGTACAAGAGCGGCTGCAATTGCAATAGTTCCGGTTGCCATTAGTTTGTCCTCCTGAAAATGATATAATATTTTATTCTTCCTCTTCTTCGGCCGCTTCCGAGACGTAGATTGAAAGCAGCATGGTAAATACGATCGCCTGCAGCAGGCAGAAAAGCAGGCTCAAAGTCTGCATAATGAGCGGCGCTCCGATCGGGAAAATGTGATAGAGCTGTTCGGTCACGGTCTCCTCGCCGTACATGTTGCCAAACAGACGCAGCGCCAGCGAAACAGGGCGTACAATCTGCTCGATCAAATTCAGCGGCAGTATCAAAATGCAGAGATACAGGGGCTTGGCAAAGCTTGCCGCGTAGTGCTTCAGCCCGCGCTCGCGCACGCCGATCACATGCGTGGTGAAAAAGGCGACCACGCCGAGCCCCGCCGTAACCGACAGATTCGCCGTCGGCAGCGCCATGCCCTTGACGTGTCCCACGCCCGGCAGCAGCCCGGAGTAGTTGCTGACGATGATAAAGATGAAAAAGGTTGCAAAAACGGGGAAATACTTGCGCATGTTCTTCTGGCCGAGGCTGTCGGCAAAAAAGCTTTGCAGCTTTTCGATCGCCATCTCCGCCAGATTCTGAATCGGCCCGGGCACTTCCTTCAACCGCCGCGTCGCCAGAAAGCTGACGAGCCCGATGACCGCGATGATCGCCCACATGCTGCACACGGTGCTTGTCACCTGCAGCGGCCCGATGGAAAACAGCACACCGGATTCTTCCATTGTATCACCTCCCCGGTTCGTGCTGGTATGATAACGGAGTTATTTTACTCTTATTATAACGAAAAGTAAATCTTTTGTATAAAAAAATAAATCATATTTTTTGCGCACATACGCGCAAACAACTACAGCACATTGCAAAAACAAAAACACCGCCTGTTAGGCGGCGTTTCTGTTTGGTGGAGAGCGGCGGACTCGAACCGTCGACCTTCCGCGTGTGAGGCGGACGCTCTAACCAGCTGAGCTAGCCCTCCAAAAGCTTTTCTATATTAGCACATTCTTTCGCGCTTTGCAAGAAAAACTTTTTCTGCCTTGGATGAAAAACTCCATAGCCATATTTAATTTTTATGTAAACTATATTATGTATCTATCCGTGAGGACAGCGGACAAAAAACCGCCGGCCTCACGGGCGCAGAAAAGCGTCTATCTATTTTCAAACCAGCGCTGCAGCTCGCCCCAAAGCTCGACGATGCGAAAGCGCAGCTCGTAGCCATCGGCCTCGGTGACGAGGGCGAATTCCTCCGCCCCCATGGTCTCCTGCGCGCGATCCATTTCCGCCGCCGACAGGCAGATCGGCGGAAAGACCACGCACCACCAGTTTTGTCCCCGGCCCTCGCCCAGCACGACGCGCAGCGACTCGTAGCGTCCGGCCGGCAGCACCATGCTCTCGTAGCGGCGCAGCGGATAGCTCTCCTCCCCCAGCGAGACCTGCACGCTGCGACCCTCGGAGGCGACGGCCGCCGCCTCCGCGATCTGCTGCAGGTGATTTGCGACAATTTCTCGCGCCGCGTCGCGATCCTCGACGCCCTCGAGCGTCGGCTCCAGATAAGATAGCACCGCGTCGCGCACGCGCAGCTTGAGCGCCTGCTCTTCCGCCGTGTCGTCCACCGCCAGAACGTGCAGGCGCAGCACCTGCGCACTGACCGCGTCCTGCGTCCGCTGCGCCCACAACCCCACGCAGAGCGTAAAGCTCAGCGCCATCAGGATCGCGACCTCCCAGGCGCGCAAATTTCTCGAACATTCCCGTTTCATAGCAAAAACCGCCTTCCTATGTACTCTGTACACAGTATCGGCGGTTTTTTTCACTTTTATACAGCTTTCTTATTCCTCGATCCAGGCCCTGGTCTGCGCGCGCAGCCATTCGGCCCAGGCCTCGACGCCCTCTCCGGTGCGCGAGGAGATCGGCAGGATCGTCATGTTCGGGTTGAGGCGCAGCACGTACTCGCGGCATTTTTCGACGTCAAAATCGAAATACGGCAACACGTCGATCTTATTGACCAGCAGCACGTCGCACACGGAGAACATCAGCGGGTATTTGAGCGGCTTATCATCCCCCTCCGGCACGGAGAGGATCATCGCGTTTTTCACCGCGCCCGTGTCAAACTCCGCCGGGCAGACGAGGTTGCCGACGTTCTCCAAAATGGCGAGATCGACGTCCTCGACGCCGAGCCCCTCCAGGCCCTGACGGGTCATGCCAGCATCGAGGTGGCACATGCCGCCGGTATGCAGTTGAATGACCTTGACGCCGGTTTTCTCAATGGTTGCGGCGTCCACGTCCGAGTCGATGTCCGCCTCCATGACGCCGATGCGCAGCTCGTCCTTGAGCGCCTCGATGGTGCGGCGCAGCGTGGTCGTCTTGCCGGAGCCAGGCGAGCTCATCAGATTGAGCAGAAAGGTCTTGTTCTTTTTGAGCTCTCCGCGCAGCTTCTCCGCCTCGCGGTCGTTGTTTTCAAATACGCTCTCCTTGATTTCCAAAATCCGATAGCCTTCCATCACTGTTCCTCCGTTTCACATTTCATTCGTCCTGAGTTTACCACGGTTCTTCCAATGCCGCAAGCACCTCATACAGCGCATGTTCAAATTGCTCACGCATAGCTCGCTCTGCTTCCCCGCCCGGCTTCAAGAAAATGTCACAGGCGTCGGCAACACGACAAAAATCTGCGGACAGTCCCGTCTCATCACGCTCCCATTTGCCATGGACGACGGGAATCAGCCCTTGTGGAATGGCAATCTTCGCTGTCAAATCAAACTGGCAAAGCCAGCCGACAAACGCCGCCGCATCGACAAGGCGCTCCGGCGTTGTCATGACAGCCAATCCCCAGATTTCCGCTTCCTCCAGCTTTTGACAGCCCGCCATCGGCGGCACGGGCAGCACCGACAAGTTCGCGCTGTCGAGCGCTGCCAAGGCGCTGCTCGTGCAAAGCGCGCAGTCAATCACGCCGTGCTCCACCAGCGCCAGCGCGTCCCGCTCCTCCTGCAGCAGCAGCGCGCCGTCAAAGACGGCGTCGGCAAGCAGATTATAGATCTCCCGGTATGCTTCGCCGGCCTTCTCCAATTCAAGCTCCGCCGAAAAGCGTTCGCCGCGCTGCGCCAGCGCAGCGGCAAAGAGCACCGCACAGTCGTCAATGGCCAACACAGGCTTTCCCTGTTGTGCTGCGGCGTCGTCGAACGCCGCAAACAAGTCCTCCAGCGTCGCACTCTGCTCATAAAGCGCCCGGCTCTCCTCCCGGCAGACGAGCACGGGAAGCGACGCGCACAGCGGCACATAGCGCAGATTCCGTACCGCCTCCGGCTCTGTAAACGGCGCAAGATACTGCGGCATATTCTCCGCATCGAACGCAAGCGCACACAGCGCCCCCGCCTCATCCAGCGTCTGCATCTGCTCTTGGGTACACAGCAGCAAATCCGGCCGCCCTCCGGCAAGCGCCTCTCGCATGGCATCTTCGCTCTCAAAAAACTCCAGCGATACAATGCTGTCCGGCGCTGTGCTGTTGTAGCGTTCGATCAGCGCCGCAAGACCGTCACCGATCGGCGCGTCCTTCTGCATCCACAAGGTTATCCCGGGGCTTGGCACAGGCTCCTGTGCCGCTTGATCCGGCCCGTTTACACTGCCGCAGCCGGAAAGCAGCATCACCATGACACACAGCAGCGCAATCCCTTTTATTTTTTGTTTTCGCTTCATTGCCTCATACGCCTTTTTCCATAACTACATATAATGATCATCGGATGGCGAAATCAATCGAGGATTCGATTGATTTCGCTGCCAAACGACAAGTTTGGCAGCGAATGATTCTAAAAATCATTCGCCCGATGCTCATTGCAATGAGTATATGGCAAAACAGCAAGGCTGTT
>JAFWVV010000018.1 GCA_017518225.1 Oscillospiraceae bacterium | reverse complement strand
GGCGGTGACGCGCTACGCGGTGGGCCTGGTGTATCAGCCGGAGGACGGCTTTGATGCGGAGCAGGAATTGGAAGCCCAAAAGAGAATGCTCTATCGGGAATTTACCACGCGGTAGAAAATGCGGAAGTGTATCGGAGAAATGCCATGAAACCCCTTGACAAAACGGCGGAAATGTGCATAATCGCTGCAAGCGGAGCGGATAAGGGTAGCCATACCCTTTTCTCCGCGCGCCTTTATAACGAAATACACCAAGCGCAACGACAACGCGGGGGCGGTTTGCCCCGCCGGGTCGCTGCGCTTTTTTGCATGAACGGGGGTGGTTTTTTGTGAGCCACAGCCACTATGCCAGCCGGGACAATCCGCGGCCCGGAGCCTGTTTGAACCCACTCCAAAATCCTGAACGAAACGAGGTAACGATATGAACAAGAAAGCCAACAGAGCATTGAGCATGCTGCTTGCGCTGGTGATGATCGTGGGAATGCTCCCCATCAGCGCCTTTGCGGAAAACGATCCTCCGGCCACGGGTACGGATATCGTGGTCGAGGAACTGACGAACAGCACGGAGGAACCCACGAAGGAAACCGCTTCACCCTCCGATCCGGGCGAGCTGCCCGGAACAGGCGAGGGCAAGGAGCAAGGCGATAACAGCGGCGGCGAGCATAAAACCGCCGAGAGCACCCCGACGCCGGAGCCCACGCCGACGGCAACTCCGGAACCCACGCCCACGCCGACAGCAAGCCCGGAATCCACGCCCACGCCGACGGCAAGCCCGGAATCCACGCCCACGCCGACGGCAAGCCCGGAACCCACGCCCACGCCGACGGCAAGCCCGGAACCCACGCCCACGCCGACGGCGGAGCCCACGCCGACGGCGGAGCCCACGCCGACGCCGACGGCAAGCCCGGAACCCACGCCGACGCAGGGCTCCAACACCGGCGGAACCAATGAGGACGTCGGCGGCTCCGGCCCGTTCGGTGAAGCCGAAGAGGGCGGCAGCGGCAACACCGGCGTGCCCGAGGGCTATACCCTCGGCGGCAACGGCGCGGGTGCCGAAGGCAACGGCAACGAAGCGGGCGGCAATGGCGACAACGGCAACACCGGCAATGGTAATGCCGTTGATCCCGGCGACGCGATCGGCAATAATCAGCCCGGCATTCAGCCCTTTGCGAGGTTTGGCAACATCACGCCTGACTGCGGCGAGGGCGGAAGCGTCACCGATCTTTCGAAGACGGCCAGGGCCGGGAGCCTCGTGCGGTTCAAGACCGTCCCCGAAACCGACTACAGTCTGGATAGCGTCAGCGTTCGCGGCGTGGGCGGCAGTGAAGTCGCTGTTTCGTCCTCGGGCGGGTCCCATGAGTTCATCATGCCCGCAAGCGGCGAGGACGTGACCGTCACGGTGCAGTTCAAGGAGAACGACGGCTCCACGCCCGCCGGCGGCGAAGGCAACCTGTCCGGAGAGGGCGTTCCCTCTGGCGTCTGGGCCGTTACCCTCAATGTCACGGGGCAGGGCCGGATGCGCATCGTTGACAGCAAGGGCGACGACACCAATAAGACGTCCTTTGCGACGGGCGAGACGGTTTATCTCCATCTCACCGTGGACCTTGGCTTTGAGCTTAAAAGCCTGACCATGAACGGTACCGCGTTGACCGCGCACCGGTACGATCCTATGCCTGGTTCTGTACACGACAACACCGTGTCGTATGACGCCAGCTTCACCATGCCCGACGGAGCGGTCACGGTTGAGGCGGTGTTCGGCGGCGAAGGCGGTGTCGTCATCCCCGGCACCCCCGGCAGCGGCACCACGCCCGGCGGCCTGCCCGGCCACGGGGAGGGCGGCAACCAGGAGAACGCCCCCGAGACCTACCCCGTCACACTTGTCTGCGAGCCCACGGGCGGCGGCACGATCAGCATTACAAATAGCTCCCCCACGACGCAGGGCAAAGAATCCTTCGCGGAGGGCGAGACGGTCTATCTCCGCATCGCGGCGAATCCCGGCTATAACTTCAACGGCCTGACCGTGAACGGAGAGGCTGTTGCCAACGTAGTACCGGCTCTGTTTGGAAGCGGCGAATATACCGCCAGCTTCACTATGCCCGGCAAAGCGACCGAGGTCAAGGCGACGTTTACGGACAACGCGACCTATCTCGTCACAGTCAACGGCGGCACGATCGAAGGCGCTGGCATCGGCATAGGCGGCACCGTTTCGTCCTCCAGCTACTTCGCCGCGGGCGCGACCGTGACGGTCAAGCTCAACGCGTTTGCGTCGGTCGGCAGGACGTTCACGGGATGGATCGGCGCGGATGAATTGGTCTTTACCTCCGGCAGCGCCAGCAGCAGCACGTTCAGCTTCATCATGCCCGCGCAGAACGTGACGCTCACGGCGACCTATGAGGATGAGGACGTCCCCGGCTTTACCATCCTTCGCTCCGTCTCCCCGTCGGCGGGCGGCATGCTGCGCGTTCGTCACCTGTCTGGCGACTATGCACCCGACAGCCAGACGAGCTTTCCCGCCGACTATCGAGGGTTCTTTGAGATCCAAGCAGAGAAAGACTACCGGTTCAATCGGCTGGAGGTAAACGGCGTCAAGGTTGACGTGGAGGACAGCCCTGCTGCGGGTGCGCTGATATACGGTTTCACCTTGCAAAGCAACATGACCGCCGTCGCGTATTTTGACGCGGCAACTATATACACCGTCAGCGTCCAGGCCGAGCCCGCCGAGGGCGGCACGGTCACGGGCCCGGGCGGCGGCAAGGTGGAGGTGGGCCAGAGCACCACCGTCACGGCCACGCCCAAGGAGGGCTATACCTTTGTCGGCTGGTACGAGGGTGAGAATGAAAAGAGCAAGACCGCGAGCTATACCTTCACGCCGAACGGGGATGTCACCCTGACGGCGAAGTTTGAAAGCACCACGCCGGTTACAACCCACACCGTCACCTACGCCATCGAGGGCGGCAGCTTCGCGGAGGGCACGGAAACGACGGAGAATGTCAAAAACGGCGAAAAGCCCGTGAACGTCCCCACCGGCATGACGCCTGATTCCACGCACACGGCCACCGGCGCATGGTATCAGGGCGACGGCGATACCCCGGTCGACCCCGCTGCGGTCAGCATCATCGGCCCGACCATCTTTACCTGGAAGTTCGAGCCGAAGCCGCAGCACACCGTCAGCTTCTACGACGGCAGCACGGAGCTGACGGCGCTGACGCAGACGGTCATCGATGGCGGCTATGCCTCGCAGCCCGACGACCCGACGAAGGAGGGCCACGTCTTCAAGGGCTGGTACGCGGACGCGAGCTTCCAGACGCCCTTTGATTTCACCCAGCAGGCGATCACGGGAGATACCGGGGTTTACGCGAGGTTCCTGCCCATCATCTCCGTCTCCGCCAAAAATGTCATGGCGGCGGGCGACAGCCAGACCGCGGCGGTCGAGCCGACAGGCCTGGGCCTCAGCTTCACCTGGGAATCCAGCGACACGGATGTAGCCACCATCGATGAAAACAGCGGCGTGATCCAGGCGATCAAGCCCGGCACGACGACGATCACGGCCACGGCGGTGGAAGACAGTGAGATCACGGCCAGCATGGAGCTCACGGTCGAAGCGGTCGAGATCAGCCTCACGGCCAGCCTGCCGGTGGGGCATGAACAGACCGCGACGACAAACCTGGAGCGCCTGGGCCTCAACCCTATATGGACCTCCAGCGACCCGGACGTGGCGAGCATCACTCCCATCAGCGGCGTGATCCGGGCGCACAAGCCCGGCACGGTGAGCATCACGGTCACGGCGAGAGACAACAGCGCGATCACGGCCAGCACGCAGTTCACGGTGGATCACGCCATGTCCCTTGCCCCATTTATGGACGTGAACACCAGCCAGACCGCGAGCATGGAGCCGTCCAACTGGTGGAATCTCAAGTGGACCTGGTCCTCCAGCGATCCGAGCGTGGCCAGCATTGATGAGTATTCCGGCGAGATCCAGGCGCTCAAGCCCGGCACGACGACGATCACGGCCACGTGCTGGAATATAATAGGCTTCGAGGACAGCGTGGAGCTCACGGTCTTCACGCTCTTCCCCAAAGCCGTCATGGCGGCGGGCGACAGCCAGACCGCGGCGGTCGAACCGACAGGCCTGGGCCTCAGCTTCACCTGGGAATCCAGCGACACGGATGTAGCCACCATCGACGAGAACAGCGGCGAGATCAAGGCGCTGGAGGCCGGGACGACGACGATCACGGCCACGGCGACGGACGGCAGCGGGCTTACGTTCAGCATGAGCCTCACGGTGTTTGCGATCGACGCCCCCGCCGTCATGCCGGTGAAAGACATCCAGACCGCGGTGGTCGAGCCGTCCAACACGGGCCTCCCGTTCGTCTGGTCCTCCACCAAGCCCACGGTGGCGAGCATCGATGATTACAGCGGCGAGATCGAGGCGCAGACGCCTGGCACGACGACGATCACGGCCACGGCGATGGACGGCAGCGGGCTTACGATCAGCACGAGCCTCACAGTGTTTGCGATCGACGCCTCCCCCGTCATGCCGGTGGGATGGAGCCGGACGGCGACGATCGAGCCGTCCAACCTGGGCATCGACTTCACCTGGGAATCCAGCAAGCCGGAGGTGGCCAGCATCGACGAAAACAGCGGCGAGATCAAGGCGCTGGAGGCCGGCACGACGACGATCACGGCCACGGCAACGGACGGCAGCGGGCTTACGACCAGCATGACCATCAAGGTGATGGTTCCCGAAATCAAAGTCCACCCCTTCCTGGGGAGCGGGTATTACACTCCTGCGCACGTTATTGCTGGAGTCGAAACCCTCGTCTTCACCTGGGAATCCAGCGACACGGATGTAGCCACCATTGATGAAAACAGCGGCGTGATCCGGGCGCTGGGGCCCGGCACGACGACGATCACGGCCACGGCGGCGGACGGCAGTGGGCTGTCGCTCAGCAGTCCCTTCACGGTGGTCGCGATCGTCGCCGAAGACATGATCGTGGGAAAGAAACAAAAGGTGATCATAGCGCCAAGCGATACTGGCCTCGACTTCACCTGGGAATCCAGCGACCCCACGGTGGCCAGCATCGATCCCAACACCGGCGAGATCGAGGCGCTGAAGCCCGGAAAAGCGACCATCACGGTGAATCCGCCAGACGTGTTGCCCGGGGATCTCTCAACGCTTCTTAAAGCTCAGCTCAAAGCGACTATTAATGTGGCGAATCCCAAGATTTCGATCCGTACCTTTGATCCGATCATTCCGGGACAGAGCCAGACCGCGGCGATCAACCCGGCCAACCTGAACATCGCCTTCACCTGGGAATCCAGCGACCCGAGCGTGGCCAGCATCGATCCGGATACCGGCGTGATCCATGCGTGGAAGGCCGGCACGACGACCATCACGGTCACAGCGCTCCATGACAGCACGCTCACGGCCAGCAGGCCCCTCACGGTGGTCGAGCCCAAGATCGTCGCCAACGGCAGCATGACCGTGGGACAGAGCCAGACCGCGGCGATCTTCCCGCCGAACACGGGCATTGCCTTCACCTGGAGCTCCGACGACCCGGATGTGGCGAGCATCGATGAAAACACCGGCGAGCTCGAGGCGCTCAAGGCCGGCCAGACGACGATCCGGGCCACGGCGACGGACGGCAGCGGACTGGCGCTCAGCATGGAGCTCACGGTCAAGGAGCCGGAGCCGCAGGCGCTTTGGCTGAGCATTGACGGACAGGACGTCTCCCTGGGGAGCAAGCTGCCCGGTGAGCCCGTCAGCATCACGCGCGCGGAAATCGACGCCCGGGCGGAAAACAGCGGCGTGGACCTCGACGCGAACGAATTGCGGCAATTGTTTCTGTGTGATTCCGCGGGAAGCGAGCCTGTATTCTTTGTTCTTACACAGGAGGAATTTGCCTTTGTCATGCCCGACGAGGAAACGTGGCTCAATGCCAACTATTTTTCCAAGAACGACACGGAATACGAGATCATCGTCACCGGCGGGACGGCCAGCCCGTCGAGCGCAAAAGCCAACAGCGTCATCACGCTGATGGCGGGCACGCCGCCCGAGGGGAAGGTATTTAGCCGTTGGTGGATAGTGTCCGGCAGTGGCGTCTTCCAAGATTTATCCGAGAGGAATGAGATCGCTTTCTTTAAGGTGGGCGGCGACGCGGAACTGGAGGTGGTTTGGGAAAACGCGCCGAGCTACACCGTCAGCGTCCAGGCCGACCCGGCCGAGGGCGGCACGGTCACGGGCGGCGGCACGGTGCCGGCGGGGCAGAGCGTCACCGTCACGGCCACGGCCAAGGAGGGCTATGTCTTCGCCGGCTGGTATGAGGGCGATACAAAGGTCAGCGACGAGGCGAGCTACACTTTCACGCCGACGGGCGACGTCACCCTGAGGGTGAAGTTCAAGCTGCTTACCTGGATCACGGACGAGAGTGGCGACCCGTTGACGGGGGCGCAGATCGATGTAAACGAGTATTGGTTTTGTGACTTTCAGGTCAGATCCAAGTTCGGCGTCATGTACGGCATGCAGAAGGATGTCACCGTGACAAGCGGCTCGCGGGTCTTGGAATGGAATGATAGCATGGGTATCAAAGGCTCGGAGCTTGGGCTGGGCGAGCACGACATTGTGTTCTCCTACGCGGGCGACGACGACCATGCCCCTTGCAGCGTGAGCGTCAGGCTGAAGGTGATCGAGAAGAAAAAGGCGCATGTGGAGAACTTCTTCCCAGGCGCTGCCAGGGTGAACGCGACCTACACGATCAGCGGCAGGGTCGTCGATGAAAACGGCGATCCGCACGGCGGTCAAAGGATTAATTTTGGTATTTCGGCGACTGAAACATCTCAGAACTACTTAGGTATTGCGAGTACGATCACCGATGCGGACGGCCGCTTCTCCTGCGAGATCAGCAAACATCTGCCGGACGCGCCGTGTTCACGCCGGATATGGATCCGCGTCGAAGCGACGGAGACCCACTTGCAGATGTGGGAAACCATAAGTGTTCGCTTTACGGACGGCGCGATCCATACCGTGAGCTTCAAGGACGGCGACAGCGAGCTGTTCACGCAGAGCGTGGAGCGCGGCCGGGCGGTGACGCCGCCCGCCGACCCGAAGAAGGACGGCCACAGCTTCGAGGGCTGGTATGCAAATGAGAGCTTCAGCGCCGCCTTCGACTTCACCCAGCCGATCACGGCGGACACCGTCATCTACGCGAAGTTCAGAGCAATTTACACCGTGACCGTCATCGACGGTGAGGCTGACAAGACTGCGGCGGCAGCCGGTGAACCGGTCACGCTGACAGCGGAAAAGGCGCCGCGCGGCAAGACCTTCGATAAGTGGCTTGTGATCGCGGGCGACGTGAGCCTTGCGGATGAGACTGCCAGCACCACAAGCTTTACGATGCCTTCGGCAAATGTGGAGGTCGCTGCGACATACAAGGATCTGCCTCCGCTGACACACACCGTGACCTTTGCGCTTAACGGCGGTCATTGGAGCGACGCCTCCACGCCGGATACGGTAGAGGTGGCTGACGGCGCCGATGTAAGTTATCCGAGCGATTGGCCGGAAAAAGACGGATACGGGTTTACCGGATGGTATGCGGACAGCGCATGCACCACGCATTTCAACTTTTACGACAATCCCATAACCGCGGATACGACCGTCTACGCCGGATGGGAAAAGGTCTGGACTGTGATTTTTGATCTAAACGGCGGCAGCATGGGTGGATCGACAGAAACACAGCCAATGGAAATTCCGGACGGCTATGAATCCGAGATCCCGTCATGGGACGATCTGGACGGTTGGCTTGAGGCGCCGGCAAACAGCGAATATACCGGAGCTGAAATCACGGATGCGACCGGAACCAGGACCTACCAGCCGGGCGAGCTGTACACGCTCAGCAGTCACGCGACGATCAAGGTGCTGTGGAAAACCACAATAACGCCTCCCTTGACCTATACCGTGTCGTTCAACGCCAACAGCGGCGGCGGCACGATGGCGAATGTGACCGTCAATGCGGGCGAAAAGCTGACGCTGCCCGAATGTGCCTTTACGCCGCCCTCTGCGGATAAGGAGTTTGACAAGTGGGACGCCGGCGAGCCGGGCGAGCAGGTGGACATTACCTCCGACTGCACCATCACGGCGATCTGGAAGCAGAAGACCCCCGCGCCGACGGAGACCCCCGCGCCGACGGAGACCCCCGCACCGACGGAGACCCCCGCACCGACGGAGATGCCCATACCGACGGAGACCCCCGCGCCGACGGAGACGCCCGCGCCGACGGAGACGCCCGCGCCGACGGAGACGCCTGCGCCGACGGAGACGCCCGCACCGACGGAGACGCCCGCACCGACGGAGACCCCCGCACCGACGGAAACGCCCGCGCCGACGGAGACGCCCGCGCCGACGGAGACGCCCGCACCGACGGAGACCCCCGCACCGACGGAAACGCCTGCGCCCGCGATCACCTATACCGTGACGGGCGGCGCGGACAGCACCTGGACAAAGGACAGCGGCGCCACTGTGACCATCACGGTCAAGCGCAGTGAGGCCGACGACACCTGCTTCAGCCACTTCACCGGCGTGGAGATCGACGGCGTGGCCTTGGTCAAGGACACGGATTACACCGCCGTCGCGGGCAGCACCGTGGTCACCTTGAAAGCCTCCGCGCTGCAAAAGCTCTCTGTCGGCAGCCATACCGTGACCGTGAAGTTCGATGACGGCAAGGCCAGCACCGGCCTCACCGTTAAGGCAGCCTCCGGCACGGGTACGCCCACATCTCCCAAGACCGGCGACGAGAGCAATCTGGCGCTGTGGCTCACTATGATGATCGCCTCCCTGATTGCGATGGTGTGTGTTTTGCTCGGTATTCGGAAAAAGAAAGCGCAAAGCGGCAGATAAACAAAAAGCAAAACAAGCAATAAGCCCAAAGGGCGGTGACGGCGCTATCAATGACCGCCACCGCCCTTTCCATCACTTTCCAGGATTGGCATGAAACAAAGGAAGAGATATGAATACCTTGGCTGAGCCTTTCTTGAAATATCTCACGCGTTTTATCTCTTCGCTGAAGAACGAGCGCATTCCCCTCTTTAACGCGCTTGCAGATATTCTGAAAGTATCTGTGGATTGGCTGTTGGGAAGAAATTCTCCGGCATAACGACAATAACATTTATGCGCCCCGGGCTTGCACAGCCCGGGGCGCTGTGGTATGCTGGACGCGGAAAAACAGACGGAACACGACCGGCAAGCGACGGGAGGGCGCAATGCGATGAGACTGGAGACCGAGCGTTTGATTCTCGATGCGATCCGCGAGACTGATAAAGAGGATTATTTCGTTAACGTTTCGCACGACAAAAAGGTGCTTGAGACTTTTATGTGCCAATACGAGCAGACGCTGGACACATTTGACTTTTCCGTTTATCTTGGGCGGGAGAATCTTTTTGCCATTCGATTAAAAGAAAGCGGACGACTAATAGGCCTCATTCTGTTTTTCAACGAAAAGGACGGCGCCTGTGAAATCGGCTATGCTCTCGGCTCGTCGTATTGGAACCGGGGCTATGCGACAGAAGCAGCAGAGGTATTCCTCGCGTATCTGCACCGGGAAAAGCAAATGCACACGGTCTGCGCATCGTTTTTTTCGGGCAACGAGGCCTCGCGCCGGGTGATGGAGAAATGCGGCATGCGCTACAGTCATTTCTCTGAAAAAGAGCTGAGCTATCTGGATCGTGAACGAGATCTTAGCTATTACGTAATTCATCTGTAAACAGCGGTAGAAGGCTGCCGCTGGATGCGGGCGGCACGAGTCCGGAAAGGAGCAAGCGATGGAATACATCCGGGTAACGAAAGAAAACCTTGCGCAGGAGCATATCTGCTGCGCCATCTCCAACAACAGGGACGTGCAGGTGGCCTCCAAAAAGGCCTGGCTCGCAGAGCGTTTTGCAGACGGTCTGGTGTTTTTGAAGAGCGTGGAGCGCGGCAAGTGCTTCATCGAATATCTCCCGGCGGAGATGGCATGGAACCCGATCCTCGCGGCGGGCTACACCTTCATCGACTGTCTGTGGGTATCGGGCTCGTTCAAGGGGCACGGCTACTCCAACGATCTGCTTTCCGCCTGCATCGACGACAGCAAGACCAAGGGCAAAAAGGGGCTGTGCATTCTCTCCGCCGCCAAAAAGAGGCCCTTTCTCGCCGACCCGAAATACTTGAAACACAAGGGCTTTTCCGTGTGCGACGAAGCCGACAACGGCGTACAGCTCTGGCATTTGCCCTTTTCCGATGGGGCGGAGCCGCCGAAATTCAAAGACTGCGCCAAGCACCCCCGCGTGGACGAGCCCGGATATCTGCTCTATTACACGAGCCAGTGCCCCTTTAACGCCAAATACGTCCCGCTCGTGACGGAGGCGGCGCGGGCGCGGGGCATCCCCTTCCGGGCGATTCATCTGGAAAGCCGCGAGGCCGCGCAAAACGCGCCGACCCCGGTCACGAGCTATGCGCTGTTTTTTAACGGGGCATATTTGACCAACGAGCAGATGAACGAAGCCCGGTTTTTGAAGCTGGCCGGACGGTAAGAAAACATGAAGCATTACACATATAAAATCGCAATCTGCGACGACAGTGCGGCGGACGCTGCCTATGTTGCCGGCTTTGTACGCCAATGGGCAGCGGATCGGGTTGTTGAAATCAAAAGCTATCCCTCCGCGGAGGCCTTTTTGTTCCACTACGAGGAGGAAAAGGATTTTGATATCCTTCTGCTCGATATCGAGATGGGGCAGATGGACGGCGTAAGCATGGCCAAAACGATCCGCAAGGATAACGAATCCATCCAGATCATCTTCATCACCGGATATTCCGACTATATTGCCGACGGCTACGACGTGGCGGCGCTGCACTATCTGATCAAGCCCGTCAAAAAGCAGCAGCTTTTCGGCGTCCTTGACCGGGCGGCGGAGCGACTGAAAAAGAACGAAAAGGAGCTGCTGCTCAAAAGCGTTGACGGAACGCTTGTCATGCCCGTCAGGGAGATCCGCTATCTCGAGGTGCAGCAGAACTACGTCACCGTCCACGGCAGGCAGTCCGTCACCGTCAAGCGCACGCTCGGAGACTTTGAAAAAGAGCTGGACGAGCGCTTTTTCCGGCTGGGACGCTCGTATATCGTGAATTTGACCTGTATTCGCCGTATCACAAAAACGGAGGTCATGCTCTCCGACGGCAGCACGATCCCCCTGCCGCGCGGGCAGTATGACGCGCTCAACCGCGCGATCATCGCGAGAACATAGGAGGCCGCCCATGCGCCTGTTCAAGAAAAAAGAGGATCAGCGGATCGCGGCCTATCAGCGCGAGCTGATCGAGACCCACTATGCCGAGGTGGAGAATATGTACCGGCAGATCCGCGGCTGGCGGCACGATTACCGCAACCACATCCAGACCTTGAAGGCCTACGCCGCTGCGGGCAACATGGACGCTATCCGGAGCTATCTGGACGAGCTTGACACGGATCTTGCGACGGTGGACACCGTCATCAAAACCGGCAACGCCATGGCAGACGCCATCCTCAACAGCAAGATCTCGCTGGCAAAGGCAAAGCAAATCCCCGTCCACGCGGACGCGCATATCCCGCTCGCGCTGACGACCTCGGACATTGACCTGTGCGTCATCCTCGGCAATCTTTTTGACAACGCCATCGAGGCCAGTCTGAAGCTGCCGGAGGATCAGCGCATGATCCGGATCTATATGGACATGAAAAACACTCAGCTCTACATCTCCTTCACCAACCTGACCGCCGACAAAAAGCGGCAGAAGACCGGGCGTGTTTTCTCCAGCACCAAGGGCGAGGGTCACGGCCTCGGCCTCGTGCGCATCGACGCGGTGGTCGATCGTCTGGGCGGCTACCTCAGCCGCAACTCGGAAAGCGGCGCTTTCACCACGGAGATTTTGCTGCCGCAGCAATAATGCATTTCATCCCCAAAAAGCAACGATTCGTCCCCCGTTCCCCCGGAGGCGGATCGTTTTTGCTATACTCCGGTCAGCGTCAAGAAAAGGAGGCATGACACATGCCCGAAAAGAAAACAAAGCCAACATACACGGCGCGCCAAAACATCGGCTGGATGCTCGCGCATGCGTGGAAAAACGGCAAAAGCGTGCTGCTGCTTGTGCTGCTGCTGGCCTTGATCGGCGTGGCGATCAATCTGGCGGAGCTCTTCATCGCGCCGCAAATCCTTCAAAGGGTGGAGCAGCAGGCATCCGTCACTTCTCTGCTCGCGACCATCGGCCTTTTCGCCGGGGCGCTTTTCCTGCTGAACGGGCTGCAGCGCTATGTGCTTGAAAACGCGCTGTATGGGCGGATCGGCCTGCGCACCGGGCTCATCGCGCAGATCAACCGAAAAACCCATGAAACCGCCTATCCCAATTTGCTCGACCCGGCCGTGCTCAAGCTCATGAGCCGCGCCGGCGCGGTTACCGGCAGCAACGATCAGGCCAGTGAACATATCTGGTCGACGCTCTCGATGCTGCTGACCAACCTGATCGGATTTGCCGTCTATCTCGCGCTGCTGAGCGGCTTGAATCCTGTTCTCATGCTGGCTGTCGTCGCCACGACTGCGCTCAGCTTTTTCATCTCCCGCCGGACGGATACCTGGCGCTACCGCCACCGCGAGGAGGAGGCGGACTACGACAAAAAGCTGTACTACATCCAGAAAAAAGCCGAATCCCGGGAGCTTGCCAAGGATATCCGCATCTTCGGTCTCGCGCCCTGGCTGCAGGAGCTGCGCGAGAGCATCATGAAGCTCTACGAGGCCTTTATCCTGAAAAGCGAAAAGCAAAAGCTGCTCGGCAATATTGCGGACGTGCTGCTGGGCGTACTGCGAAACGGCGTCGCCTACTTCTATCTCATCCGCATGGCGCTCGTTGACGGTCTTCCCGCCTCGCGCTTTTTGCTGTATTTTACGGCGGTGAGCGGCTTCACCGCGTGGATCACCGGCATCCTGGGCGAATTTGTCAAGCTGCACAAGGAGGGATTGGAGCTCAACGCCATCCGTGATTATCTGGACACGCCGGAGCCCTTCCGTTTCACGGGCGGCCTGCCGCTGCCGGATTTGTCCAAGGGCTGTGAGCTGCGGCTGGAAAAGGTCTCCTTCCGCTATCCCGGCGCGGAGGCGGACACCATTCACCAGCTGGATCTGACGGTCAAGCCGGGCGAAAAGCTTGCCATCGTGGGGCTCAACGGCGCTGGCAAGACGACGCTGGTGAAGCTTCTTTGCGGCCTGCTCGACCCGAGCGAGGGGCGGGTACTGCTGGGCGGCGTGGACATCCGCGACTTCAACCGCCGCGACTACTACGCGCAGCTCTCCACCGTGTTTCAGGACTTTGCCATACTCGACGTCTCCGTGGCGGAGAATGTCGCGCAGCGCGTCGATGGCATCGACCGCGAGCGAGTCCGGGACTGCCTCGCCCTCGCCGGACTGTGCGAAAAGATCGAATCGCTGCCGGGCGGGATCGACGCCAAGCTCGGCCGCGATGTCTGGGAGGAGGGCGTACTGCTCTCCGGCGGCGAGACCCAGCGGCTCATGCTCGCCCGTGCGCTCTACCGCGACGCGCCGCTACTGCTGCTTGACGAGCCGACCGCCGCGCTCGACCCGCTTGCCGAAAGCGATATCTACAGCAAGTACAACGAAATGACCTGCGGCAAGACCGCCGTTTTCGTCTCCCACCGACTGGCCTCTACCCGCTTTTGCGACCGCATCCTCTTTCTCGCAGACGGGAAAATCGCCGAGGAGGGCAGCCACGAGACGCTGCTTGCCAAAGACGGAGAATACGCAAAGCTCTTTGCGGTGCAAAGCCGCTATTATCAGGAAGGGAGGGACTTCTGATGGAAAAAGAAAAACAGATGCCGCTGCGCCAGGCATGGAAGCTCCAATGGCGCGCCATGAAGCTGCTGCACGGGCTTGATCCGCAGATGTTCCCGGCCATCACCCTGAGCAATCTCGTGTCCGCCGTGATCCCCTTCGTGCTGATCTACTTTTCCGCCCGGATCCTGGGCGAGCTGGCCGGGGCGCGGCAGCCCGAGCAGCTCTGGCTGTGGGTGTGGATCACCGTCGCCGCCGGCGGCGTGCTTGCGCTGCTCAAGGCGATGCTTGTCCGCTGGGAAGCGACGCGCCAAAATGTCTTTTACCATTTGAAAGAGAGCCTTTTCTCCGACAAGCTGTTTCAGATGGACTTTGCCGACATTGACAAGCAGGCCACCTACGATCTGCGCACACAGATCGTGCAGAGCGAAAACTGGATGGGCTGGGGGCTGCCGAAGGTTCCCTTTCTCTACGCCGAACTGATCAAGGCCGCGACCGGCATTTTGAGCGCCGTTGCGCTGACGGCAAGCCTCTTTATCGCCAAAATCCCGGCGGGCGCTGGCGCGCTTGCCCTGCTCAACAGCCCCCTGTTTCTTCCCGCCCTGCTCGGCCTCATGCTGCTGCTCAGCGCGCTCTCCGGGCGGCTGGAGACCCGCTACGGCATGCAGCAGGCCGCGCTGGCCGGCGAGGCGCGGCTCGGTAACCGGCTCTTTGGCTATTTTGGTTTTTTGGGGCCGGGCGAACGCGATGTTGATGTACGCATTTACGATCAGTATAAGATCTCCGAGCACTATCTGGCCTATGCAAAAAAACAGAGCTTCGGGCCGCAGGGACCCTTTGCCCGGCTGGCACGGCGGCGCGGCGGCGTCGACCTCGCTCTTTCGGCCGGCCTGCCTGCCGTCTTCACCGGCGTCATCTATGTCTTCACCTGTCTCAAGGCGCTTGCCGGGGCCTTCGGCGTCGGCTCCGTCACGCAATACGTCGGCGCAGCGACATCCTTGTCGGGCAATCTGACAACGCTTTTCTCCCGCCTCGGTGAGCTGCGCAGCAACGGGGAGTTTTTGAATTCCGTCTTTAGCTTCTTGGATATCCCCAACGCGATGTACCGGGGCACGCTCACCACCGAAAAGCGGCTTGACCGCAACTACGAGATCGAATTCAAAAATGTCTCCTTCCGCTATCCGGGCACGGAGACCTGGGCGCTGAAGGATGTGAGCGTCAGGTTCAAGGTTGGCAGCCGCATGGCCATCGTCGGCGAGAACGGCAGCGGCAAAACCACCTTCATCAAGCTCCTCTGCCGCCTTTACGACCCGCAGGAGGGCGAAATCCTTCTAAACGGCATTGATATCAAAAAATACGACTACCGCGATTACATGGACATTTTCTCTGTCGTGTTTCAGGATTTTCAGCTTTTGTCCCAGCCGCTGGGCGACAACGTCGCCGGCAGCCGCAATTACGACGAGGCGCGGGTGAAAAAGGCGCTGGCGGACGCCGGCTTCGGCGAGCGGCTGAAGACTATGCCGGAGGGACTGAACACCCTGCTCTATCGCCAGTACGGCGAGAACGGCGTGGAGGTCTCCGGCGGCGAGGCGCAGAAGATCGCCATCGCCCGTGCGCTCTACCGCGACGCGCCCTTCCTGATTCTTGACGAGCCGACCGCCGCGCTCGACCCGATGGCCGAGGCGGAGATCTACGCCCAGCTCAACCGGATCGTGGACGACCGCACCGCGGTCTATATCAGCCACCGCCTCTCATCCTGCCGCTTCTGCGACGAGATTTTGGTTTTTGACGCGGGGCAGATCGTCCAGTCCGGCCCGCACGAGGCGCTGCTGGCGCAGGCGGACGGCAAATATCACGCGCTCTGGAACGCCCAGGCGCAGTACTATGCCTCGAACGAGGGATAGCTTGCAAGGAGCTCTTTTTCAGCGCCCATTCGCGCGCATGAACCATGAACAAGAAGCCGCCTCGGTTGAGATCATTCTCAACCGGGGCGGCTTCTTTTCCTCCTTTCCGTCGTTTTCGATTGTTCAAAGCATCAGCCCCAGCACGAGGCCGAGGGCGGCGCCGAGCAGCACGCAGAGCGGATAAGGCCACCAGATCCGCGCCTCGCGCTGCGCGCACAGCGGCTCGACGTAGTCCTCCGCCGCCTCCCGCGCCTGACGCAGCAGTGCCTCGCGGCTCAAATTGCCGCGCCGCAGATAGTCCTCATGCAGAAAAAACACCGCCTCGCGAAACATGCCCGGCACCGGCAGACGCACAAGGATCACCTGCTCGCTCGTGCCTTTGAGCGTACGCGGTGCGCGCTCGACCGCGCTTTTCGGCAGCGCCCTCATCGGCGCGTCTCCAGTCTCACCGCAATGACCGTCATGTCGTCGGTCACGCCGTATCGCTCCTCCGCCGTGCGCAGCGCCGTTTTGGCCAGCGCCTTCATGTCCGTGCGATCCGTTTTCATCAGCTCGCGCAGCCAGCCGTCCTCCTGCTCGACGAGCACGCCGTCCGTCGCGATAATCGCCGTCGAGCCGGGCTGCAGGCGCATGCGCACCACGTCCGGCGTATCGCCCGCTCCGGGCCAGAGTCCGGGCGCGAGGGTCTCGCTTTTGATGCGTCGGATACGTCCGCCGCTTTTCACATACGAAGGCGCGGCGCCGTATTTGTAAAAGCAGGTCTCTCCGCTGAACAGATCCACACAGACGAGATCCACCGTGGCATAGCCCCATTCCTCGCCCGAGCGAAGCAGCATTACGGAGTTGAGAATCCGCATGGCGACGGCGGGCTCTGTGCCGCTGCGCAGAAAACGCTCCAGAATCTCCACCACCCGGGCGCTGTCACGCGCAGCCTCGCCGCCGCTGCCCATGCCGTCGGAGAGAATGACGCACAGCAGTCCGTCGTCGGTCTTGAAGTAGCTGCCCTTGTCGCCGCTGACACTTTCCCCTTTTTTCTTCATCGCCGCAATGCCGACAGACACAGCGAGCGGCTCCGCCTCCAGCAGCGTCAGGCGTCCCGCGATCTCCTCCGGCTCCTGCAACTGGCACAAGCGCGCGCCGACGATGGACGAGAGCGTGTCCAGATAATTGTCCTCACGCAGCAGCGGCGCGAGATTGGCTCCGTCGATCAGCACGCGAAGCCGCCCGCCCGCGCGAAACACCGCTGTCTGCGCCTCGATCTCCAGCGAACGCAGATACCGCTGCAGACGCCGTTCCGCCTCCGGCTCCGCGCCGCCGCCCTCGCCGAGGTCGCGGCTGATGCGCTCAAGCAATCCGGCCATATCGTGATACTGCTCCCAGGCGACGCTGCGGTTTTCGTCCAGACGGCTGCGCAGCTGCCGCCGATAGACCAGCGCACGCAGTTCGCTGTTGACGGCCGCGACAAAGGCGCCGGGGGCAACACAGCCGTCGCGAAAATGCTGCGGCAAATCCTCCTCCGCCAGACTTCCGTTGCGGCGCATTGCAGCCGTGGCGTCGTTCATGGCGGAGAGCGTGTCCATGTAGTCGGCGTTCCAGCAGCGGTTTTTCTCCTTGCAGCCGACACAAATTGCGTCCGCAGCGCGGTCAAAGACCCGCGCGATGTTCTCGTCGTTTTTCTCCCCCGTCAGGTTTTGCTGAACGGTTTCATAAAGATCGTCATAGACCTTTCCCAGCGCGCCCAGACGCGCCGCCATAAAGCGGCGCAGGCCGAGTTCTCCGGCGCCGCGCTCCATACGCTGCAGCAAAAGCCCCGCCCGGCTGAGAAACGAGCCCGGCATCAGCAAAAAAAGCATTGAGGCCGCCATGCATTCATAAAGACTGCCCATCACAGCCCCCTCTCGCCATAAGCCGACGACGGCGAGCCCCTGTGCAATCACAAAGCTGAGCGTAAACAGAAAACGCCCGTATGCCCCAAAGGCCCCGGCCAGCAGACCCGTCAAGGCATAGACCGGCGTGTAGTACGCGCCGCCGATCACCGTCAAATCCATCGCCAACCCCAGCACCGTGCCGACGGCGGCGCCCGTCATAATCCCGCCCTTTATCGCGCAGCACATCAGCGCCAGCAGCGCCGCCGCACGCCCGAGCGAGAGATTGCCGAATACGCTCAAACGGCTCAAGGCCATCAGCAGCCCGGCCAGCAAAATCAGCAGCGCCGTACCGCGCCGCTGCTCGGCGCTCTCGCTCTTCGGCGTTTCCCGGGAAAAGGCCTCGCGAAAGAAATACGTTCCGCCGAAGGCCAGCGCGCTCTCCACGCCAAAGCGCGCCAGCAGCGGCATCCCCCCTGCCGTCAGACCGTAAGTGCCGAGCAGAGCCGTCGCCGCCGTCACCAGCGCCGCCGCACAGGGCATGAACAGCCGATGCTTGTACGCTCTGGTCTCCTGAAACACGAAGCCGATCGTGTACACCAGAACTGCCGCCGCCACATAGCGGATTCCCCAGCTTAAGCCCCCGCTCAAATAGCCCAGCGCGGCTCCGGCCAGCGCGCAAACGCCCGCCAGCGCCGGCCCCGCCGCCGCAGTCATCGCAATGCCCAGCGGCGCGCCGTCCTGAAACACCCTCGCATAGCTCAAGCTCAGCCCCAGCAGCAAAAAGAGGCTTCCGTGCAGCAGCAGGCGCACATTTTTGTCCATCCGAGGCTGCGCCAAAGTCGATTTCAGCGCCGCAAAGCGTCCCCGTTCTTCCATGTTCATTGTTCCTCCCCCAGGTCGATCCCGGCCGTGCGCGGCCGTTTCTCGTAAGATGCCCTCATTATAGGCGCGCACGGCGGGAAAAGGCCGTCATTTACCGCTGTTGAAGAACAGCTCTTTGTCTTGGAAAATACGGGGAAATACGGCTCGTCGCCTGCCCCTTTTCCCGGCTTTCTTCGCGCGCTGCCTCCGGCTGAGAGCGGTGATGGGCCGCGCCCACTTGAAACCGTCCGGATATTCAGATATAATACATTCTGTGATTTTGGGTTTACTCGGAGGCTCGCAGGAAAGGCGATGTGTCGGCGCGGGAGGCGTTGTATCCATGAGGCATGCCAGAGAGCCGGGCGCGCCCCGAAAATCACGGGAAAGGAGTCGCGGCCCATGAAAAAAGAGAATAAGCAGACGCAAGGCATATGGCTGTTCATCGGCTTCTATCTTTTGGCGGGCGTGTGCAATCTGCTGGCACGAACCGGCATCACGCTGCTGGACTCGCTGATGTTTTCCCTGAACTTTGCCATCTATGCGGGGATGATCCTTTTCTGGGCGCAGTCGGTACGTACAAGGCTGCTCCCCTCCGGAACAAGAAGCTATATCCTGCTGTCGGCGGCACTGATGCTTACCGCGTTTCTGCTTCGGACATTCAAATACCGCATCCTCACCGGCCAGATTGTCGTGAGCCGCTACACCACCTATGCCTACTGGATTTATACACTTTTGATCCCCACGCTCTTTCTGATGACCGCCATTCGCATGCGGCGGGGAGAGAAAAAGGACGAAGGCCGGAAGGAACTTTGGCTTCTGGTCCCTGCGCTCCTGCTCTGCCTTCTGGCGCTGACCAACGATCTGCACGGTTTTGTCTATCTTCCCAAAGTAGAGCTGGCCTCCTTTGATATCAAAAGCGGGCTGTACAGCTACAGGCCTGGCTTTTATCTGCTCCATGCCTGGATGGGGCTGATGGCGCTTTCCGGCATCATGCTCCTGCTTCACCTGACGAGAAAACGCTTTGGCGGCGTCATGGGCTATGTGCTTTTGGTGGTGGGTTTTTGGCTTGGCATGGAGCTTCTGAACGTCCTTGTGATCGAGCGAAACCATCTGCCGAGCATGTACAATACCCCGGAGATCCGGGTTTTCGGCATGATGGCCATTCTGGAGAGCTGCATCCGCGGCCGTCTGATCCCGTACAACGAAAACCATGTACGCTTTTTTGAAAAGCTCTCCCTCCCGGTGCAAATCACCGACAAGCACTTAACGAGCGTTTATCAAAGCGCCATCCCCATCGACGCGTCGAGGGACGAGCTGCTCTCGTCCCTGGCTGCACCCCGCTATATCACGGAGGACACCAAGCTGTCCGGCATGGCGCTCGCCGCAGGCTACGCCTTCTGGACGGAGGACGAAAGCGAGCTCCATCAGGAAAACCGCCGCCTGGAATCGGTGGGCGAGCTGTTAAGCGAGGAAAACGACCTGATCCGGGTGGAAAACGAGCTGAAGGAAAAGAAGGCCCGGCTGGACGCGGAGGCCGAGGTCTACCGACAGATCGCCGCGGCCATTTACCGCAAGCAAAAGGAGATCGCCGTGCTTTTGGAGGGAACTTCGCCGGAGGATGGGAGCTTCCCGGCGGCGCTGGCGCGGGTCTGTGTCTTAAACGCCTACTCTAAACGTAAAAGCAACCTGCTTCTGCTGACGGAGGATGCCTTGCCAAAGAGCAACCGGGAGCTGTTTCTGGCCCTGCAGGAGTCGGCGCGGTTTTTGAAATGCTGCGGAATCGAGGCCGCCGCCGTGGGCGAGGAGTATACGGATTTTCCACTGCCCCTTGTCCACAAGCTCTACGACAGCTTTGAGGCGGTGGTGGAGGCCTATCTGCCCTGCATGAAGCGCATGACCGTCTCCCTCACCGCAGACGGTCTGCGCATGGCGCTGGAGGCCGCCGAGGCTCCCATGCTGCCGCCCACCGCCCTGCCGGTGGAGCGGAGGCAGGAGGAGGCTACCACCTACCTGACCATTCGCAGGAAGACGGGAGGTGAGGCGGCATGAAAAGCCTGAACGCTCTGTACGGAACGCTCCTCTGGTATTTTCTCTGTCTTGCTTCCCTCGCCCTTGTCATCGGGACGCTCTCTGTGTTGCTCCGCGTGGTTCTGGAAAAGCGGGGCGGGAAGGCCCGTCTGCTTTCCCTGGCCACGCAGCTTCTGACCTTCCTTTTATTCATGATCCTCATGGACGCCGGACACGCGGCGGTGAATTTCAGCGGCCGCTATCTGCCCCTGGAGCGGGCGCTGTTTGCCCTGCCCTGGCTCATATACGCGCTCGCGGAGCTGAGCTTGGGAGGGCTTCTTCTTTACACCGAGATCGACCGTCGGCGTTACCGGAAAAACCACCTGACAAGCGACGTCATCCGCCAGACGGTAAATCTCCTGCCCGAGGGGATCGCCATCAGCGACGCGGACGGTACGGTACGACTGTCCAACCTGAAGATGGAAGCGCTCTGCCGGGAGCTTACCGGCGAGCTTTTGGCCGACGCGAAGCGTTTTACCACGAGGCTTGCGCAAATGCGCATGGACCGGAACGGACAGCTCCTTGTCCCCGCAAAAGACGGCAGGGTCTGGCTCTTTGAAGACGAGCCGCTGCTATTGGATGAAAGCGAATACCGTCAGCTCACCGCCAGGGACGTGACCGAGCGGGTTCGCATCATCGAGGAGCTCAGGGAAAAGAACGAACGGCTCCGGGACATCCAGCGGCGTATGCGGGCGGTGACGGAGCTGTCCGGCGACATGTTCGTGGCCGAGGAGCAGGTAAAGGCGAGAGCCGCCCTGCACAATCAGCTGGGGCAGGTGCTGCTCATGGGCAAGCATTACTTAAGCCATCCCGAAAGCACCGATCCGAAGCTGGTGCATCTCGCCACCCGGCAGATGAACCGTTTTCTTTTGGGCGAGATCGAGCAGCCGGGCGACAGGCAGACAGACGCGCTGGACGAGGCCGTCGCCGCCGCAGGAAGCATCGGCGTTCGCGTAGAAATCAAGGGCAGCACGCCCCGCGAGGCGCACATTCGGGAGATCATCGCCCAGGCCGTTTCCGAGTGCGCCGCCAATACCGTCAAGCACGCCGAGGGGGATACGGTCACTGTTACCTGTCATCCGGAGCGCAGCGGATCGGAGTCAAAGGATCCGATCATTCATCTTTCCATTACCAACAACGGCAAACCGCCGAAGGCGGAGATTGCCGAGAGCGGCGGATTGCTGTCCCTGCGAAAAAAGGTGGAAGGTTCAGGCGGAAGGATGTCCATAGAGAGCAAACCGGCCTTTGTGCTGGCCCTGCACATTCCGCGTCTGCCGGATGCCTGACGGACGCTATGGATTTCCCCTTGCGCCGCTGCCCGGCGCGAGGGGAAATTTTTGGCCAAAACCGAAAAAGTGGTACAAATGGGTGATATACAAACACCCTGCGCATCCGCTATAATGATACGAAACCGTGGGCAGGGCGCAGGATCCCCCTTTTGCCCTGACAATCTCCGAAAAGGAGGCGCGTGCAGCTTGAGCAGAAAAACACGGGTCGTCGTGGCGGACGATCAGAACATCTCCCGAGGCTTCTTCGAGATGTACGTCCGGGCCGCCACAGACTACGAGCTTTTGTCCGGACTTCGGACGGCGCAGGAGGCTGTGGACTTTCTGCGTGAGCATGAGGCGGATCTTCTGATCCTGGACGTGATGATGCAGGAGGGGATCGACGGGCTCACCGCCGCAAAGCGCATCAAGGCAAGGCGGCCGGAGGTCAAGATCATTCTCACGACCTCCACCTCGGAGACGAGCTGGGAGGAAAAGGCCAGAGAGATCGGCGTGGAGAGCTTCTGGTACAAGGAGTACGACGAGCACAGCATCCAGGAGGTCATGGACCGCACCATAGCGGGAGAATCGGTCTATCCGGGCGATGTGCCGAAGGTGCCCTTCGGCAAGATCACGCGGGCCGAGCTTACGGACCGGGAGCTGGAGGTGCTGCGGGAGCTGACCGCCAGCCTCACCAGCGAGGAGATCGCCGAGAAGCTCTGCATCTCCGTCAACACGGTCAAGCGGCATTTACAGAACATCATGGAAAAGACCGGCTTTGAAAGCCGGCTTGAGCTCGCCATGAACGCCAAGTCCCTGGGGCTGGTGGTCAGCGACGAGGACAGAAGAAAACCAAACACCGACAAATCATAAAAAAGAAAAGGAGCAATCACATGGGACTGTTTGACAAGAAGTATTGCAGCGTCTGCGAAAAAAAGATCGGCCTTCTGGGCAACCGCAAGTTAGAGGACGGCAATCTCTGCAAGGATTGCGCCAACAAGCTCTCGCCCTGGTTCAGCGAGCGGCGGCAGAGCAGCGTGAACGACATCCGCGCGCAGCTTGCCTACCGCGAGGAAAACCGCGGCGCCGTGGCGCAGTTCAACACCACGCGCAGCCTCGGCAAGCACACCAAACTCCTGCTGGACGAGAACGCGGGCAAGCTCGTGGTCACCGCCGCCCGGGATCTCCGGGAGGCCAATCCCGACGTGCTGGACTTCTCGCAGATCACCGGCTGCGATCTGGACATCGAGGAGAGCCGGCATGAGCTCAAGGACAAGGACGCGCAGGGCAGACTCGTCAGCTTCAACCCGCCCCGCTATGAGTATTCCTATAACTTCTATGTGAGCATCCGGGTCAACCATCCCTACTTTGACCAGATCCGCTATTCCCTCAGCAACGGCTACATCAAGACGGGCGAGCGCGTGCTGGCCAACGCCCCGGGCGGCTGGCAGGTCAGCCGCCGCGGCGCGATGGACTCCTTCCGCGTGCGCGAATACTACGACTGCCTGAACACGGGCAACGAGATCAAAGATCTGCTGGATGACCTTCGGCAGAGCGTGCGCGAGAAGATCGTCGCGCAGAACGCGCCGAAGACGGCGGTGATCTGCCCTCTGTGCGGGGCGAGCACCCTGCCCGACGCCAACGGCTGCTGCGAATTCTGCGGCGGCGCGGTGGGGCAGTAAGCGCAAACGCGCAGCGATAAAACGACAAAACACGGGGAGAGGACAAATGAAGCAGAAAATCATCGCCCTTCTTGCAGCGGCGGCCATGGCGCTCAGCCTCGCCGCTTGCGGAGGGAACAAGGGAGCCGGCGACGGGGACGCCCCGGGCGGCGCGGCCCCCACGCCCCTGCCGTACAACAGCTATTATTACGAATACGGCCGCGTGACCCTCGGCGTGCCCTTCAGCCTGCCGGAAACGCCGGAGGATCTGGGCGAGGCCATCGAGTTTGCCGACCCGGAGGGGCTGTGGCGCGTGCGCTTTGAGCCCATGAGCTTCCGCGATCTGGAGATCAGCGAGGTCAACCTCAACGGCATGTACGAGAAAAACAAGGACTTCGGCTATTACCAGAACGTGAGCCGCGAGGATCGCAGCGCCTCCTTCGCCGGCGGCAGGTACAAGGTCAGCTATATCGGACTGGAACGCAATCCTGACTGGGTCGAGGCCGAGCAGGGCTACACCGCGTCCTACACCATGGCCAACGCCTTTTACATCGTCAACTTCGGCGACGTGATGGTCGGCCCCTGGGGCGGCATGCTGATCCACGTCTACGCGCCCGAGGGCACGACGGACCCGCTTGCGCCGATCCTGGCGGACGAGGAGCTGAAAACCCTGCTCGGGAACCTCGTCTTCGACGAGGGCTCGACGACGCTGGATGTGTCGATCCCCGGTCTGACCGTGCATTTCCCGGCCAAGTGGTCGGGCAGCTCAAACGGCGACAACACCGTCTGGGCGGGCATCAACGGAGAAACCAAGGGCAGCATCTACTTCGGCTCGTCCATTTATGACGATCCCTGCACGGCCGCCGGAACGATCACCGAAAACTACAGAACCCTCAGCTATGGCGACAGGGAATGGGTCGGTGCGATCCGCACAAGCGAGCTTTCGGGCACGACGCTCAAATCGCTGGAGCTGTTCACGGCCTTCACCGAGTATCACGCCCTGTCCATGAAGCTCAACCTCAACGACTGGACAAGCGACGAGGATTTTTGGCGCTTCACCGAGACCGAGGACTTCCGGGAGCTGATGGCGAGCCTCGAGCTCGACCCGGCCAGCTTCCACAACCCGGAGGACGACCAGAAGGACGCCGCCGGCTTTGAGTGCAACAACGTCGGCGAGATCAGCGCTTATACCGGCAGCGCGACGGAGCTGGTCATCCCCGCCAACATCGGCACAAACGCGATCGTCGGCGTCAACACCAGGGTGTTCCAGGACAATGCCGACGTCGTCTCCGTCGAGATCGCCGAGGGCGTCAGCTACATCGAAAGCGAGGCCTTCAAAAATTGCACGTCTCTGAAAACCGTGATTTTGCCCGACAGCCTCAGCTATATCGGCAGCAGCGCCTTTGAAGGCTGCACCGCGCTCGAGCGCGTCGTCTTCGGCAAGGGCCTTGCGGAGATCGACGATTACGCCTTCTCCGGCTGCGCCTCGCTCGGCGAGGTCCTGCTGCCGGACACAGTGCGCGAGATCGACCATCACGCCTTTTTGAACGTCGGCAGCACCCGCTTTGTCTGCCCGGCGGAGGGCACGGTCTACGGCGAGCTGGCGCTGTCCGGCAGCGGCTTTGACAGCGTGGTCTTCGGCCCGGGCGCCGTCCTCGCTGCAAAAGGCGTCCTGCAGGACGCGGCGGCGCGCAGCGTCACCATCGGAGAGGGAACGAAGGAGCTCGGCGAATACTTCCTCTATGCTGCAGCCGAGGGCAGCCGTCTGGAGGAGCTGATCCTGCCCGCCTCGCTGGAGAGCATCGGAAAATACGCCTTCAAGGGCTGCCGCCAGCTGAAGGCGGTCGATCTGCAGGCCGTGCAGAGCATGGGCAACGACGCGTTCTACGGCTCCGGCCTCGTGGAAATCACGATCCCCGGTACGCTGAAGGAGATCCCGGCCTCGGCCTTCTCCTGCAGCCCGGATCTGATGCGCATCCATATCGAGGAGGGCGTGGAGACCATCGGGGATTACGCCTTCAGCGAGTGCGGTCGCCACTATCCGGACAAGTGGAGCTACCTATTCTCGGATGAAGACATATTGACCAAATACCCGGGCTCTGTGGTAAACGGCACGGACCCCTTTGACCGCTTTATCAAGGTCTGGACGCCCTCTACGCTGCAGTCCGTGGGAAGAGGCGCCTTTTCCGCCGTCTTCCTCGAGGGGCTGTATCTGGAATGGTGCACCGCGCCGGAGCAGCTTCCGGCCTTTGACGAGTACAGCTTTTCCGGCTCCTATGTTCTGCAGTTTTATTTCAGCAAGGAGACCATCGAGGCCTGCGGCGACGCGCTGGACCAGACCATCGCAAAGATAGAGAAGGTCGGTGAATCGGCCTGGTACGATGATGGCACCCTCAAGACCTACTGGAGACTGGAGAGCTTCTCCTGAGGCGCGGCGACATATCGGAAAACGACCCGGCCGATGACCGGATAACGATACCAAACCTTTTCAGAAAAGAGGTCATGATATGAAACGAAATCTATCGAAGCTCCTGTGCGTCCTGCTGGCGCTGGTGATGCTCGCGGGCTTTTTGCCCCTGGGGCAGACGGCGCATGCGGCGGATACCTACACGCTGCAGGGCGTAAATGCCGCTGCCACGGGTGTAAAAATATCGGGGTCGCAGGTTTATCCCAGCTTCTTTCAGGGCATAACTCCGGTGTTTGACGATGGAAACAACCCAGCCCCGGAGTACTATGAAGCCAGTTTTTCTGATTTTTATACAGACATCGCTTGCAGCACCAGATTGAGCTATGAGCCGAAGGCTGGCGAGACCTATTATGGGTATTTCTATGTCCATAACAGCCCTGCGTGTCCGGCCAGCACGAAGATCGACTATACGCAGGTCGATCCCCTCTTGGTCAATATCACGATTCCGGGCTATTCTGTAATACGGAGAGGCATCACCCCAATGCCGGTGAATGACAGACCCGGCGTTATGATTTCCTACGCCGCCACCAAGAACTCCGCCTGCACCATCACCTGGAAAGCGGGCGAGGGAACCGGCACGGAGATCACCGAGACGGCCGAAGAGGGCGCGTCCATCACAGTCAAGACCTTCCCGAGCGGTTGGGCGGCGCCCGACAACAGGCACTTTTACGGCTGGCAGTATGCGGACGGCGCTGTCCCGAGTGGAATCTACTTCGTCTGGCAGACGGAGGCGGGAAAACAGCACACGGTTGCCGGCGACACGACCTTTACCGCCATGTACCGGAACTGGGTCACCGGCTGGGAGGACACCGGCGCCGACGGTGTGAACATGGAGGCGCTGGGCTGCGGCTGTGGCATTGGCGAGACTGGATTGCCGGCAGCGGGCGTGGCATATCTGGCGTCCGGCAGTGCGTCCTATGCGACGGTTTTCCTGAAAGAGGGCTATCGTCTGAAGGATGATCAGATGCAGCTCATCGCCTCGGACGGCACGACGGTGCTTGCCACGGTCACCATGACCTGGGTTGCCGAGAGCAAATACTACTATGGCGACTTCATCATGCCCGCCGAGGATGTCAGCCTGCGCTTTGAAACCGTGAAGGAGGCCGCCAAAACCTTCACCGTGTCCTTCAACGCCAACGGCGGCGGCGGCACGATGGCGGATGTGACCGTCAACGCGGGCGAAAAGCTGACCCTGCCCGCATGCGCCTTTACCCCGCCCTCTGCGGACAAGGAATTCGACCAATGGGATGCGGGCAAGCCCGGCGAGCAGGTGGAGATCAGCTCCGACTGCACCATCACCGCAGTCTGGAAGCTGAAGACCCCCGCGCCGACGGAGACCCCCGCACCGACGGAAAGCCCCGTGCCGACAGAGACCCCCGCGCCGACGGAGACCCCCGCGCCGACGGAGACCCCCGCGCCGACGGAGACCCCCGCACCGACGGAGACCCCCGCGCCGACGGAGACCCCCGTGCCGACGGAGACCCCCGCACCGACGGAGACCCCCGCGCCGACGGAGACCCCCGCGCCGACGGAAAGCCCCGCACCGACGGAGACCCCCGCGCCGACGGAAAGCCCCGCGCCGACGGAAAGCCCCGTGCCGACGGAAAGCCCCGCGCCGACGGAAAGCCCCGCGCCGACGGAAAGCCCCGTGCCCACGATCACCTACACCGTGACGGGCGGTGCGGGCAGCACCTGGACGAAGGGCAGCAGCGCCACTGTGACCATCACGGTCAAGCGCAGCCCGGATGACGATAGCTGCTTCAGCCACTTCACGGGTGTGGAGATCGACGGCACGGCGCAGGTCAGAGACACGGATTACACCGCCGTTTCCGGCAGTACGGTCATCACGCTGAAAGCCTCTGCCTTGCAGAAGCTCTCCACCGGCAGCCATACCGTCACCGTGAACTTCGACGACGGCAAGGCCGGCACGAGCCTCACCGTCAAGGCGGAAAGCGGAAAGCCGGGCTCCCCGAAGACCGGGGATGACAGCAATCCGATCTTCTGGATCACGGCGCTGATCGCTTCCGGCATGGGTATGGCGGGACTGCTTGCGGCGGATAGAAAGCGCCGCTGCGTGAGCAAGCATTGACCCAACGTAAGGGGTGGCAGCAAAATAGCCCCCCAAAAAAAGAAACCGAGACGGCAGAAACAGCCGTCTCGGTTTCTATCTTGTGGCAAAATGCAGGTATGAAGCAAGAATTACCGCATATTTCCGGGCGCGGGCTACGGCGCTCTTGACGCGCTTTGCTCCTTCTGATAAACTGACGAAAAATGACCAAGGAGGCGCATCGCATGGAGGCATTCATTCGCACCCGGCTGCTGCTCGGCGACGCGGCGCTGGAAAAGCTCGCGCGCTGCCGCGTGGCGGTCTTCGGTCTCGGCGGCGTCGGCGGTTACGTGGTGGAGGCGCTCGCCCGCTGCGGCGTCGGCGCGCTGACGCTCGTCGACCACGACACCGTCAGCCTCTCCAACCTCAACCGCCAGATCCTCGCCACGCACAGCAGCCTCGGGCAGTATAAGGCGGACGTCGCCGCCGCGCGCGTCCGGGACATCAATCCCGCCTGCGCCGTTACGCCGCGCCGCTGCTTTTTCCTGCCGGAGACGGCGGCGGACTTTGATTTCACGCAATACGACTACGTGGTCGACGCCATCGACACCGTCACCGCCAAGCTTGCGCTGATCGAGGCCGCCCAGCGCGCCGGCACGCCGATCATCAGCTCCATGGGTACGGGCAACAAGCTCGATCCCGGCGCCTTTCGCATCGCCGACATTACCCAGACCAGCATGTGCCCCCTCGCGCGCGTCATGCGCAAGGAGCTGAAAAAGCGCGGCGTCGCGCACGTCAAGGTGCTCTACTCGCGCGAAACGCCGCGCCGTCCCGTTGAGCGGCTCGCCGCCGCGCCGGAGGCCGGGCGCCGCGACGTGCCCGGCTCCATCGCCTTCGTGCCCTCGGTGGCGGGGCTGATGATCGCCGGAGAAGTCGTGCGCGAGCTGACCAAAAATCTGATCCCACAGGAGGAACAGCCATGAAAGAATTGCAGACCGGGCGCCTGCTCCTGCGCCGCCTGCGGCGCGAGGACGTGCCGCGCATCTTTTCCTGCTGGGCGAGCGACCCGGCGGTAACGAAATACCTCACCTGGCAGCCGCACGAGAGCGAGGAGACCACCCACAAGATCATGGATCTGTGGCTGGCAGCCTACGACAAGCCGGAAACGCGCCGCTACGGCATCGAGCTGAAGGATAGCGGCGAGCTGATCGGCATGATCGACGTCGTGCAAATCGCAAACGGCGAGCCGGTCATCGGCTACTGCTCCGGCCGCGCCTATTGGGGAAACGGCTATATGACCGAGGCGCTGAGGGCTCTCTGCGACGCGCTTTTTGAGGAGGGCTATCCATCCATCTATATCGAGGCGGTCGACGAAAACACCGGCAGCAACCGCGTCATTCAAAAGGCCGGCTTTTCCTTCGTCGGCAGCCGCGTCCACACGCCGCCCGCCGGCGAAAAATCCCCTGTTACGCTCAATTGCTACCGCCTGAAGCGCGCATAAACACAAAGCCCGCTGCGCAGACTAAACAGCGGGCTTTGTGCTTTCTTATCTTTAGCACTCTTTCGATGTGAGTGCTAATATTCACAATTTATTCATAAAATGCGCTATATTTCTTAACTTTTGCCGCGTATTTTATATATCAGAAGAAACAAAAAGTTTGAATGTTCCTTCAAAATTCATCAAACTTATGAAATGGAGGCTTTGATCATGTTTGAACTGATTCCTTTTGACCGTCACATCCGCCGTATGGCAAATTTCGATCCCTTCCGCGATCTGGAAGCGATGGAGCGCAGCTTCTGGGGCAACGAAAACAGCGTCTGCGCCTTCCGCGCCGATGTGCTGGACAAGGGCGACGCCTACGAGCTGCACGCCGAGCTGCCCGGCTTCAAGAAAGAGGACATCAAAATCGATGTGGAAAACGATGTGCTGACCATCAGCGCCGAGCGCAAGTATGACAGCGGCGACGAAGCCGAAAAGGCCGAGAAGCCGAACTTCGTCAAACGCGAGCGCTTCTACGGCTCCTACAGCCGCAGCTTCGACGTATCCGGCATCAAGGTCGACGGCATCACCGCCACCTACACCGACGGCGTGCTGCAGCTGACCATGCCCAAGAAGGTCGAGACCGCGCCCGCCAAGCGGAGTCTGGAGATCCAGTAAAGCGCGCGCAAGACAAGAGAAAGCCCGGAGGGGGGCTCCGCGTGTTCACACACGGAGCCCCCCTCCGGGCTTAGTTTTGCGTTTTGGGGAAACCGCGGACGAGCGATGCTCGTCCCTACGGGGATGATGCGCTTGTTTCAAATGGCAAAAACCGTAAAATGAAGCCCCCTCGGCAAGCTCGGGATGACAGAGTGAAGCACCGCAGCGGCATCTTAGGCCCCGCGAAAAAGAACTGCACCCGGCTACTGTCCACCGCCGACCGAGCCGGAGCATTTGCTGCCGCCGTCAAATGTTACACCTTGCGCCAATCGTGTCCAAGCTGGGGACGGCGATGGCTTTGGGCGACCGGGCATGCGGAAAGATTGTCTGTCTGACTCAGCCAGCCCCCGAGGGGTCCCGGGGACGCTCCCCGGGCGCTTTTCTCTTTCGCTTCACTTTCTCTTTTCTCGCGAAAAGAGAAAGTGAAGACCGCCCGCAGGCGGCAAAGCACGAGGGAAAGATCCCTCGACAAGCTCAGGATAACAGGTAAGCTTAGGACAGAACACGGGGTACGGTTCCGCGTGTCCGGGATACACGGAACCGTACCCCGTGTTCAAAAGCCAACACCTTCCAGCGCCAAAAGCGCGGCCTTTTTGTCCAAGCCGCCGGCGTAGCCGGTGAGGCTGCCGTCCTTGCCGATCACCCGGTGGCAGGGAATAAAAAGCCAGATCGGGTTTTTGCCCAGCGCAGCGCCGACGGCGCGGGCGCTGCGGCAGCCGATGCGCGCGGCAAGCTCTCCGTATGTACAGGTCTGCCCATAGGGGATCTCGCTCACCGCTGCCCAGACGCGCTTTTGAAACTCTGTCCCCCGCGGCATGAGCGGCGGTGGCGCGCCCGACACTTTCCCCGCAAAATAGGCGCAAAGCCACTCCTCCGCCGCGCGCGAAATCGCGCTCTCCGGCGCGTTTTCCGCCTGCTCCTCGTCCGGCAAAGCAAAGCGCAGCGCGCAAATCGCGCCATTTTCCTCGCCCAGCAGCAGCGTGCCGAGCGGGCTGTCCATGCGCCGCATCAGTTGTTCAGCCCGTGGTGGGCGCCGTATGAGCTTCCGTCCAGCGGCAAAAACTGATAGCCGTTATTGAGTCCCCAGATGATGATGCGCTCAACGGCGGCGACGCTGAAATCCTTGATGTCGTGCTGCAGCACGACGTTGGCGCCGTGCGAACAGCCGCCGACCACGTTCCAGTACACCTCGTCGCTTGACGAGGCTCCGCCGGCGTCGTTGCTGTCCACGTTCCAGTCAAAATAGTAATAGCCCATGTCCGGCATCATCGTCGCAAGGCGGCTCATAATGCCGGGGTTGAAGCGGCTGACGGTGTTCGAGCTGCCGCCCGGAAATCGAAACACGTTCGTATAGCTGCCCGTCAGCTCATGGATCATGTCCTCGCAGGCCATGAAATCCTCCAAAAAAGCCTCCTCGCTGGCGTAAATCCCATAATAGTTGTGGGTCATGCTGTGCACCGCGACGGTGTGCCCCTCCTCGTGGGCGCGGGTAATGCAGTCGCGGTAGTCCTTCTGGTTGCCCGTCACAAAGAAGGTCGCCTTGACGTTGTAGCGCGCCAGCACGTCCAGCAGCCAGTCGGTATAGGGGCCGGGGCCGTCGTCAAAGGTCAGATAGATGGTTTTCTGATCCGGGATCACCGTGTCCGACTGGCGAACAGGCTCCACCGTGACCGTGCGGCGCGCAACGACCTCCTCGCCGAGCGCGTTTTCCAGACGATAGACAAGCTCATAGTCCCCGCTGCGGTACGCAATGACCTCGCCCTCAACCGTAACGAGCGCGCTCAAATCCGTTCCCTTCCCGTCTGTCACATGAAAACCGGGGTCTTCCCAGCTCATGGCGCTGGGAACGCGCAGCGTCTCGCCGCCAACAAGCTCGATCACCGGCGCGTCCAGCCCCGCCGGCAGCAGCCGCTCGACCTGCGCCGTGTTGCCGGAGCGATCCGCCACGGTGTAGACCACGCGGTCATTCTCCAGAGCTGCCGCCACGCTCGCCGTCAGATCGCCGTCAACATTGTCCGTCGCTCGATAGCCGGGCTCTATGTAACCGCCGCGCAGCCAGCTCGGCTCCTCGCCGTCCGGGATCGGCGTCAGCTCGATCTGCGGCGGTACGCTGTCCACAATCTCCAGATAGCGTGTCAGCCGATACTCCTTTCCGTTGGACGCGATCAGATATTCCAGCTCCTGCGTCCCCAGCCTGCGCGTGTCCGGCGTCTGCCGGGCATAGACCCGCTCCGGTTCGATAAAGCTCGGCAGCAGCCGCCCCACCGTAAGGATCTCCACGCCGGGGTCGGTATAGTCTTCGCCGTATTCGAGACGCACGTGCTCCTCCCCCAGCAGGAAAAACTCCTTGTGCCGACCGTCCAGCAGCATCAGAATCAACAGTGTGATCGCTGCCGCCGACAGTCCAACAAATAGGGACAAAAACAGGCGCGCCCATTGATTTTTCTTTCTCTTGGAAGGTTTCTCTTTTATCTTTTTCATTTTGCCGCCTCGGTTCGACCTTGTTTTCCCTGATTATACCACATTTTCAGATTATGTTAACAGGATTTTTGAAAAAAATAAGAATTTTTTCAAATTATTTTCA
Organism: Oscillospiraceae bacterium; assembly: GCA_017518225.1. Lineage (GTDB taxonomy): Bacteria > Bacillota > Clostridia > Oscillospirales > Oscillospiraceae > Limivicinus. The sequence goes on along the minus strand of JAFWVV010000018.1, from coordinate 7,969 downwards.
AAGCTTGCCCCGGCGCTTCTCCGAAAGAAAGAACATTTGACAGAACGCACTTTTAGGGTATAATAAGAAAGACCGCGTTTACGCGGAAAATGAACAAACGAGGAAACAAAAATATGAGCGAATGCACCCATGATTGCTCCAGCTGCGGCTCGAATTGCCCCAGCCGTCAGACGGATTTCAAGAAGGAACTGCACGAGGGCGCCTCGGTAAAAAAGGTCATCGCCGTTGTCAGCGGCAAGGGCGGCGTCGGCAAGAGTCTGGTGACGAGTCTGCTCGCCTGCGAGATGCAGCGCCGCGGCTATCACGCCGCCGTGCTCGACGCTGACATCACCGGCCCCTCCATCCCCACGGCCTTTGGCATCGAACAGCACGCCTATGCCACAGACGAGTATTTGCTGCCCGTCAGCACCCAAAGCGGCATCCAGCTGATGAGCATGAATCTGATTCTCGAACAGGAAACGGCGCCCGTCGTCTGGCGCGGCCCGGTCATCGCCGGCGCGGTGACGCAGTTCTGGACAGACGTGATGTGGCAGGACGTGGACTTCATGTTTGTGGATATGCCTCCCGGCACGGGCGACGTGCCGTTGACGGTGTTCCAGTCTCTGCCGGTCGACGGCGTCATCATTGTCACAAGCCCGCAGGATCTCGTCAGCATGATCGTCGCCAAGGCTGTGAACATGGCCGCGATGATGAACATCCCCGTGCTGGCGCTGGTTGAAAACATGTCCTATTTCAAATGCCCCGACTGCGGCAAGGAGCACGCCATTTTCGGCGAAAGCCGCGTAGAAGAAACCGCCAGAAGCTTTGGCATTGCGCATTTTGCGCGTCTACCCATCAATCCGGCAGTGGCCGCCAAGGTGGACGCCGGTGAAATTGAAGCGGTAGACGGTGCGATGATCGCGCCCGTCGCCCAAATCGTGGAGGAGCTGTTAAAATGAAAGTGAAAATTGCAGTCAGTTATAAGGGCGGCGAAATCTACGAGCATTTCGGTCACGCCGAATGCTTTGCCATCTACGAATACGAGGACGCCGACGTCAGCACCGGAACCAAGCGCCTCATCGACGTCTCCGATCGGCATGGGCACGACGCCATGGTTGAGCTGATGCTCGCCGAAGACGTCTCCGCGGTCATCTGCGGCAACATGGGCGGCGAGGCGAAGGCGCTGCTGCTTTCAAACGCCATCATCCCCGTCATCGGCTACTGCGGCGAAGCGGACACCGCGGCGGATCTGCTGATCCAGGGACGCCTGCCCATTCTGCCCGGCGAGGGCGGCTGCGGCTGCGGCGGCAGCGAGGGGCACGGCTGCGGCGGCTGCTCCGGCTGCGGCGGAGACGAGGGCGAGGGCTGCGGCTGCGGCGACGAGGACGCCGGAAGCTGCGGCTGCGGCGGCTCCTGCGGCTGTCATTAAAAACGCTTGGCGCGGCGCCTGAAAACAGGCGCCGCGCAATCTTTTTCTCTACAAAAAAATTCTCCTTGACTTTTTCCACAGCTGCTTCTACAATACGCATCGAACGGCGCAAAAACGCGCCGCAACACCTCATGTTTTCGGAGACGCTGTCATGGATCTGACCAGAGACGAAGAAGCCCGGCTGATCGCCTGTCTGATGGAGACGGGTCAGCTGCTGCTGGAGTGCGGCGCGGAGATCAGCCGCGTGGAGGACACGCTCACGCGCATCGGCACCGCCTACGGCGGCGTGATGAACGTGTTTGTCATCCCCTCCCTCATTACCATCACCATGAACTATCCCGACCGGGAATCCATCACCGAGACGCGGCGCATCCGCTCCTACGGCACGACGGATTTTTACCGGCTGGAAAAGCTCAACGCCTTGAGCCGCGAGTGCTGCGCCAAGCCCATCCCCATCGCGGAGTTTCGTGAGCGTCTTTACAAGATCGCCGCTGGCAAAAAGCCCCTCCCCGCCGTTCTCGTGGGCAGCATTCTGGGTGCGGGCGGCTTTGCCGTTTTCTTCGGCGGCAATCTCTGGGACGGGTTGGTCTCGGCAGTCTTCGGCGCGATCATCTGCCTGCTGCAGGGGCGCATCGGACGCACGGAGCTCAACACCGCCGCCGCCAATATGCTCGTTTCGCTGATGATCGGTCTCGGCGTCGGTCTGGTGTCGAAGCTGATCCCGGTCTTGCATATGGATAAGATCCTCATCGGCGACATCATGCTGCTGATCCCCGGTCTCACGATGACCAACGCGATCCGCAACATTCTGGTCGGCAACACCATCTCCGGTGTCGTCCGTCTGGCCGAGACGATCATCTGGGCCGCGGCGCTGGCCGGAGGCTTCATGATGGCGCTGGCTATCGTGAACCTGATCCCCTGAAAGGAGGCCGACCATGTTAGATGCGATTTATCAGCTGATCGCCGCATTCGTTGCCGCCTTCGGCTTTGCAATGTATTTTGGCGCGCGAAAGCGTTTCTTCTTCGTCTGTGCCTTGGGTGGACTGTTGTCCTGGGGCGTCTATCTGCTGACGGATTACCTGTTCCACTCCCTCTTTCTGTCAAATTTTTCGGGCTCGGCCTTTGCCGTGCTGTATGCGGAAGTCCTTGCCCGTCACATGAAGTGCACCGCCACGATGATCGTCGTCCCCTCCGTGATCCCGCTCATTCCCGGCGGCATGCTGTACTACACGCTGGACGCCGCCGTCCACGGGGATCTTGCAGCGACCAGGCAGATCGGCGGCGACACCCTGATCTCCGCGCTGGCGATCTCCGCCGGCATCAGCGTCGTCATGGCGCTGCGGGAGCTGCACATGAAACGCCAAGCATAAACTTTCACCAGACCCGCCGCATATTCCACGGCGGGTCTGCGCCATATAGGAGAAGCTATGGACCAAGATGTCATTGCGCGCCTCGCGCCCAGCCCCTCCGGTTATCTGCATATGGGAAACCTGCTGAGCCTTCTGCTGGCCTGGCTGGATTGCCGCGCCCAGAACGGCGAGCTGATCTTCCGCATGGAGGACCTCGACCCGGCGCGCTCACGCGCGGACTACGCAGAGGCAATGGCGGACGATCTGCGCTGGCTGGGGCTCGACTGGGATCGCGGCTGGCCAGAGCCGAGCTATGCCCAATCCCGGCGCACGGCGGTCTATGAGGAGGCCTTTGCCGCGCTCGAGGCGCGCGGGCTCGTCTATCCCTGCTGGTGCAGCCGCGCCGAGCGTTTGGCCGCCGCCTCTGCGCCGCAGCCAGGCGAGAAAGAGCACGACGCCTCCTGCCGCTGCGCCCGATTCACGGCGGACGAGCGAGAGGCGCAGCTGCGCGCCTCTCCCCGTCCCCCCGCCTGGAAGCTCCGCTGCCCGGACGAAACGCTGCGTCTGATCGACGGGCACTACGGCGAACTGCTGCAAAATCCCGCGCGCGAAGTCGGCGATTTTATCATCCGGCGCGCCGACGGCGTTTTTGCCTATCAGCTCGCGGTTAGCGTGGACGACTGGCGGATGGGCGTCACGCGTGTCGTACGCGGGCGCGATCTGCTGTCCTCCTCGCCGCGGCAGGCCTGGCTGATCGAAACGCTGGGCGGCCGCGCCCCCTCCTACTGTCATGCCCCGCTGCTGATCGAGAGCGGCGGCAGCGCAGCCGGAGAAAAGCTATCGAAACGCCGCGGCAGCCTCAGCATGCAGGAATTGCGAAACAGCTTTCGCCCGGAGGCGCTTTGCGGCCGCCTCGCTTTTCTCTGCGGGCTGATCGACCGCGACGAGCCCGTCACGCCCCGCGAGCTGCTGGCAGATTTCTCCTGGACGCGCGTTAAGACCGAGGATATCCTCTGCGACGAACGCAGCGCCCATCCATAAGCGGGCGCTGCGTAAGATTTCTCTCCACCCGCGCCTTGACATCCCCCCCGCGGATATGCTATCTTGTTAGACGTGCGAGGGGACTCCGAAGCAGGGCCGTTTGCGAGCATCCTATGATCTGAAGATTTCGGGCACCGCAACAGGACATAACGGGGCGGTCTTGCCGCTACAGAAACAATTATATATCGTTGCTGATCTCCCAATCGGGAGTTCACATATCCGGAGGGTTACCGAAGTGGTCATAACGGGGCGGTCTTGAAAACCGTTAGGGCAAAAGTCCACAGGGGTTCGAATCCCTTACCCTCCGCCATCATAGGATTGCTATTTTAACAAGATAGCAATCCTATATTTTTGCCCTAAAAAGCCGAAAACACCGTGAAAATAGGCTGTTTTCGGCATTTCCATACGTTCCACCGCAAGAAAAATCCTGAACCGGGGGTCTCTCGGCTCAGGATTTCTGCTTTTATAGGGGTCTCGGCACCGGCAGCGTTACGAAATTTAACGATTCCCTTATTACTTTATAAAGTGCTTTTACCAAAGCAATATGCCTCCATAAGTTCTTCTTCCTTGTTTGTTGCCGCACCCGGATCGGAAATGCCGCCGCAGAAAAGAGAATCAACAAGTGTTGCTTTCTCAAAGCAATCCACCCAGCCTTGCAGACCTGATACAGCTTTTTCCGAAGTGGCCTTTTCATCCTCCGTTGCTGTCGCCAGCATATAGACATTACGGAATCGGTAATCCGAAGGATAGAGCGGATTCAAACGGTCAAGCAGCGTCTTCATCTGGCCGCTCATCTCGTAGTAATAGATTGGCGTGACAAAAACGAGCGTGTCCGCATTTTTGACTTTTTCAGCTATCTCCACAGCATCATCTTTCAGCACACATTTTTGTGTTTTCTGACAGGCAAGACAACCGACGCAGAACTTGATTTCCTTGCCCTTCAGACTCACATGCTCCACTTCGTGACCTGCGTCTTTCGCTCCGGCGATGAGCCGTTCAGCGAGTATATCCGAATTGCTCCTTGCCCTTAAACTCGTCGTTACAACAAGAACCTTGCTCATTTTATTATCCTCCGTATGAAATCGTCATTGTGACATTGCCGTTGCTCAGCAGATCAGCCATTTCAGCGGCAGTCTTGTCCGTGATTCTGCCCAGTCTTGTATAAGACCATGAGTTTGAGCCGTAAAATACGACGATCTGATTTCCGGAATACAGGACGATGTCCCCGGCTTCCGTAGTAGTCTGCTTATCATTTCTCGGTAAACTTGTACTAAGAGAGCCTACCTGCTCAAAACCGCCGTACATGGACATATCGATTATGAGCGGTTCTGCTTTAACCAGATCGATAAGCGCACTTACGGACTCGTTAACCTCCCATGCAACGGAAACCTCGGTATTTCCAATAAATAAGTGCATAGTTTCCTCTGCTTTGCTTTCTGTATCATTCGTGACTTCCGGCTCCGATGTCGCATCCTCTGAATGCGCTGTCGCAACCGGTTCCGTACCGCTTTCTTGTATTGTTTTCGAGTCGGCAGTTGTACTCGGTTCTGCTTGCTGACCCGAGCCGCAGGCGGCAAGGCAGAAAGCCAATGCGATACCGACTAACAGAACGATCCATTTTTTTACGCTCATACGCTGCCTCTCATTCCATATGCTGCTCAAAGAAACTTTGAATTTTGACAAACGGAATAGCGTCTTTACCGCCACCGTCATAGAGATCGGTATGAACAGCATCGGGAATAATCATAAGTTCTTTGTTATCTGTATACTTGCTGTCTTTCGTCATGTTTGCATAGGCGTCACGGCTGAAATAGCAGGAATGGGCTTTCTCTCCGTGAATCAGAAGAACTGCGCTGCGTATTTCATTGCTGTACTGGAGAATAGGCTGATTGACAAAGGACTCGCAGCCAATGACGTTCCAGCCACCGTTGGAGTTCAGAGAACGGGGATGATAGCCACGTTCGGTTTTGTAGTAGTCGTAATAATCCCTTACGAAGAACGGAGCATCTTCCGGCAGGGGATCAACAACGCCGCCACCGAGCTTATATTCACCGTTCTTCAAATCTTCAAGTCTCTGGGCGCACATGGCGGTCTTTGCCTGATAACGGGCTTCTTCGCTGTCAGCAGAATCGAAGTAGCCCTTGGCATTCACGCGAGTCATATCATACATGGTAGAAGCAACGGTTGCCTTGATGCGGGTATCCAATGCGGCGGCATTGATCGCCATGCCGCCCCAGCCGCAGATCCCGATGATGCCGATTCGCTCCGGATCAACCATTTCATGGAGGGAAAGAAAGTCCACTGCCGCCATAAAGTCCTCGGTGTTGATATCCGGCGAGGCCATGTATCTCACATTTCCGCCGCTCTCGCCGGTAAAGGACGGATCGAATGCGATAGTGAGGAATCCACGCTCCGCCATCGTCTGTGCATACAGCCCGGAGCACTGCTCCTTGACTGCACCGAAAGGACCGGAAACTGCAATGGCCGGTAACTTGCTCTCTGCGTCTTTCGGAACGTACATATCTGCCACCAACGTAATACCGTACCGATTTACAAAGGTCACCTTGCTGTGATCGACTTTATCGCTCTTTTGGAATGTCTTGTCCCATTCCTGTGTGAGTTTGAGTTCTTCCGTTCTAATCATATTCAAAAAACCTCCATAAATTGATGTTGTTTTTTCTGCCGTACCGTGGTACAATAATATTGTAATACCTAAACCTAACTTTAGGTCAAGGGCTATTTTATGAATTCAGGAGAATTTTTTGTGTACACGATAGGACAGATGTCGGAGATGTTCAATCTCCCGATTTCAACGCTCCGCTATTATGACAAAGAAGGGCTTTTTCCGTCGATGCAGAGACAATCTGGCGTCCGGCAATTTGGAGAAACAGAAGTTGAAGCTCTCAGGGTCATTGAATGTTTGAAGACTTCCGGCCTTGAGATAAAGGATATCAAGAAGTTTATGGAATGGTGCGTAGAGGGGCCAACTACCTATGCGCAGAGAAAAGAGCTGTTCGAGACACGGAAAGCCGCTGTGGAAGCTGAAATGATACAGCTTCAAAAAACGCTTGATATGCTGAAATTCAAATGCTGGTACTATGAAACAGCAATCAAAAACGGATCTGAAGACAAACTGAAAGACATGATCCCTGATGGTCTGCCGATTGACATCAAAAAGATGTATGACAATGCACATTCATAAACCCAAACGCCTCTGAACCACATCGGCGCGGGACATTATTGTTATCTCTATTCATACTGTCATCTATATTTCTTACAGAAAAGAAGCTGGTACAAAGACGGTTTTGCGTTACGAATTCTAACGATAGCCCCGATTCTGTTAAAATATCAATCTTTAGCCATAAAAGGACGTGTTGCAAAATATAAATTTTAAAAAAGTATTTGCGAGAAAAGTTACTGGGAACCGCCAAAATCGGCGGTTCCCAGTAACTATATTGAGATATTCTTTTGTGACTTTAGCCCCAAAAGCGCATTTTGCAACACGCCCTTTCCTTTTTGCCCGAAAAAGCCTTGATTTCAAGCACTTCCGGCCATCGGCCACTGTGAAAACAGCCACCACGGAGCTATTTCCGTAGCGGCCGTTTGTTGTTATGTAAATTTCTCGTTCTTCCCCTCCGGGACAAATCGTTCTCACAGAGGGGTATCGTTCTCACAGAGGGTAACATGGCATTTATTTCTCTGCAAAATGTTGCGGATATTGTGAGAAAACCGACAGACTGATTTTGAGCAACTAATCATTTGAATATTGGGCAGAAGACTTTCCCATTCGCTCATACCCATGAACTCTTTCTTGACAAATAGGCACTTCCGTGCTATATTATAAGTGCGGTATTAGGGAGTAGCTGGCGCAAACGCGCAACATATTCCGTCAGTACGGGACTTATCCCCGGAATTTGTTCGAAGCAGCAAGACTTTTACCACAGCTTCGGTTGTGGTAAAAGTCTTTTTTTATCGCCCATTTTGTAACACACGATATTGGGAGGCAGCAATGAGTATTTTTTCCATATTTACGTTACTAGGCGGATTGGCGTTCTTTATCTACGGCATGAATCAAATGTCCCATAGCCTGGAAATCATTGCCGGCGAGAAAATGGAGGCTATAATCAATAGGCTTACAAGCAATCGTTTCCTCGGATTACTTCTTGGGTGC
>JAFWVV010000001.1 GCA_017518225.1 Oscillospiraceae bacterium | reverse complement strand
GGATCAAACTCTCAATAATGGTATCTTAAAGCCTTTCGGCTCTAAAATCTCATTCGATCGCTTTCCAGCTCTCAAAAGAATTTTTCACGGAGTCTTTTCGACTCCCTTAAAAAGCCCTTTTCCGGTGCTTATTTAGCATAAGCTTCTTGTATTGTTCAATTTTCAAGGTACATCTTTTTGCCTTTCCTCTTGCGAGGCGGCAGCTTATCTAATATACCACAGCGAAATCTGTATGTCAAGAAAAATTTTTCGGATATTCAAATTTTTCTTTTTCATGGTTTTTCGCCGTTCGCAGACAGCTTGCACAATATACACCGCGTTTTTCGCTTTGTCAAGCTTTTTTGCGAAACTTTTTTAGAAATTTTTTACACCCCAAATATTGTGGTTTTTTCTGCTCATTCTATACTATATGCATACTTTACTTTCACACCAAGCGCCTCGGGAGCCCGAATGCATTGACGCCGCTGCTCTCGCCTCGCGCTTTTGCCGCTGCGCGGATTTCATGCAGCGGCACATCGACGCCGGATTGGATCCGGCGCGGCCGCTGATTCTCTGCTGGTTGGACGGGCTGGTTTCCGGGCGTGAGCTCGCCGAAACGCTGCTGTACCCGCTGACGGACGCCGGGCGCGCCGCCGGGAGCGGGGAGGCGCTGAAAAAGCGTCTGCTCGCCGGCGGCGTTTGCGCCTGGTCGGTCAAGGACTGTTCTTCGCTCGACGAGCTCTCGCGCTCGCTCTCTTGCGGCTGCTGCGCGCTGATCTTTGGCGGCGCCCTTGGCGCACTGTGCTTCGAGCTGCGTGCGCAAAACGGACGCGCCGTGGGCGAGCCCAACCTTGAAAAATCCGTCAAAGGCGCAAAGGATGCCTTTGTAGAAACCCTGCGCGTTAACACCGCGCTGCTGCGGCGGCGTTTGGCGACGCCGCAGCTGAAGCTGATTGAAGGCAGCATTGGACGGCGCAGCGCCACAAACGTCGCGCTGATGTATTTGGAAGGCGTGGCAAACGCCGCGCTGGTGAACGAGTGCGCGCGGCGGCTGGATGCCATGGATATCGACGCCCTTTTGTCTCTCGGCCCGCTGGAAGAAGCGCTGGCGGACGCGCCGCGCTCTCCCTTCCCGCAGCTTTTGCACACCGAACGCCCCGACCGCTTTGCCATGCACCTGAGCGACGGACGCGTCGGTCTTTTGGTGGACGGGCTGCCGGTGGGGCTGGTATTGCCGACGACGCTGACGGAATTTATGAAGGTCAGCAGCGACCGCAGCCAGCATCACCTGATCAGCAGCAGCTTGAGTCTGCTGCGCTACCTGGCGCTGCTGATCGCGCTGCTGCTGCCGGGGCTCTACGTGGCCATGGCGAGCTTCCACCAGGAGATGATCCCCACGCGGCTGCTTTTGAGCATGATCGAAGCCAAGCAAAAGGTTCCCTTTTCCACCGCGCTGGAGGTGCTGGGCATGATGCTCGCGTTTTTGATGCTGCAGGAGGCCGGGCTGCGCCTGCCGGGGCCGATGGGCGACACCGTCAGCATCATCGGCGCGCTGATCGTCGGGCAGGCGGCGGTCGATGCGCGCGTCGTCTCACCGATCGCAATCATCGTCGTTGCGGCGGCAGGCATCGCCTGCTACTCGCTGCCCAGCCAGGATCTCGCGGCGGCGCTGCGACTTTGGAGCCTTGGTCTGCTGTTGGCAGCAGCTCTGGCCGGGCTATACGGCGTAGGCCTCGGCTGTTGTCTGTTTCTGTGGCATCTCTGCGGCATTGAGAGCTTCGGTCGCAGCTATACCGCGCCCTTGAGCGACGACGGCCCCGGCCTGCGGCGCACGCTGCTGCGGCGGCCGCAATGGAGCATCAAGCTGCGCGATGCGCTGCTGAACACCCCCGATCGGAGGAGACAAAAATGAACTTGCTTTTCCGGCGCAGCCTTTGCGCGCTTATTATTATAATTGTATGCGTCTCCCTCGGCGGCTGTGGTCTGCGGCAGCAGGCGCGCGAGGTAGAGCAGCTCCTCGTAATCGAAACGCTTGGCTTTGACCGCAGCGCGCAGGGCGTGCGCTTAAGCATGGCCTCCTCGTCAAGCTCCGGCACAGACGGACAGCCCCGGCGGCTGCAGGGCGAGGCCGCCTCCGTGACCGCCGCCATCGAGTGCATCCGCGCTTCGATCAGCGAGGAGGAGCTGTTTTGTCCGCACGTCGGCCATCTGCTGGTCGGCGAGGCGGCCGCCCGACGCGGTCTCGCGCCGCTGCTGGACTATATCACACGCGCAGGCGAGCTGCGCTTGAGCGTGCCCATCTACGTTCTGCGTGAGCGGGAGGCGTGCGAGGCGGTGTTGCGTGTCGGAAACGCACAGCATGGCATCTGCGATGCGCTGCGCTCCGTGGACAGCGATCTGCGCACCCGGGGCGACGGGCATACCGTCAGCGCCGCCGAGCTGATGCGCGATCTGGCGCGCCGCGGCAGCGCGCTGCTGTGCGCGGTGGAGCTGCAGCCCTCGTCGGAAAACGACCAGAGCGCCGGCGCAGACGAGCCTCCACTGACCGTGGTCGCCGCCGGCTATGCCGTCTGCCGGGACGGGCGGCTCATCGGCTATCTGGATCGCGAGCAGGCCATCGCCGTCGGGCTGTTATGCGGACAAAGCGGCCTGTGTGAGATCGTTGTAAACGACCAGGCCGGCCTGCCCGTCACGCTTCATCTGACCGGCGGCAGCACCGCCCTGCACCCAAGCTGGGACGCGCAGGGCGAGCTGATCTCGCTCGAGCTGCAGATCGAGGTGCAGGCGCAGATCCGTGAGGATGCCGCCGGCGCCACAGAGCTCTATTACCTGCGCGGCATGCTCGAACGCACGCTCGCCGAGCAGGTGCGGCAGGTGCTTTGCCTGAGCAAGCAGTGGGAGGCGGATTTTCTCGGCCTCGAGGAACAGCTTTCCTTGCGCGCGTCAGAGCGCTTGGGCGCGATGGAGCCGGGCTTTGCCGAGCGCTGGGCCTCGCTGCCGGTAACGGTCAGCGTCAGCGCAACGCTGACAGGCCTCGGGGATACGGAGGGCGGCGCATGAAGGCACAGGATCGCTTCAGCCTCAACCAGCTGCTCGCACTCTGCTCCATGCTGGTCTTAACTCCGGCGCTGCGGCTGCTGCCCGGCGCCTCGGCGCGTCTGGCCGGACGCGCCGGCTGGCTTTCGGTGCTGACGGCCTTGCCCTTTGTCGCCGCCTACGCCGCATTTCTTTGGCATTTTCAGAGTCTCCGCCTGTCCGACGAAACGCTGCCCTCACTCTGGCAGCGAGCCCTTGGCGCACGCGTCGGCGCGCTGACGCTCGCCGCAGCCGCGCTTTGGCTGCTCTTTTACGCAGGCTTTACGCTGCGCGCCGGAGCCGAGCGCCTTGTCACCACGGTTTTTCCCCTGGCCTCGCGGCGTACGCTGCCGCTGCCGCTCGCCCTGATTGCCGCCGTCGCCGGGGCGGGCGAGGCGCGGCGGCTGTGCCGCGTTGCCAAGCTCGTGCTGCCGCTGCTCATCGGCACCATCCTGCTAACGCTTGCTTTTTCTCTCCCGGAGCTGCACAAGGCCAATCTCCTGCCGCTCGGTTTGCGAGCGTTTCCCCGTGTACTGCGCGGCAGTCTGCCGACCTTTGACGCAGCGGCGCTGGCGCTGAGCTGTTTATTTTTTCTCTCTGACGGACTGACAGCTCCGGGGCGGCGAAGCAGCGTCTTCATACGCATCGCACTGCTCGGAATACTGATGTCGCTGCTGGTTGCCGCCGTGATCGGTGCGCTCGGGCACGAGCTGGCGGGCTCCCTGACGCGCCCGTATTTCACCCTCGTTCGCACGCTCGTCTTCTTTTACAGTCTGGAGCGCATCGAGGCGCTGATCGTTGCGCTGTGGCTCTTTGCAGACTTTCTGCTGCTGGCAACGCTGATGCTGATTGCGCGGCGCTGCCTCGCCCCACTATGGAAGCGCCCGGCTGACAGCCCTTGGCTGAAGCTCCTGTGCGGCGCGCTGCCGCCGCTGCTGGCGGTGCTGCTTGCGCCGGAGGCCGAAGCCTACGCGCAGCTGTCCCGGCAAATCGTCCCCGCCGTCAATCTCGTCGTCTGTCTGCTGATGATTCCCGGCGTCTATGTCGTTGGGCGCTTACGAAAACGCCTGTAATCCGATTGCATCCGCAGGCAATCCGTGGTATAATCCCGGCAGTATGAACATCCTTAACACCATCTTTTTTGAAAACAGGGAAGCCGCCGCCCTCCCGGGTCTGCTGGAGAGCGGAGGGCTTCCTGCGCTCGTTTCCGGACTTTCCGCCGTACACCGGGCGCATTTGAGCGCAGCGCTGGCCGCGCACGCCGGGCGTCCGCTCTTTGTCATCTGTCCGGACGATACCGCCGCCGAGAACATGGCGCGCGATCTCGGCGCCATGCTCGGCGAGGACTGCGCCGTGCTCGAGGCGCGCGAATGGAGCATGTATCCCACGCTCGCCGTCTCTCGGCAGGCCGAGCAAAAGCGCATCGCCGCGCTTTACGCGCTGCAAAGCGGCGCGGCGCGCATCGCCGTCGCCTCCGTGACCGGTCTGCTGTTGCGCACCCTGCCGCCCGCGGCGCTTGCGCAGTCCGCCTTTGTCATCGACAGCGACGGCAGCTGCGACATCGACTGCGCCGAGCAGGCGCTGCTGCGCGGCGGCTACAGCCGCTGCGATCAGGTCGAGGGGCCGGGGCAGTTTGCCCGCCGCGGCGGCATTTTGGACTTTTTCTCTCCGGCGGATCGCGAGCCGGTGCGCATCGAGTTTTGGGGCGATACGATCGACTCCATGAGCCGCTTCGAGGTCTCCAGCCAGCGCCGCAGCGAGACGCTGGCGCGTTGTGTCATTCTCCCGGCCGCCGAAAGCCTGCCCGGCTTTGCCGAGGGCGGCGCCGAAGGCCTGGCCGAGCAGCTGCGCGCCTTTGCCGCGCGCTACGCCCGGCGGCGCAGCAGCGAACACGCCCTGCAGTTGAGCCAAACCCTGCTGTCTGACGCCGACCGGCTCTCCGCCACAGGTCACTTGCCCGAAGCCGATCGCTATTTGCCGCTGATCTATCCGGCCGCCTCCGGCCTTGATTACCTCCCGGCGGGCGCTATCGTCCTGCTCGACCAGCCGGGTCGCTGCACCGAGCGTCTGCGCGACTACCAGAAGCAGCTTTCTCAGGATCTCAGCGAGCTGCAGCGGCGCGCGCTGCTGGGCTTTTCCGCAGAGCATTTTTGTCTGGGCTTTGACGCGCTTGTCAAAGCGCTGGAGGACTATCCTTTATATTTGGCCGACGCCTTTACCGCCGGGCGCTGTCCCGTTCCGCCGCGGACGATCACCAGCGTCCCGGCCAAACAGCTTCCCTCCTACGCGGGCAACGCGCAGGCAGCCGCGGACGACGTCAAGCTCTATCTCAAACAGGCCCACCGCGTGCTGGTGCTTGCCGGCGATGAGCGCCGCGCCCGCGTGCTGCAGGACTTCTTCCGGGAGCACGGGATCGACGCAGCCTTTTCCCCCACCCCCTCGGCGCTGCCGGAGGCCGGGCGCTGCCTGATCGCCGTCGGCGCAATTTCCTCGGGCATGGAGTATCCCGGGTTGAAGCTCGCCGTTCTGACCGACGCGCAGCTCATCCGCCGCAAGGAAAAACGCAGCAGCAGCAAAAGGCTGCCGCCCGGCCAGCGGCGCATTGAATCCTACGCCGATCTCTCGCCCGGCGATTACGTCGTACACGAAGACCACGGCATCGGCCGCTTTGCCGGGATCGTCTGCATGCGCAGAGACGGCATCGACAAGGACTATATCAAAATCGAATACGCCGGCTCCGACGAGCTCTTTGTCCCGGCCACGCAGCTGGACATGGTGACAAAATACACGGGCGTCGGCGAGGACAAGGTCGTCCGCCTGTCGAAGCTGGGCGGCACGGAGTGGACCCGGACGCGCAGTCGGGCCAAGGGCGCGGCGCGAGAGATGGCAAAAAAGCTCATTGCACTTTACGCCGAGCGTCAGCGCGTACCCGGCTACGCCTTTTCGCCCGACAGCGAATGGCAGCGCGAGTTTGAGGAGAACTTCGAATACACCGAGACCGACGACCAGCTCCGCTGCGCCGCCGAGATCAAGCGCGACATGGAATCGAGCGTGCCGATGGATCGCCTGCTTTGCGGCGACGTCGGTTACGGAAAAACCGAGGTCGCGCTGCGCGCGGTGATGAAATGCGTGCTCGACGGCAAACAGGCGGCGATTCTCGTGCCGACGACGGTGCTTGCGCAGCAGCACTATCAGACGGCGCTGCAGCGCTTTTTCGGCTTTCCCGTCACCATCGAGGTCTTAAGCCGCTTCCGCAGCAGCGGACAGAGCGCGCGCACCATTTCCGACCTCGCCAGCGGCCAATGCGATCTTGTCATCGGTACGCACCGGCTTTTGAGCAAGGACGTGCGCTTCAAGGATCTGGGTCTGCTGGTCGTGGACGAGGAACAGCGCTTCGGCGTCAGCCACAAGGAGCATATCAAGGAGCTCAGCCGCGGCGTGGATGTGCTGACGCTTTCGGCCACGCCCATCCCGCGCACGCTGAACATGGCCCTGTCCGGCATCCGCGACATGTCCACGCTCGACGAGCCGCCCGAGGATCGTCTGCCCGTGCAGACCTTTGTCATGGAGCACGACTGGGATCTCGTCGCCGACGCGATCCGTCGTGAGCTGCAGCGCGGCGGACAGGTCTACTACCTGCACAACCGCATCGACGACATCGAGCGCTGCGCCCGCAAGCTGCAGGATCTGCTGGAGGAAGCCACGGTCGGCGTGGCCCACGGGCAGATGGACAAGGCGATGCTCGCCTCAGTCATGGACAGCGTCGCCTCGGGCGAGACGCAGGTGCTGGTGTGCACCACGATCATCGAAACCGGCATCGACATTCCCAACGTCAACACCCTGATCATCGAGGACGCCGATCGGCTGGGACTTGCCCAGCTCCACCAGATTCGCGGCCGTGTCGGGCGCTCGACGCGCAGCGCCTCGGCCTATCTCACCTTCCGCCGCGACAAGGTGCTCACCGAGATCGCGGAAAAGCGGCTCAACGCCATCCGGGATTTTGCCGCCTTTGGTTCCGGCTACAAGATCGCGATGCGCGATCTGGAAATCCGCGGCGCGGGCAATCTCCTTGGCGCGGAGCAGTCCGGGCACATGATCGACGTGGGCTATGATATGTACATGAAGCTGCTCAACGAAGCCGTACTGGAAGCGCGCGGGATCGAGGTGCCAAAGCCCGCCGACTGCGCGACGGATCTCGCCGTCGCCGCCAGCATCCCCGATCGCTATATCCCCTCCTCGGAACAGCGCATGGACGTTTACCGCAAGATCGCGCTGATCCGCAGCGAGCCGGAGGCCGACGACCTGATCGACGAGCTGCTTGATCGCTTTGGCGATCTGCCGCCGGGCGTCAGCGCGCTGATCCAGGTCGCGCTGCTGCGCGGAGAGGCCGGAAATGCCGGGATCACGGACATCGCCCAGAAGTCCGGCTATCTGCGCTTCACGCTCAAGGACTTCGACATGGAAAAAATCTCCCTGCTCTACGCACAGCCGGAATACAAAGGGAGACTGCGCGTGGAGGCCGGCTCCAAGCCCTGTCTCAGCTTGAAAATCAAGCTGAAAACCCACGTGCTTGACGAGGCGCGGCGCTTTGTCGCCGCGTGGCGGGAGCCGCAAAGCGCCGGGGCACAAAGGGCTTGAGCTTTTCGCCGGAACGTGCTATAGTAAACAAACGCCGCTCATGCGGCGCGCAAAAAGAGAAAGGAACGATGCTCCTATGAAAAAATGGTTTTGGCTGGCGCTGGTGCTGGTGCTGGTCTTTGTCGGCGGCGCCGGCTTCTGGATCGGCAGTACAAAAGCCTCCGCCCCAAGCTCACCCGAGGCGACCCCCGTCGCCCCCGGCGAGCCCCTGCCGCCGATCAACACCCCCTTCGCCGGCGAGCCGCTTGACGGCGACAGCGGTGAGAGCGCGCTGCAGCGCGTCGATCTTGACGCCGTCCGTACGCTCTACGCGCCCGACACGGTCTACGCCCGCGTCGGCGAGCGCGAAATCACCTGGGCGCAATACGCCCAGTGGCTTGAAAGCAACGTGCTGAGCGCCGAGAACTATCTGGAGAGCATGGCCGCCTACGGGCTGCCCATGGCTTGGGATTCCGATTACGACGAGACGCACAGCTTCGCCGCCTTCGTCACAGAATCGCTCAACGAAAACCTGCGCGTCTACGCCGGCATTGACCAATTTGCGCATGAGCTTGGTTATGAAATCAGCGACGAGGAGCTGGACGAGGCCGAGGCGCAAACCATGCGCGAAGTGCTGGGAGAAGACGCAGGCGCCGATGAATGGGCCGCGCTGCTGGCCGAGAATTTTTTGACCGAGGACATCTATCGCACCAAGCTTCGCAGCGACCTGCTGCTGCAGAAAGCCTACGACGAGCGCTACGGCTCGGACGCCGAAAACATCAGCGACGAGGCCGTCGAGCGTTTTCTCGCCGACAACGACTACCTGCGCTCCAATCACATCCTGTTTTTGACCATGGACATGAACACACGCGAAAGCCTCGACGAGGAGACGATCGCCGCTAAAAAGGCCCAGGCCGAAAAGATCGCCGCCGAGCTGCAGGGTATCACGGATCAGGCCGAGCTTCTCGCGCGCTTCGCCGCGCTCAAGGAGGAGCTCGACGAGGACTCCGGCAAGGTCGCCTACCCCACGGGCTATCTCTTCAGCGCCGGGCAGATGGTGCCGGAGTTTGAAGAAACCAGCCGCACGCTTGAGGTGTATCAGGTCTCCGATCCCGTACTCACCACTTACGGCTACCACGTGATCATCCGCCTGCCCATCGAGCGCAGCGACGTGCTCGATACCGGCTCTACCGTCGCCGAGGCCGCCGCCAGCGCGGAGCTTGCGAGCGAGCTCGACGCCGTTGTCGACGCGCTGGAATTTGAGCTCGCCGAGGACGTCGCCCCAGTCGACCTGCTGGCGCATTTGCAGAAGTGAGTTTTTCGTTTTTAGTTCTATAGAAAAGCCCGAGGGACGATCGGTGATCGACCCTCGGGCTTTTTTCGCGTGATATTACGCTTCCGGCTGCTTTTTTGTCGTCGGGGCGATTTATGAAGCGACCCTGCACGCTGTCATCCTGAGCAAGACCGCACAGCAGCCCCCCACCCCTGTCATCCTGAGCGAGGCCGGAGGCTGCGTCGAAGGATCTTAAGCGTTAAGCAACCAGGGAGAAAAGATCCTTCGACTCCGCTTCGCTCCGCTCAGGATGACAAACGGGGGAGGCTTTGCCGCGTCGTTCTCCTGAAAACCAAAAACTCAAAACTACATGCGAGCCGCCGGGGGAGAGGGCGTCGGCCCCTACCAAGCCCAGGGGACTCCCGCCCCCTCTCGGCGCTCTCCCCCTGCTTGTCTTTCCCTTTCCGCATAGCTTTTTCTACAGTCTGAAAGCATTCTCTTTTTTCCACCTCATCCGTCAGCCGTGCAGCTTTCGTGCGCGCAAAAGGGCGTGTTGCAAAATATAAATTTTAAAAAAGTATTTGCGAGAAAAGTTACTGGGAACCGCCATAATCGGCGGTTCCCAGTAACTATATTGAGATATTCTTTTGTGACTTTAGCCCCAAAAGCGCATTTTGCAACACGCCCTTGCCGTCTCTGTATTTTTTCTGTATCTCAGAGGCGAGACAGCGCGGTGTGCGCTTTACTGCTTGTTCTTCAGCACCTCGAGGATCTCACCCAGCAGCTGCTCGCTGGTGGGGGCGGGCTCTTCCTCGACAGCGGCTTCCTCTTCCGCCTTTTTCTTCCCCGCCATCTCATGCGCCTTGTTGAAGGCCTTGATGACGAGGAAGAGCACCAGCGCGATGATCAGGAAGTTGACGATCGCTCCGACAAAGGTGCCCAGACCGAGGATGATCGCGTCGCCGGCCTCGGGCGCGGATTCGGGACGCAGAACAATGTTCAGCGCGTCGGTGTTGGGGGAGCCGAAGAGCCAGGCCAGCAGCGGGGTGATGACGTTGCCGACCAGTGAGGACGTAATCGCGCCGAAAGCGCCGCCGATAATGACGCCGATCGCCATATCCAGCACATTGCCGCGCATCACAAATGCTTTGAATTCTTCTGCGAGTTTTTTCATTTTTCCTGCCTCTTTCCTTATTTTTTATGTGGAATCAGGACTTTCGTCCCGCCCATATACGCTTGCAGCGCCGCGGGGATCGTCACGCTGCCGTCGGCCCGGAGATTGTTCTCCAGAAACGCAATCAGCATGCGCGGCGGCGCGACGACAGTGTTGTTGAGCGTGTGCGGCAGATAGCTTTTGCCGTCGGCGCTCTTGACGCGGATCTTCAGGCGGCGCGCCTGCGCGTCGCCCATGTTGGAGCAGGAGCAGACCTCAAAATACTTCTGCTGGCGGGGCGACCAGGCCTCGATATCGCAGGATTTGACCTTGAGATCCGCGAGATCCCCGCTGCAGCACTCGAGCTGACGCACCGGGATATCCAGCGAACGAAACAGCTCCACGCTGTATCGCCACATCTTTTCATACCAGTCCATCGACTCCTCAGGCTTGCAGAGCACGATCATCTCCTGCTTTTCAAACTGATGGATGCGGTAAACACCGCGCTCCTCAAGCCCGTGCGCGCCCTTTTCCTTGCGGAAACACGGCGAATAGCTCGTGTAGGTCTGCGGCAGACTCTCCTCCGGCAGAATCTGGTCGATAAAGCGCCCGATCATCGAGTGCTCGCTCGTGCCGATCAGATACAGATCCTCGCCCTCGATCTTATACATCATCGCGTCCATGTCCGTCTGGCTCATGACGCCCTCGACCACCGCGCCGCGGATCATAAAGGGCGGCACACAGTAGGTAAAGCCCTTGTCGATCATAAAATCGCGCGCATAGGCCAGCACCGCTGCGTGCAGACGCGCGATATCGCCCAGCAAATAGTAAAAGCCGTTGCCGGATACGCGCCCGGCGGCGTCCATGTCCACGCCGGAAAAGCTCTCCATGATCTCCGTATGGTAGGGGATGGCAAAATCCGGGATTTTCGCCTCGCCAAAGCGCTCAAGCTCAACGTTGTGGCTGTCATCCGGCCCAAGGGGGACGCTCGGGTCGATGATGTTCGGAATCTGCAAAAGGATGCGGCGCATACGCGCAGCGCAGGTCTCCTCCTCCGCCTCCAGCGCAGCCAGACGCTCGTCGTTGGCCTTTACCGCCGCCATGTTGCGGTCGATCTCAGCCTGAATGGCGGCTTTCTCCGCATCATCAGCCTTTTTGAGCTTCCCGAAGAGCGGGCCGTTGGCCTTGCTCAGCGCATTTCGTCTCGCGCGCAGGTCGCTCGCCTCGGTGATGGCGGCGCGGTTGCGCCGATCCAGCTCCAGCAGCTCGTCCACCAGCGGCAGCTTCGCATCCTGAAATTTTTTTCGGATGTTTTCTCTCACGATCTCCGGGTTTTCCCGGATAAATTTGATATCTAACATAGGCTTTCCTCCCTCACTTTGGCAGCTTCAGCCCGTCCAGCAGCGTGATCAGCGCCTCGCGGTCGTCCGGGTCGGTAAATTCGATCTCAATACGCCCCCGCTTCCCGCTCTCGACGAGGCGGACGCGGCGGCCAAGTCTCCGGCTGAGCGCCTCGGAGACCTCGGCGGCGTAGTCCACCGCCAGCGGGTCGCGCGCACGCTCCTCCTTCGGCGCGCGCAGCAGGCGCGCAGCCAACTGCTCGGTCTTGCGGACGGACAGCTCGCGCGCGAGCACCTCCTCCGCCGCCTGCGCCTGCAGCTTCTCATCCTCAATCGGCAGCAGCGCGCGCGCGTGTCCGGCGGACAATTTTCCATTTTCTACCATTTGTGCCAGCGCCGGACGGAGATTGAGCAGGCGCAGCGCGTTCGCCACCGCCGGGCGGGAGCGGCCGACGCTGCGCGCCGTCTCCTCCTGCGACAGGCCATAATCGCGCATCAGCTTTTGATAGCCGCGCGCTTCCTCCATCGGGTTCAAATCCTGCCGCTGCAGGTTTTCCACCAGCGCCAGCTCCGCTGCGCGGCGGTCATCCGCCTCGATGACACGCACCGGCACCTCAGTTAAGCCCGCCATCCGCGCAGCGCGCCAGCGGCGCTCGCCCGCGATGATCTGGTAATATCCGCTTTCCAAGCGACGCGCGGTGATCGGCTGGATCAGCCCGTACTGCGCAATGGAGTCGGCCAGCTCCTGCAAAGCAGTCTCGTCAAAACGCTCGCGCGGCTGATCCTGCCGCGGCTCGACCTTACGCAGGGGCAGCGTCAGCAGCTCACCGTCATCTTCCTCCAGCGCGTTTGCGCCAAACAGCACGTCCAAACCTGTGCCTAAGCCTCGTTTATCCTTTGCTGCCATGTTTCACCTCTCTGCCCGGGCAACAAATTCCTCCGCCAGAGCGCGGTAGGCCTTGCTGCCCTTGTTCGTTTTGTCATAAATCACGCCCGGCTGTCCGTGGCTCGGCGCCTCAGACAGGCGCACGCTGCGCGGGATCACGGTCTCATAGACCTTGCTGCCGAGGTGACTGCGCAGCTCTCCGGCAACCTGCGCGGTCAGATTCACACGTCCGTCGTACATCGTGAGCACCAGCCCCTCGATTTGCAGACGTCGGTTGAGGCGCTTGGAGCACATCTTAATGCTTGTCAGCAGATCCGCCAGTCCCTCGAGCGCGTAATATTCGCACTGCATCGGCACCAGCACGCTATCCGCCGCCACCAGCGCATTTACGGTCAGCAGCTCTAACGAGGGCGGACAATCAATTAAAATATAATCGTAGTCCGCAAAAAGCTCCATCAACGCCTTTTTTAACACGAATTCCCGCTCTTCGCGGTCGATCAGCTCCACGGATGCCGCCGCAAGCTCCTTGCCGGTTGGAATCAAATCTCCGTAATCGGTATGTACCACACAGTCCGCCGCGTCCACGCCCTCAACGAGCAGGTCGTAGACGTTCGGACGACGTGCTTTTCCTGCACCCATGCCGGAGCTGGCATTTCCTTGCGGGTCGGCGTCCACCAGCAAAACGCGCCGCCCCATCTCATGCAGAGCCGCGCAGAGGTTGACCGCCGTCGTCGTCTTGCCGACGCCGCCTTTTTGGTTGGCAATTGCCACGATTTTCGCCATGTCAGCTTCTCCTTTTTCTCTTTCGCTTTATTATACCAGCATTGTACGGGCTTTGCAATGTTTCACGTGAAACATTTTTTGTCGAAGCTTGGAATTTGCCAGCGGTATGAATTTAGTAGAAACCCCATGATATTCATACGACAAAGCAAAGCTGCGTAAAGGGAAGCCGGTCTGCAATGGACACCGGCGTGTTTCTTTCGACCTGTTTCACGTGAAACATTTTTTGCCCCCCTCACTCCAGCAGCTCGACCAACTCCTCAAAGTTCAGCCCGGGATGCAGCGCCAAATCAATCGCATAGCCGATCAGACGCCCCGCCGCTCGGATAACCGCATCAATATCGCGCGGCGTAACAAAGAGCTGCGCCAGACTTGTCTCTCCGCCAAAGAGCGCCGCGTCGATAACCGTGGGTACGCCGATCGCCGTAACCGGAACGCCCAAGCTTGCCTCAGACAGACATGCGCGGTCGTTTCCAACGCCAGAGCCGGGCGCAATGCCACTATCGGCAAGCTGGACTGTGCGGCACAGGCGCTCCGGGTCTGCGCCGGCGAGCGCATCAACTACGATTACGCGCGCCGGCTTGAGCGACGCGCAAAAGGCGGCAATCTGTGCCGCGCTCTCGATCCCTGTCGCGCCCAATACGCCGGGAGTGCAGACAGCAACCTCCGAAAAGGAGGAAAAAAGCTTTGTCTCGCTCTGCTTCAGATGCCGCGTCGGGAAGACCTGCCGCACCGCCGCAGGGCCGAGCGCATCAGGCGTAATCTGCTCATTGCCGAGCCCAACCACCAGACTTAAACCGTCGCTGCCGCGCAGCAAGGGGCGCAGCAGCGACGCCAACTGCGCCACTGCCGCCGAAAACTCCTCGTCTCCGCGTGTAAAAAAACGCGGAAGCTCCAGCGTGACATAGCGACCACAGGGCTTGCCGAGCGCCTTCGCCCCCTCCTCGCTGTCAATCTGCACACAAAAAACCTTAAACGCGCCCGCCTCCTGCTCCTCTGCCTTCACACCGTTCAGCCGATCCAGCGCAGCGGCGCTCTTTTGCCAAAGGCGGTGCGCCTCGCTCGCCATATCCGTGCGCGGCCAAGTTCTGCATTCCATTTATTTCCATCTCCTTGCTGATTCAACTATATATAGTGGTATTTTACCCACGCAGGCGAGGGGAATAACAAGAGAAAAAAAGTTTTTCAAGAAATGAAAAAAATGCTTGATTTTCCTTACTTTCTTTGCTATAATTTCAAAACGCGAGTTATGTACGCGCAATTTTGTAGGAGGAGGTGGCGTAAAACATGGCCAACATTAAATCTTCTGCCAAGCGTGACGAGAAGTCCAAGCAGCTCCGTGCCAAGAACCGGGCTGACAAGACCGAGCTCAAGACCATGATGAAAAAGTTTGACGCAGCTGTTGCCGAAGGCAATCATGATGCAGCCGTCAGTGCCTATAAAGTTGCCGTAAAGACCGTTGACCGCGCAGCCGGCAAGGGTCTGCTGCCGAAGAACAACGCGGCTCGTAAAAAGTCCGCGATGACGGTTAAGCTGAACGGGATTTCCGAGTAATTGTCACAGAGAAAAGGACACGGGTTTACCGTGTTCTTTTTTCATTTTATTCACCTTTTCCCATACAAAGCAGTTTATAATAGGTTAAACCTGCCATTGCTTACCATACCCATTACCTGAGGTGATGCATCATGGACAAAAAAATGCTGCTGATCGTCAATCCCGCCGCCGGGCGCAGCGCCTATAAGACCTACTTTGCCGAAGCGCTGCAGCTGCTGGCCAGAGCGGGATATCGGATTGACCTTTGCTATACGACCGGGCGCGGCGACGCAAGCGACTATGCTGCGCGCTTTGCCGGGGACTACGAGCTTGTCGCCTGTATCGGCGGCGACGGCACCTTGAGCGAGGTTATCTCCGGCTTGCTCAAGCTCGACAGCCCTCCGCCGCTGGGCTATTTTCCGATGGGCACCTCCAACGACGTCGCCACGACGCTCGGCCTGCCGAAAAACAACCTGTTAGAGGCGGTCAAGCGCATGCTCGCCGGCACGCCGCACCCCTACGACGTCGGGCTTTTTGGGGACGAAGAACATTTTGCCTACATTGCCGCCTTCGGCGCCTTTACCGAAGTCAGCTATGCCACGCCGCAGGATCAGAAAAACGTACTGGGCCATCTCGCCTACGTGCTGCAGGGCATGGCCTCGCTGCCCTCCATTGAGAGCTATCACACCCGCGTAGAATACGACGGCGGCATGTTTGAGGGCGATCTCGTCTACGGCAGCATGTCCAACTCCACCTCGGTGGCCGGAATCGTCAAATTCCGGGAAAACATGGTCAGCTTATCGGACGGTCTGAGCGAGCTGGTGCTCGTCAAGGACCCCGGCGCGCTCGACGCGCTGGCGGGCCTGGCCGGCAGCGTACTGACCCAGCGCTTTGACAGCGACAAGCTGCTGATCGTGCACACCAGGCAGGCGCGCTTCACCTTTGACCGTCCCGTGTCCTGGACGCGCGACGGCGAGGCGGGCGGCGCACACCGCGAGCTGCTGCTGCAGAACATTCACGCGCCGGTACAGCTGATCTTTTAGAGATTTTTCTTGTAAAATAGTCAATATAGTGTTATCATAGCCGCATCGCGGCTATGATATTTTTATGCCACGAACACAAAATATGAGTGCCTGCGGGCACAAAGAAAGGAACAGTGCCAATGAAACGTCAGAAAATCTCCGGAATCTACGAAAATGCCGCCGCTTTTGACGGACAGGCAATCACCGTCTGCGGTTGGGTCAGAACGGTGCGCGACATGAAAAACTTCGGCTTTATCGAGCTGAACGACGGCAGCAGCTTTGCCTCGCTGCAGGTCGTCTTTGAGAGGGGCCAGGTGAACAATTACGATGAGATCGCACGCCAGAATGTTGGCGCTGCCCTGATCGTCCGCGGCACCCTGGTTTTGACGCCGGAGGCCAAACAGCCCTTTGAGCTGAAGGCCGACGAAGTGTGCGTCGAAGGCGTTTCAACGCCGGATTATCCGCTGCAGAAAAAGCGCCACAGCGTGGAGTTTTTGCGCACAATCCAGCATCTGCGCCCGCGCACAAACCTCTTTAACGCCACCTTCCGCGTGCGCAGCGTCGCCGCGCAGGCGGTCCATGAATTTTTCCAGAGCCGCGGTTTCGTCTACGTGCACACGCCCATCATCACCGGCTCCGACGCCGAGGGCGCGGGCCAGATGTTCCGCGTGACGACCCTCGACCCCGAGAATCCCCCGCGGACCGAGGACGGCCGCGTTGATTACAGCAAAGACTTTTTCGGCAAAGCCACGAACCTGACCGTTTCCGGCCAGCTCAACGCGGAAAACTTTGCGCTCGCCTTTGGCGACGTGTACACCTTCGGCCCGACCTTCCGCGCCGAGGTCAGCTATACCCAGCGCCATGCCGCTGAGTTCTGGATGATCGAGCCGGAGATGGCCTTTGCCGATCTCGCTGACGACATGGACGTCGCCGAGGCAATGGTGAAGTTCATCATCAACCGCGTGCTGGAGCGCTGCCCCCAGGAGATGCAGTTTTTCAACAGCTTTGTCGACAAGGGGCTGCTGGAGCGCCTGCACAACGTCGCCGGCAACGAGTTTGCCCGCATCAGCTACACCGAGGCGGTCGAAATCCTCGAAAAGGCCGACAAGAAGTTCGATTTCCCCGTACGCTGGGGCATCGACCTGCAGACCGAGCACGAGCGTTATCTGACCGAGGAGGTCTTCCGCAAGCCCGTCTTCGTCACCGATTACCCGAAGGAGATCAAGGCCTTCTACATGCGCCTCAACGACGACGGCAAAACCGTCGCCGCGGCGGACTGCCTGGTGCCCGGCATCGGCGAGATCATCGGCGGCAGCCAGCGCGAGGAGCGCCTCGATGTGCTGTGCGCGCGCATGAAGGAGCTCGGGCTCCGGGAGGAGGACTACTGGTGGTACCTCGACCTGCGCCGCTACGGCTCTTGCCGCCACGCGGGCTTCGGTCTGGGCTTTGAGCGCATGGTGATGTATCTCACGGGCGTGTCGAACATCCGCGACGTCGAACTGCACCCGCGCACCACCGGCAACGCCGATTTCTGATTTATTCATCCGGCTTTCGCCAATATACGAAAAAACATCAGCGCATTCACAATCGTGAATGCGCCGATGTTTTTTTCTATCACGCTATCACGCCAGGCGCTCTTATCCGGCCAGCTCAATGTAGCCGGAGGCCTCGACCGCCTGCGCCTTGCTGAGATCGATATAAAACCCCGTCCAGATTTTCTGATCCGGGTAATCCGGCAGCAGCATTGCGTAGCCGGTGAAAAAGGCGTTGGCATAACCATCATAATCCGTCGACAGCCCACCATAGGCATAGCCCGGCAGCGCGTTTCGGTCAAAAACCGCGCGCTTATCCGCCTGCACCGCGTAAAACAGATCGTCGCTGTGCCGGTAGATGCGCTGCTCAACGTCGATGTCCAGCGTGTCGATATACAGGTCAAAGCGGATCAGAAAATCCACGTGGTAATTGCCCGTCGGCTTGAGATAGGGCTGATATTCCTCGCGCAGAACGACGCAGTAGTTCTGGCAAATCCGCCCGATGCCCTCGTCCGGCGAGACCGCATACAGCGGGATCTCCTTGAGTTCAAAGTACTGTGCCCAGTTGTTCGCGTCGATGTCCACGCGCCGGTAATTCCCGTCGTGGACAACCGCCGGCGCCTGCGGCGCCGCGGGCGCGTTTTCTCCGCCCGGCATCGTCGTTCCGGGCGCAGCAGAGCCGGAGCCCGGCGCGGTCGGCGCGGGTTTTTCCGTCACCTTTCCGCAGCCGCACAGCAGCAGCATCGCCAAAATCAGCAAAATCAAGCGTTTCATAGCGTTCTTTCCTTTGTCTGGTGTTTGTCTGTATTATAGCGCCAAGGCCATCTTTCGTCAACGCCTCCTCAGGTCACAAGCGCCGCCAGAGTCAAAATCGGCAAATTGGCCTCCCAAATGCGCGGAAACTGCGCCAGCGGCAGGGGGTTAACGCCGCGCCCGACCTCAATGGTATAGCCCGGGCGGCCGAAATCCTGAACAAACCAGTCTTTATAGCCCGCAAACCCGGAAGCATAGGGTACGTCCTCCACCGCATAGCCGCTGACGCGGCCAAAGAGCGCTGCGATCGCCTCCGCGCCCGGCGGCGCCTCGTTCAGAAACCGCCAGTAGATCACCTCGCCCTGGCTGTGATACGACAGCGTCAGATCCGGCATCTCCCGGCGCGTCAAATCCGCCAGCGCCCGGCTCTCCGGCGCGCTCAGGGGCGCGGAACCGACGTAGTCGGCGGGCGCAGGACTGCGAACGCCCTGTGCGGCCTTGATCTCCTTTGCCTGCTCCCATCCGGCGGGATACTGCAAATTCAAATCCGTGCCTCGAATGTTGGCCTTCCAGCCGGAAGGAAAGGGAAAGCGCGGATAGGCGGCGGCAATGCGCCGGGCATTGGCATAAAAATCCCCCTGCTGCAATTCCCCGGTTACAAGATCGATGCCGTCAACATTCAGTGCCGGAACGATCGTCAATGTGGCATAGTCGAGAATTTCCGCCGCAGAATAGCCCGCGATGCGCTCACCCGCCGCAAAAGCCTCCGCCAGCGTCTCGACAAAGCGCAGCAGCAGCGGCGTCGTGATCCACTCGTTGGCGTGATGAGAAGCGTTATAAAGCACGCGGTTTCCGCCTTCGCCCAGCTGCAGCATCCACAGCGGCCGTCCCATCACGCTTTTACCAAACTCCCCCGTGCGAAGAAAGGGATAACGCGCCGCAAGCCCGCGCACGCAGTAATTGACGAGCGCGCTGCTGTAGTCGATCTCCACCGGCACAACGGGGAAGGGCAAGGGGATCACCAGCTCGCTGCCGACGCGCAGATTTTCCGGCACAAGGCCGGGATTTGCCAGTTCAATCGCCGCAATCTCGACCCCGTAGCGCTGTGAGAGCGTCCAGAGGGTATCGCCCGGCACCAGCCGACGCACCAGATAACCCGTATACCAGGGCAAAAGCCTTCGATGGCTCAAGGGCCCTGCAATCCCGTCGCTCACCAGGCCGCGGCTGCGTTGAAAATTCTGCAGCGCGGCGCGGGTCGCCGCGCCAAAAATCCCGTCCGTCCCCAAAGCTCCAAAGCCCGCCCGGTTCAGCGCCAGCTGCAGCAACTGTACCGCCGGCCCGGTGCTTCCTTCGCGCAAAACTCGCATACGCCGCCCCCCTTTGCCGACAGTATATGCGCCGGACGCGCCAGAGAGAACGCGCGAAGAAAACGCATAAGCCGCAGGACGTAGAAAACGGCTGCGCGGCGCTTATCCTGCCGCCGCTTACAGCCGTTGTTCCCTATTGCGCGGTCCCCGTCTGTTTTGTGCCTTCCGTCTTTTTGCTTTCGCGCCGCAGACGCCCAAAGAGGCGGATGATCACACGAATCAGCGCAAAAACAGCAAACATATACAAAAATCCGAGCACCCCGGAGACGATATCCGCGAAGGACATCGTGCCCGTTCCGCTGATCTTTTGACCGATCTCAATGGCAAAGGTCAGACCAAGAACCAAAGAAAAGACGTAGATCCAAACCAGCGTAAGCACCCGTCCCCGCCTGCACAGCCAGCGAAACAGCGGATAAATCACGAGCACGCCCAGCATCCCCAGCAGGCCAATGACGAGAAAGTGCAGCTCCTTGTCGTTGAGACAGGCGCCGCCCCGATCGTTCAGCCGGAGGATGGCGTCATGGACGAGAGCGATCCAATTCATCACAGCATATAAAAACTCTTTCATGTAAAGACCCTCCCTTCCCCCTGCCGGGCATCGGCGCGTTTGGTCGCCGCGCCCCCGCGTCGGGATGCCCCTATTGTAACGCAGCCGTCTGCCCAAAAACAGTAAAGATTTATTAAGAATGCCTTGGCGGCATTTTCCATCGCATTTTCGCCAGTTTTTCTTTTTGTTATTTATGAATTGTGCCAAAAAATCAGGTTTTTCGCCGGATATGCTCGCCTTACCGACTTTCCGACATTGACTTTATGGTTATATTGAGTAAAATAGGAACATATTCTTTCCCGGGAGGCGAACTTACATGATTTTTGGCGAATACTTCAACAGTCAGTTTTCGCTGATTCAAACGCTGGAGTTTTTCCTGCGTATTCTGATCGCGGGCGTCTGCGGCGCGGCAATCGGCTTTGAGCGCACAAGGCGCTTCAAGGAGGCGGGCATCCGCACGCATGTCATCGTATGTGCGGCGGCTGCCTTGATCATGATCGTGTCCAAATACGGCTTTGCCGATCTGTTTGAGCGGGACGCCGACATCTACGGCACCCGCGGCGCCGACCCCGCGCGCATCGCCGCGCAGGTCGTCAGCGGCATCAGCTTTCTGTGTGCGGGCGTTATCTTCAAAAACGGCAGCACCATCAAGGGGCTCACCACGGCGGCCGGGCTCTGGGCCACCTCCGGGATCGGGCTTGCCGTCGGCGCAGGCTTTTACTGGCTGGGGATCTTTTTCACGGTGATGATCGCGTTGCTGCAGATCGCCATGCACCGCTTTGCCGTCGGCGCGGACGCCATTGTGACCAGCTCCCTCCGCCTGCGCGTCATCAACGGCGATGTTTTCTATGAGACGCTGCGCGCTAAGCTCAAGGACTGGCACGCCGATGCGGTCAACACCCGCGTCTCCCGCAGCGAGGACGGCGTCACCCTCTTTGAGCTGACGCTGCGCATGCCGAAGGAGCTGAGCGCCGAGGAGCTGCTGCGCTTTTCCGCCGCGCATGACGAGGTGCTGGAAATCAGCAATTCACAGCGAAATTGAGCGTCCACAAAACTCGAAAAATTTTGGTACTTATTTAAGAAATTTTTTGTGAATTGTCATAAGCTTTTACAAAAATATTTATAAAAATGGCGCCCGGTGGCCTGTTTGGCCGCCCGGGCGCCGTTTTTTGTCTTATTTCAGCTCATAAAGCGCGGTGAATTTCTTCTCGAGATAGTCGAGATAGTAGTTGACGTTCAGGCTCTCACCGGTGATGGCGCGGATCCACTCGTCCGGCGTTTTGAGCGAGGCGATGGAGAAGACATGCTGTGTCAGCCAGTCGAGAATCTGCTGCAGCTCGCCCTTGCGCACGGCGGCAAACACATCAAAGTCCTTTTCCATCGTGCGAAGGATCTGCGCGCCGTAGGCGTTACCGAGGGCATAGGAGGGGAAGTATCCAAAGTCGATGCCCGACCAATGCACATCCTGCAGACAGCCTCTGGCGTCGTCCGGCACCTCGACGCCGAGATATTCCTTATATTTGGCGTTCCAGAGCGCCGGGATCTCATCTACTGTGATCTTTTCGTTGATAAAGGCCTTTTCCAGCTCATAGCGGATCATCACATGCAGGCAGTAGCTCAGCTCGTCCGCCTCGGTGCGGATCAGGCTCGGCCGGGCGATATTGACCGCCTCATAGAGCTCGCGGTTTGTCACATCGTCAAAAATCCCGCCGGCAAGCTCCCGCAGCTTCGGCGCGACAAAGTCGATAAAGGCCTCGCTGCGGCCGATCAGATTTTCGTAAAAGCGCGAGATCGTCTCGTGCATAGCGTTGGACATGTGGTTGGCACAGTGCTTATCATGCAGCTCCTGCGGCTCGTTTTGCATAAACAGCGCGTGCCCGTCCTCGTGCAGCGTGGTAAAGATATTGGACACAAAGCTGTCCTCGTGGTAGTGCGTCGTCACGCGCACATCCTTGGGGCCAAAGCTGGTCGTAAAGGGGTGCTCGGTCGTCATCAGCACCGAGGCCGTCGGGCGCAGACCCTGCAGCTCCATCAGATAGCGGCTCATCGCCTCCTGTGCCGGGATCGGCACCGGACGGGTCATAAAGTCCTCGCGGATGGGCTTGCCCTCGGCGACGATCCGCCGCAGCAGCGGCACGATGCGCGCCTTGAGCGCGGCAAAAAAGGCGTCAAGCTGCCGCTCGCTGCCGCCCTCCTCGATGTCGTCGAGGCAGGTGTTGTAATAGCCGTCCTTTTTCTCGTCGCGCAGGTCGATGCTCTGGCGCGTGTAACCGATCAAGGCGGCCAGCGAGTCGCGAAACATCGAGAAGTCCGAGGCCTTTTTGGCGCGCAGCCAGTCGGCATAGGCGCGGTTGGCGGCGAGATTCATCTCATAACTCAGCGCCGCGGAGATGTTTTTGCCGCGGGCATAGCCCTTGTACAAATGCTCCACGGCCTTTTTCTGCACCTCGTCCAGCCCTTCGCTGTTTTCGTACAGCTCGCAGATAAGCTTTTCATAGCCGGGGGCGTGGCGGAGCTGGTGCAGGCGACGGCCAAGCGCCGCCATATCCTTGCCGGCCTGCTCCATGCCCTCCTCGGGCGCGCAGCAGGACATGTCAAAGCTCAGCTTGCCGAGACTGCGGCCGTAGGCCTGCATCTCGTCGAGCCGCGCGCACAGCCGTTTCCATTTTTGCTGATTGGTCATTTTAACACTCCTTTTCTGTTATTTACGCCGGATCACCCGGAAAAATACTGGCACAGATGCTTGAGGCAGCAGTCCTCGCAGCGGGGCTTTCTCGCGTCGCACACGGCGCGGCCGTGCAGCACGATGCAGTGGCAAAAGTCCGAGGAGCTCTCCGGCGGCAGGATCTTTCGCAGCGCCATCTCGATTTTCACCGGATCCTTCAAATCGTCCACCAGTCCGATGCGGTTGGACAGGCGGATGCAGTGCGTATCCACCACCGTCGCCCCGGGCACGTGATACACGTCGCCGAGGATCAAATTGGCAGTCTTGCGCCCAACGCCGGGCAGAGCTATCAGCTCCTCCATCGTGTCCGGCACACGCCCGCCGTGCTTTTCCAGCAGAAGCTGCGCACAGGCGACGATGTCTCGCGCCTTAGCGCGGAAAAAGCCGGTGGAATGGATGTAATGCTCAATTTCCTCGACCTGCGCCCCTGCAATGCTCTCGAGCGTCGGAAAGCGCTCAAAGAGCGCGGGCGTGACCATGTTGACACGCGCGTCGGTGCACTGCGCGGCCAGACGCACGGAAAACAGCAGCTCGTAGGGCTTTTCATAGTCCAGCGAGCAGGCGGCCTCCGGATATTCCGCCAGCAGCAGGCGTACGATCTCTTTCACCTGTTCGGGTGTTCTCATGTTTTTTTGTTCCCCTCTCTGTCTGTCTGGGGCGCGGCAAAGCCCGTGCAAACCCATCATACCGCAGCACCGCCACCCGCGTCAACCAAAAAGACGCGGAATACCCGCCGGGCGGCTGATCCGCCTTGCTCTTTGAGGGAAAGACAGCGGGGCAAAGCACGGTCGGAGACCATGCCCAAGGCGTTTTTTCGACTCTTGACAAGAAAATTTGGCGATGCTATACTGACAATGTGCCAAGGAAACTTGGCAATGTTTGAGGAAGCGGGCCCCATGAACAAAGAAGACATTTTTGCAAAAAGCCGGCAGGAGAACGCGGGCAAACCGGAGAAGAATTGTTCTTCTTTTAGGAGGCAAGAGAAAAATGCTGTGTACGATTGCAAAACTTGACGAGACTTCAACAGAAAAACTCAACGCTTTGATGGGCGAGGCCTATGCCGAACTGGGGATGTACCATCAGTTATATGGACATATTACCGTTGCGACCTATATTGGAAATGAAGAAACGGATTTTATTGCGTATTGCAAAGAGCAAATGAAAACGGTTTCACCTTTTGCGCTTGTGTATCACAAGGTCGAAGTGCTTGATAAATCATCCATCATCGTCGCAACGCCTGAAAAGACTGCCACATTGAAATGGTTACACGATCAAATCCATGCGCGGTATTCCCATGCATTAAATGAATGGACAAAGGGGGATGCATGGTATCCACATACCACGCTGCTATATTCTCCAGGTGCTGACTTGCGTAGAATCTGTCATATGGTTTCAAAGAATTTCATTCCATTTTCGGCTTTTGTTCAAAGGATCGAGTTTTCTCGTGTCCTTGAGAAGGGTTATGAAATTATTGATCGTATAGATCTTGCTTCCGCTTCGGCTGCTCCCCTCCTCTGCCGGGATGGGATACAATAATGACGCATTGATCGCGCAGATACGAAGAAAGCGGCGGGAACATCACATGGTCCCACCGCTTTCTTCCTTTATGCTGTTTCGTCGGGCTCCGGGTGGTAAAGCGCCAGAAAGCGCTGCGCGCCGTCGATGAGAACGGATAAATTATTTTCATCCAGCACGGTGTCCCTGTTGGTGTGGATGCGGTCGATGTAATAGCCAAGCCCTCTCTTTTTCTTCAGCGCCGCGATCCCCACGCCGCAGGGCACATTGACCTGATCGGAGGGATAAAAGGCGGTGGCCGTGCGCTCGATCAGCGTCTGCTTGCCGCCCTCGGCAGCGGCGGCGGAAAAGGCCTCCCGCAGCGCCTCCTCACAGAGCCTGCGCGCTTTTTTGCTCTGCACAAAAAGCAGATGATCCCCGTCGGAAACGCAGTCAAAGTTCAAAAGCAGGCGGTTTTTCAGCGCCTTTTTATGCTTTGAGGCAAAGGCCATCGAGCCGAACAGCCCGCTCTCCTCGTGATCGAAGAACACAAAGGCGCAGCGCGCCTTTTCCTGCTCGCTGAGCGCCGCGATCAGCTCGCAGAGCGTCAGCACGCCGGAGGTGTTGTCGTTGACCGTGTGCGGGTTTGCCGGGCCGAGGATGAATAAACAAATGATCGCAAAAAACATGATCCACCAGCCCAGCACGGCGGAGAGCCGTGCTGGCAGACCGAGCAGGATCAACAGCGCGGCCAGCAGCCCCGCCAGAAGGAAAAAGGGGATCAGGATCAAAAGCTGATAGCCCAGATACAGCAGCAGATTCTTCGGCGTGATAAAATTCGGAAAGGGCAGACGCGCACAGGTATCATAGTGGGCGGTGAAGATCACATCGGCGGTCTCCACATCGCCCAAAACGAGATTCCGGCAGCGGGGAAAGCCGCCCTCCTCCACCCGCAGCCCGGGGATTTTTTCCTGCAGAAAGGCGATAAAGCGCGTCTTTTGCGTTTTGCTTTTTCTCACCTGCCAGTCGCGCAGGATATCTTCGGATAATCCGGTCATTCTCTCTATCCTTTCATGGAAGGGCGTGTTGCAAAATGCGCTTTTGGGGCTAAAGTCACAAAAGAATATCTCAATATAGTCACTGGAAACCGCCGATTTTGGCGGTTCCCAGTAACTTTTCTCGCAAATACTTTTTTAAAATTTATATTTTGCAACACGCCCTTTTTTATCTGTTGAGCGTAATCGTTCCGCCGCACTCGATCACGTCCAACTGCTGGCCCCCGTAGCTGCCGCGGTAATCCCACTCAATCGCGACGGGGAAGCTGTTGCTGCCCGGCGCCAGGCTGACGGTGAAGCTGCGGCTGCCGAAGGGCGTATTCGTCGCGCCGCCCTCATGCTGCAGCGAGGGCTGCGAGAGATTGGCGATCTGGTCGCCCAGACGCAGATGGACGTTGTTCGTCATCTCGCCGAGAAACAGCGCATAGGAATCCGCGCTGATGCTCAGCGTGATCTCCGCCTTGCCGTCGCCCGCCGTCACGGCCGTCCAATCGCAGCGCAGGTTCAAACCCGTGCCGGTATCGGAGCGGAATGCACCGCTGCCGAGGCTCATCCCGGCGGGGATCGGCGTCGGCGTGGGCTCCGGAGTCGGCTGCGGCGTTGGCGTCGGTGCAGGAGTGGGCGTGCTCGCCGGCGTTGGCGTCGATGCAGGAGTGGGCGTGCTCGCCGGCGGCGGCGTCGGTGCGCTTGCAGGAGGTGTCGTCGGCACGGAGGACGGATTGTTCGCCGGCTGCTGGCCTGCGGGCTGAGCCCCATCATCGCCGTCAACAATCACCGTCGCGTCGCCGCCCGGCTCCGGGTCATAGCGGTCCTCCGGCTGCCGCCGGGATGCGTCCAGACCCATCGCCCAGTTGACGATCAGCGCCAGCATCAGCAAAAATACGACAATAAAGAATACGGCCTTGACCTTGCCTGCTTTCATAGTCAAACCTCCACGAGTTACATCTTTGTAACTATTATACGCTACGCGCCGCAAAAAGTCCAGCGAAAGGACGTCGATTTTAGATTGTTAAGAATTCAAGCGGCGGGGCGGCTTCGTTGCTGCACGAAACCGCCCCCGGTATCCCGGCTATTTCAGGCTCTGCGCGCGGCAGAGCGCCGCATAGATGCCGTCGCGCGCCAGCAAGTCCTCATGGCTGCCGCGCTCGACGATATGCTCGCCCTCGACAACGGCAATTTCGTCGGCGTGACGCACGGTAGACAGCCGGTGGGCGACGATCACAGTCGTGCGCCCGACGCTGAGCGCCTCGAGCGCCGCCTGAATGCGCTGCTCGGTCACCGTGTCCAGCGCGGAGGTCGCCTCGTCCAGAATCAGAATCTTCGGGTTTTTCAAAAAGACGCGAGCGATGGAAATGCGCTGCTTTTGTCCACCGGAGAGCATCACGCCGCGCTCGCCCACAAAGCTGTCGTAGCCCTGCGGCAGCGCCATGATCTCATCGTGGATCTCGGCGCGCCTGGCCGCCTCGACGATCTCCGCGTCGGTGGCCTCCGGCCTTCCGTAGCGGATGTTCTCGCGGATGGTGTCGGCGAAGAGGAACACGTCCTGCTGCAAAATGCCGATGTTTCGCCTGAGGCTCGATTGCGTAACGCTTCGCACGTCGCGCCCGTCCACCAGCACCGCACCGCCTGTCACCTCATAAAAGCGGGGCAGCAGCTGGCAGAGCGTGGTCTTGCCGCCGCCGGAGGGCCCGACCAATGCAAGGGTCTTGCCCGCGTCCAGCTTGAGGTCAATATGGCTGAGCACCGGGACGCCGTTATTGTAGGCAAAGCTCACGTCGCGAAACTCGATCTCGCCGCGCACGTCGGTCAGGGACTTTGCGTTCGGCGCGTCCTGAATATCGGATTCGGTGCGCATGATTTCAAGAAAACGCGAAAAGCCCGCCGAGCCCTGCATGTACTGCTCGGCAAACTGGCTGAGCTTTCGCACCGGAGTGACGAAGGCGGAAACATAGAGCGTGAAGGTGATCAGATCCACCGCGTCCATGCGCCCCTGCATAATCAGCAGGCCGCCGACCGTGATAACCACCACCTGCGCAATACTGGTCGTAAACTCCATGCCGCTCATAAACAGGCCCATGGTTTTGTAATACTCCACCTTCGCGCCCTTGAACAGCTCGTTGGCCTGCGCGAATTTGCGCTCCTCCTGCGCCTCGTTGGCAAAGGCCTTGGCCACGCGCACGCCGGAGATGCTGCTCTCGATGGCGGCGGTGATCTCGGCGGTCTTGCGCTTGACCTCGATGTTCGCGCGCTTCATGCGAAGCCGCTGGCTGAGCGTAAACCACAGGCACAGCGGCAGCACCACCGCCAGCACCAGCGCCAGCTCCCAGCGAAGAAAGAACATCACAAGGAGCGATCCCACGATCGTCAACGAGCAGATGATGACATTTTCCGGCCCGTGGTGGCTCAGCTCCGTGATGTCGAACAGCTCGCTCGTGATGCGGCTCATCAGCACGCCCGTGCGGTTTTGGTCGTAGAAGCGGAAGGACAGCTTCTGCATATGTTCAAAGAGATCCCGCCGCATATCCGCCTCGACCAGCACGCCCATGCGGTGGCCGAGCACGGTGATGATGTAATACAGCAGCGCCTTGCCGAAATAGGCCAGCGCCATCAGTCCCATCACGAGGAAAAACACCGTGAACATACGCTGCGGCAGATAGCTTTTCATCGCTGTGCGCGAGACGTAGGGGAAGACCAGGTCGATCACCGACACCAGCAGCGCACAGACCATGTCGATATAAAAGAGCTTTTTGTGCCGCGCGATGTAGCGGATAAAGATTTTCAAGGGCGCGTCGTTCATGTTCATACGAATTTTTCTCTTTCTGCTACGGCGAGCGCGTCGCAGCGGTTGTTGTAGGGGTTGTCGGCATGTCCCTTGACCCAGTGATAGCGCAGCTCGTGCTGCCGCGTCAGATCCAGCAGCATTTCCCATAAATCCGGGTTCAAGGCCGGCTTTTTGTCGCTCTTGATCCAGCCCCT
Organism: Oscillospiraceae bacterium; assembly: GCA_017518225.1. GTDB lineage: Bacteria > Bacillota > Clostridia > Oscillospirales > Oscillospiraceae > Limivicinus. The sequence goes on along the minus strand of JAFWVV010000001.1, from coordinate 2,791 downwards.
TTTGCGCCAGCCCCAGGCCCAGCCCTTTTCCAGCGCATCAATGACGTATTTGGAGTCGGAATAGAGCTCGACGACGCAGGGCTCTCGCAGCGCCAGCAGCGCCTGGATCACCGCGGTCAGCTCCATGCGGTTGTTCGTCGTCATCGCCTCGCCGCCGGAGAGCTCCTTTTCCCGGCCGTTATAGCGCAAAATCGCGCCCCAGCCGCCCGGCCCGGGATTGCCGCTGCAGGCCCCGTCGGTATAGATTTCTACAATTTTCATCCGTTTTTCTCAAAGGTCTCCTTCAGTACCCGGTACTCCGCCCGGTCGATCAGCCCGTTTTTCAGCCAGTCGTCCAGCTGGCGCAGGCGCTGCGCGCGGTCGACGGCCAGATGATCCTCGCCCGTGTTCTCACAGACGACACAGTAGGCCTCCGGCGAGGGAAATTCGCTGTGCGGCTTGGCGCCGCTGTGCAGCTTGACCGTCGGCTGCGTCGGCGCGCGGCGCACCGGCGCGGCAGGGGATGATCCGGTGTTCTGCTTTTCCTGCGAGGCCTTTGCCGCCTTGATCACACGAGACAAGAATACGCCAATAACGATCAGCGGCAGCAGAAGAACCAGCGCGCCGCTGATTCCATCATCAGCCAATTGACCGATGACGCCAAAGACAAGCACCGCAATCGCGATCCAGGGAATTCCGCCCTTTTTCTTGTTGCTTTTCTTGTTTTCGTTCATCGCTATTCCTCCTACAGCATCCTCCTAAATTCCTAAACTCCGAATTCAGACCGGCGGCAGCTTCTCGTCCTCGTTCTTCTGCTCCTTCTTCATTTTGACGACGACCAGCACCGCGCTGCCCGCGATCCCGACGAGGATCACAATCAGCAGCATCATGCGCGTGCCAAGCCCGGGCGCAAGATAGCGCAGCAGCAAATAGCAGGCCAGCATGATCGCGCCGATCAGCCAGTTTTCCAGACCCATTTTCATTCGATGTTGATCGTTCACGACTTATTCCTCCGTCGTTTCCGTTGCTTCGGCCGTTGCCGGCTCGTCCTCTTTCTCTTCCTCGACCTCGCGTTCGGTCTTTTCCACGTCGATGACGCGGCTGCCCTCCGCCAGACGCATCAGGCGCACGCCCTGCGTGGCGCGAGAGAGCAGCGAGATACCCTCCACCGCCATACGGATGATCGTCGCATCGTCGGAGATGATCAGCAGATCCTCACCCGGGCGCACCATCTTGACCGCCGCGATATTGCCGGTCTTCTCAGTGACGTTGTAGTTTTTCATGCCGAGGCCGCCGCGGCCGTGCACGCTGTATTCGTTGACGTCCGTGCGCTTGCCGTAGCCCTTTTCGGTCACGGTCAGCAGGGTCTCGCCGGCGGCGGTGCTCGCCGCGCCGACGACGTAGTCGCCCGCGCGCAGGCGAATGCCGCGCACGCCGACCGCCGTGCGGCCCATCGGACGCACGTCCTGCTCATTGAAGCAGACCGCGCTACCCTTGTAGGTGGCGATGAGGATATTCTCGTCGCCCGCCGTCGGGATGACGGCGATCAGCTCGTCGCCCTCGTCCAGATTCAGCGCGCGGATGCCGCTGGAGCGGATGTTCTTCAGCGCGGACTGCGCCATACGCTTGACCGTGCCCATGCGCGTGACGAAGAAGAAATAGCGTTCTTCCTCAAAGCCGCGCCCGCCGATCATCGCGCTGACCTTTTCGCCCGGATCGAGCTGCAGGATGTTCACAAGATTGGTTCCGCGCGCGCTGCGCCCGGCCTCAGGGATGGTATAGCCCTTCTTGACGTAAACACGTCCGGTGTTCATAAAGAACAGGATGCTGTCGTGCGTCGAGGCGGTGAAGAGCGTGGAAACATAGTCCTCGTCCTTGGTCGCCATCGCGCGCACGCCGCGGCCGCCGCGGCCCTGGGCGCGGTACTCGCTCACGGGCAGGCGCTTGATGTAGCCGCCGTGGGTAAGCGTGTAGACGCACTGCTCCTCCTCAATCAGATCCTCGATGTCGATCTCGTCCTCGACGTCCTGAATCTCGGTCTTGCGCTTATCGCCGAACTTGTCGCGCAGGGCGATCAGCTCCTCCTTCAGCACGGCCTTGATCTTCTCGGGGTCTCCCAGCAGCTCTTTATAATAGCTGATTTTTTCCTCGAGCTCGCGGTATTCCTGCTCGAGCTTTTCGCGGTTGAGCCCCTGCAGGGCAATCAGACGCATGTCGCAGATAGCCTGCGCCTGTACCTCGGACAGGGAGAAGCGCTCCATCAGATTCTGCTTGGCGTCGTCATAGCTGGAACGGATGATGCGAATGACCTCGTCGATGTTGTCCTGCGCGATCAGCAAGCCCTCCAAAAGGTGGGCGCGCTCCTCGGCCTTGCGCAGATCGTACTGCGTGCGCCGGGTGACGACCTCCTCCTGGAACGCGAGGTACTCGTCCAGAATGTGCCGCAGAGAGAGAATCTTCGGCTGGGTCTGGTTGTTGACCAGCGCCAGCATGTTGATTGAAAAGCTCGACTGCAGGGCCGTCTGCGCAAAGAGCCGGTTGAGCACGACCTGGGGATTGGCGTCGCGCTTGAGCTCGATGACGATGCGCATGCCGTTGCGGTCGGTCTCGTCGCGCAGGTCGGAGATGCCCTCGAGGCGTTTGTCGTGCACCTGGTCGGCGATGTTCTTGATAAGCTGCCGCTTGTTGACCTGATAGGGCAGCTCGGTCACGATGATGCGGATGCGGTTTTGCCCATGCTCTTCAAATTCGGTACGCGCTCGGACGATGACCTTGCCGCGGCCGGTGGCATAAGCCTGGCGGATACCGCTGT
>JAFWVV010000017.1 GCA_017518225.1 Oscillospiraceae bacterium | reverse complement strand
GATCTTGCCGGCGTCCTTGGTCGCCTGACGCTGCGCGTCGCTGAAGTAGGCGGGAACGGTGATGACCGCCTCGGTGACGGTCTGGCCCAGATAGGCCTCGGCGTCGGCCTTCAGCTTCTGCAGCACCATCGCAGAGATCTCCTGCGGGGTGTAGGCCTTGTTGTCGATGTTTACGCGGTAGTTGGAGCCCATCTCGCGCTTGATCGAGGAGATGGTGCGGTCGGGGTTGGTGATGGCCTGGCGCTTGGCGACCTGACCGACCATGCGCTCGCCGTTTTTGGCAAAAGCCACGACGGACGGGGTGGTGCGGGCGCCCTCGGCGTTGGCAATAACGACGGCCTCGCCGCCCTCCATAACGGCAACACAGCTGTTGGTGGTGCCAAGGTCAATTCCGATGATTTTTCCCATGATGATGTCCTCCTGTATATCGAATGATTTTTATAAACACAATTTCTAATTCCGAATTCAGTTCGCCACCTTGACCATCGCGAAGCGGATGACCTTCTCACCCAGAAGAAAGCCCTCCTGAAAGACCTCGACGATCTCGTTTTCGCCCTTTTCCTCGTCGTCGACGTGCATCACCGCGTTGTGAAATGCGGGATCAAAGCTCTGTCCGAGGCTTTCGATCTTCTTCACGCCCAGCTTTTCCAGCGTGGCGCAAAACTGGTTGAGAATCATTTCCACACCCTTGCGGTAGGCCTCGTCCTCGGTGGGCTGGGCGAGCGCGCGCAGCAGGTTGTCATAGACCGGCAGAAACCCGGTGACGGCCTCGGCGCGGATGTCGCCGTAGAGATTTTCCTTCTCCTTCTGGCTGCGCTTGCGGAAGTTGTCGTACTCGGCAAGCAGGCGGAGATAGCGGTCGTTGGCGCCGCGCAGCTCCTCCTTGAGCGCCTCCTCTTCTTTCTTGTCCTTTTCTTTTTTGTCCTTTTTGCTCTTCTTTTCTTCCTTGACGGCTTCCGTTTCCGGCGCTGCCGTTTTGTTGACCGGATTCTCCTCCGGCACAGCAGTCTCTTTCGTTTCCTTCGTTTCTTTATCGGTCATTGGAATCGTCTCCCTTGATGATCAGCTTATTGTTGACGCCCGGCGGGGGCGCCTCGCCGCCGCCCAGACGCCGGCTCAGTCCGGCGGCGAGCAGGCCGAGCTTGGCGGCCACGGCGGAATAGTCCATGCGCGTCGGCCCGATCACACCGATCAGGCCGCGGGTGTTGTCGCCGGCGTCATAGCTGGCGATCACCACACTCGAGTCCTTCAGCTCCTCGGCCACGTTCTCCGGGCCGATCAGCACCCGTACCTCCTCGCCCGTGCCGAAGCTCTCGGCCGCCGGGAGGATATGCCCGCCGCCCGTGAGATAGCTCATCAGGCGATGCGCCTTGTCCACGTCGCGAAACTCCGGCTGCCCCAGCAGCCGGTTTTCGCCGGAAACAAAGGCCGCAGGCGCGGCGCTCTCGCCCAGCACCTCCAGCGCAAAGGCCGCAATCACGGAAGTCAGTCCCATGCTGTCGTTGGCAGCGCGCTCGGTGCTGCTGATCAAAAGCGGCGTGATCTCATCCTCGGCAATGCCGGTAAAGCTTGCGTTGAAAAGGGCGCTCAGGCGCTGGATCATGTTTTGATCGACGGAAAAGGGCAGGTGGACCAGCTTGTTGCGGACGGCGTTATTGGCGAGCATCAGCACCAGAATAAAGGTGTTGGCGTCCACGTAAATGATGTCAAAACGCTTGATGGTCACCGCCGTCTGCGTTGTCAGCGCCAGCGCCGGATAATCCGTCAGCTGCGAGGCGAGCCGGCTCACGTTGCCGATGGTGTCGTCCAGCTCCTGCAGCTTTTGGTTGAGGCGGCGGTTGATGTCCTCCGTCTCCTCGATCGAGAGCTTCTGCTTTTCCATCAGCTCGTTGACGTACAGCCGATAGCCCATCGGCGTCGGCACACGCCCGGCGGAGGTGTGCGGCTGCTCGAGATAGCCGAGATTGACCAGCTCCGCCAGCTCGTTGCGGATCGTCGCCGAGGAGCAGCCCAGACAGGCGTTTTGCGCCAGCGTCTTGCTGCCGACGGGCTCGGCCGTCTGGATATAGGCGTCGACAACGGCGGCCAGTATTTTCTTTTTCCGTTCCGAAATCGCCATGTCGTCGTCCTCGCCTTAGCACTCTCGTCTTGCAACTGTTGGCACTCTCGTTCTTCGAGTGCTAATATAGCATCGTCATTCGCGTTTGTCAATAGTTTCGCCGCCTCCGGCTGGTAAAATTCACAAATTATACAAGAAGATACGCACAGCAAAAACGCCGGAGAGCTTCCGGCGTTTTTGGCTTCAAAACGGAGCGCGCCGCGGCTTTTTGCGCCGCTGCAGGCTCTCCGCCTCCACAAGGATGATGTCGCTGCCGATGCGCACGATGCAGGTCCAGGGCAGCACGTAGTCGTCCTCCCGCCCCAGCAGCCCGAACCACTTGGCCCGCCCCGGGGTGATCAGCGAGCACAGCCGCCCCTCCTGATCGTCGAATTCCGCGTCGTAGACGTAGCCCAGACGCAGCCCGCTGTGTACGTCGATGACCTCCTTATAGCGCAGCTCGGAAAAGAAACCGATCACGTGAATCACCGCCTCCCTGTCAATGTATGACGGCTTTCGCGTGTTTATGTCAAGACAGCGCGAACGATTTACGCCTCATTTGCGCGCGTCTCCCTGGTCTTGGGAATGGAGATCGTCAAAATCAGCGAGTCCTCGGTCTCCCGGCGCTGCAGCCCCGCGTCGATGCCGCCCTGCTTCATTACCTCGATGCTGCGCGAGAGCGTGTTGAGAAACACGCGCACGTCCTTGAGCACGAAGGTGCGCCGCGCGCCGGGGCTCTCCGGGCGCGGCTCCTCCGCCTGCAGCAGCGTTTCTATGTAGGCGTCGGTGGCGGCAACGGTGAGCTCGCGCTCGATGATATGCTGCAGCGCGGCGCGCTGGCGGTCGGCCTCTGACAGGCGCAGCAGGGCGCGCCCGTGGCGCTCGGTAAGACCGTGCTCCTTCAGCGTGTCCAGCACGTCCGGCGGCAGGCGCAGCAGCCGCAGCTTGTTGGCAACGGCAGACTGGGATTTTCCCAGCCGGCGGGCGGCCTCCTCCTGGCTCATGCCGAAGAGCAAAATGAGCTGGCGAATCCCCGCCGCCTCCTCGACAAAGTCCAGATCCTGCCGCTGCAGGTTTTCCACCAGCGCGATGAGGCTCGCCTCCTCCATGTTGACCTCCAGCGGCAGACAGGGCACCTCTCGCAAGCCTGCAAGCCGTGCGGCGCGCAGGCGGCGCTCGCCCGCCACCAGCTCATAGCGCCCGGCGCGCAGGCGTACCGTCAGAGGATTTAGTACGCCGTAGCAGCGGATGCTCTCGCACAGCTCCTGTAAGCTCTCCTCGTCAAAATGCTTGCGCGGCTGGACGGGGTTTGGCAGCAGTTCCTCCGTAGATAAGTAGATAATCCCGCCCCGCCGGAGACCGGGGCGGCTTCGCAATGCCTGCATGGGACGCCTCCTCAAGATTTTGATGCGTCCAGCATACACATCCCGCCGCAAAAATCCCGGCGAACAAAGAGGCGGCGCGAATTCTTTTTTCGTTCCGCCTCTTTGCGCGTCATCCGCGTCCGATATTAATGACGCCGATGTTAAAATCCGGGTCGTATGTCACTTCCTCATCTGTCAACCGGATCTCCAGATCCTTTGCGAGCTTCTCCAGCGTCCCCATGTCAAGGCAGCCGCCAACGCGGATCATATAGCCCTGCGCCGGATGGAACAGCAGCACATAGTTGTCATCGCCCCAGCTCGCGTGATTGACGAGCTTGACGAGCTCGTATTCGCCCCAGCTCGTCTCCTCTACGATTTCGCTTTGATACATCATCACCAGCCGGAAGCCGGGGATGGCATAGAAAATTTCGATCTTGTAGGGGATCCGGGTCTCCCCGGACTCTCCGTCGTTGCCGAAATAATGATACCAGCCGCTCCCGCCGTCGCCAAAACCCTCCATCGGCAGCCAGCCGGGCTTAAACTCCACGCGGCGGGGCGCAGTCTCGGCCTCAAAGGAAAAGACCAGATTCGTGTCGGTATATTCGAGAATCTGCACCTCGGCGATATTCCCTTCGCCGTCGCGTTCAATCCATTCCCCCCGGACGGTGACGTCGTCAGGGATGTGATTTTTGTTCAGCCGGAACAGTCCCAGCGCATAAGCGGTCGCAGTCAAAAGAGAGACAAGCACCGCCGCGATCAGCGCTGTGCTGAGCGCCCGCCGCAAAACGAAGCGCCGGCGCCGCCCGTCGTCCCGGATCTGCGCCAGCACGCGCCGCCGAAGCTTTTCCGTCGTCTCGTCGTATTCGCCCAGCTCAATGCGCTCGTCAAAGCATTCACCGGCCAGATCAGCAAGCACCATCTTCACAGCCATAGCCCCTTTCCAACAGATATTCCTTCAGCCTTTCCCGCCCGCGCATAAGCTTTGACCGCACCGTGGATGCGTTCAGGTTCATCGCCGCCGCAATCTCCGCCGTCTTCTGATATAGGAAATAGTGCCGCACGAAAATGCTATGCTCCGGCTCCGGGAGCAACGCGACCGCCTCACGGGCGAGCCTCTGCAGCTCCTGCTCCAGCAGCGCGTCCTCCGCATCGGGAACATTGAAAATAAGATAATCGTCCTCCAGCGGAAGCGCCAGGCGATGGGCGCGCAGCTTGTTTTTGGCGGTGTTTCGCGTAACAGCGGCAAGCCAGGCTTTCAATTTACCTTCCTCTACCGCATCCGCGTTATTCCAGAGCGCAAGGAACACATCGGCGGCGACCTCCTCTACGTCCTCTGCCCGTAGCGGCGGAATCGTAATATTTGCCGCGATGGTCTGCACATAGGGGCCATATCGTGCCATGATCGTGTTCAACGCGCGGCTGTCGCCCTTTCTCAGCCGTGCCAGCAAAACTGCTTCTGTCATGAGATCTCACCTCATTTTTCTCTGTTTGGGCCGCTCCATATATAAGAACACCGTCAAGAAGAAAACGGTTGCAGCGGCGCAACTTTTTTTGCAAAACCGGTGTTTATATACGTGTTAGGAGGTATGATACATGAAACAAAGAATCCTTGCAAGCCTTCTGCTGCTGGCGCTGCTGTTTTCGCTGTGCGCCTGCGGGAAAAAGACGCGGGAGCAGACGCTGCTGCTCTCGGGCGCGGAGGGCGAGACGCACGAGGGCTGGATCCCCGAACGCATCGCCTTTCCCGGCTGGCTCGCCTATTCCACCGGCTGGGAGACGGCGGGCGACACGATCTATCTCAGCGGCGTGACGCCAGAGGGTCAGCTCGTCGCCGCGAGCTATGACACGCTCTCCGGCGAGTGGCAGCGCATCGACTTTACGACCGCTGACGCCTATCACCCGCGGCTTGGCAGCCTGAGCTTTGCCGGGCACAGCCTCTGGGGCCTGCTGCAGGAAGGACCGAGCAGCGAGGACTTCAACACCGGGCGCTTTCGCGACGACTATGGCTACTACGCCCTGCACATCGACCTTTCCAGCGGCGAAAGCACGGCGGTGCGCATCCCCTTCGAGGGCGAAGGCAGCACAGAGGGCAGCGGCCTGTTTTTTTCGGGCATCCTCGGTCTTGACGACGAGCGGGCGCTGCTGGGCGCACTTGAGCATTTTTATGTGATCGACGCGCACGCACAGATCCTCTCCGAGCCGTCGCTTGTCACCTACGGCAGCCTGCAGCGCTTTCGCGTCGACGATACGCTTTATCTCTGGACGCCGGAGGGCTACGCGCCCTTTGACCGCCAGATGCTCCGCCTTGGCGACGCGCTGGATATCGACGGCTTGGGCGAAGCCAGCAGCAACAAGGGGCATTTTCTGTGCAAGCGTCAGCGTTCGCTGTGCATAGCCGATCCCGTAACCGGCGAGAGCGAGACGCTGTTTCACTGGATGGATGTGGCTTTGAGCTACGGAGATGCCTACGGCGGCCTGTGCCTCGAAAACTCCCTGGGCGACGTGTATTACCCGGACGGGGAAGAAATGCTGCAAAAGGGCTTGATCGTCGCAAAAAGAGGGCAGATTCCGGTCAAGCAGCCGCTCCGTCTTGGCTGCTTCGGGTATGCCGGAGGCGAGATGTACGCCGATGCGCAGGCAAACGGCGCTTTGCCCTACTCCGTAACGACGGAGCTGCTGGACGCCATCGTGCGCTTCAACAATACGGACCCGCAGTATAAGATCGAGGTCGTACCGATCACCTATGCAAACGAACAGGAGCGCGACCGTGTTTTGATCGAGCTGGCCACACGTTCGGATCTCGACCTGCTGGATACGAGTATGCTGCCGGATAAGGCGCTGGACTCCGGGCTGCTCTCGGATATGCTGCCGATGATCGACGCCGATGAAACGATCAGCCGGGAGGATTTTATCGAGCCGCTGCTGGCGCTGATGACACAGAGCGGGGGTCTGTATGAGTACACCGCGAAATTCACGCTGCTGACGATGACGACCCACACGGAGCTGTTTCCCGGACGCGAGGGCTGGACGGCGGCGGCAATCGAGGCGCTGATCGCCGCGCATCCGGAGATGGATCCGCTGTGGCACAGCTACGACAAGACGCTTGTCACGACGCTCTTCTGCTGGGCGGCCACGGCGGAGTTTATCGACCGGGACGCGGCGACCTGCTCCTTCGACAGCCCTGCCTTTGTCCATTGGATGGAGCTGCTGAAGGCCCTGCCGGACGGCGGACAGTACAGCGAAGATCCGAAGCTGATGAACATCTGCTATGATCTTGCCGCCGAGGCCGGCTGGGGCGAAAAATACGTGATGAAGGGCGACTACATTGTCGCGGGCTTTCCCGAAAGCGCGGGCACAGGCAGCTATTTCCTTAAGCTTGGCAGCAGTCCTAACGACTGGCGCGGCACGCTGGGCGAGAACACCCGCATCGGCATCATGGCGGCAAGCTCCCATCAAGCGGGCGCCTGGCGCTTCGTGCGCACGCTGATGGAGGGTGCAGAGGAGGTCGATCTGTCCATGGGCATACCGGTATTCAAGGCGAGCTTTGAGCGCGCGCTTGAAGCGCAGATCACCGAGGCCTTTGACAAACGCTTTCAAATCGGCTATCTGAACGCCGAAAACGCCGAGGAGCTCCGCCGACAGGTCTATCACACGACGAAGATGGTAGATACCGACGAGGGGCTTATGCGTATTCTGCGCGAGGAGATCAACCGATACCTCGGTGGGCAGCTCGGCGCCGAAGAAGCGGCAATCGCGATCCAGTCCAAAGCTGCAGTCTATGTCTCCGAGCAATACGGATAATATGTATCGTTCTGTTCCGGGCGGCGCGAGATAAAAATTCGCGCCGCCGTTCTTTTTCAGGCCGCGAGACCAAGCGCCGCCAGCCCGGCCTCGTCCAGCATGTCCCGGATGCCGATGCCATAGCCCCGGCAGGGGTCGTTGACGAGAACGTGAGTCACCGCGCCGACGAGCTTGCCGTCCTGCACGATGGGGCTGCCGCTCATACCCTGCACGATGCCCCCGGCAATCTGGCGGAGCATCGGATCGGTCACGGTCAGAAGCAAACGCTGTGCGCCCTGCTCCTGATAGACCCGGCTGATCTCCACCGAGTAAGCGCGCACCTGCCGCCCCTCCAGCGTCGTCAAAATGCTCGCCGGCCCCGGCGTGGCAACGCCGACGGCGGCGCTGCCCGCGCCCAGCGCCCGCCCCGCGACGCCGTAGATGCCCTTGTCCGAGTTCTTGCGGATCTCGCCCAGCACCTGCGCGTGGTCGGCACAGCCGCTCAGCTCTCCCGGCGCGCCGCGGCTGCCGGGCTGAACGCTGACAATCTGCGCATCCGTGATCTGTCCGCCGCGGATCGGCAGCGGCTCGCCCGTCGTCTCGTCGCTCACGCTGTGGCCGAGCGCGCCGTAAATCCCGGTATCCGGATCGTAAAAGGTCAGGGTGCCGATCCCCGCGCTCTGGTCGCGCAGCCAAAGTCCCAGCATCCACTGTCCGTCCTCCGCCTGCACGGGCTGCAGCTCGACGGTCTGTTCGCTGCCGCCGCGCAGCAGCCGCAGCGAAACGCGCTCGCCCTGCCGCCGGGTCACGGCGTCGATAAACTCCTGCGCGGAGTTGACGCGCGTCTCACCGACCTGCACGATCCGGTCTCCCTCCTGCAGCCCCGCCTCTCGCGCGGGGCTGACGCTCTCTCCGGCGCCGGACACCTCTGCAAAGCCCGCCACCAGCACGCCCGCCGTCTGCACCTCAATGCCGACCGGCTGCCCGCCCAGCGACAGCTCCTGGGCGGCGGCGACAGGCGGCGCGCCAGCCAGCAGCAGGCTACACAGCACGCCGATCATAATTTTTTTCATGCTTCTCTCCCTCTTTACGCACGATGTTTTTTCATTGATTTTGCCAACATTAATATGTGCGCGCATGGGAAAAATACAAACGGATAAATCTTGTATGCTGGAAAAAAACGAG
>JAFWVV010000016.1 GCA_017518225.1 Oscillospiraceae bacterium | reverse complement strand
CAGAAAGTGATCCTCCGGCACCAAATCTTCAATCGTCACCATGTGCAGCTTCAGTTGTAGCATTCCCATCATCTCCGCCGTTTTTCTTTATTCTACCATAGCCCACTCCTTTTGCATACTTTGTCAACAGCTCCACCGTGAAACGCATTATCCGAACTGCGGCAGCCCGTATCCGAAAATCGGCACGGAGCCGAAGGTGTAGCGGCGCTCGGCGCATACATCTCCGGAGCTTCCCTCAATGGTATAAATAAAGCCGTTTTCCATCTTCTCTACAATACCGACGTGATCGGCCAGCCCGTCGCCCTCCCAGTCGAAAAAGATGATATCGCCGGGGCTCGGCGCAAAATCCCGTCCTTTCCATTGGCCGCGCGCTTTGAACCAGTCTATATACGGCAGAACGCCCTCCATCCTCGGCAGCACACCGGCGTCCAGATAGCCGCATTGATCGGCCACCCAGGAGACAAAGATCGCGCACCACTCCACCCGGTCATGGTAACCCCACCAGCTCCAGTAGGGCTCACCGCCGACGTTGCCGAGCTGCGTCTGCGCGACGGCAAGCTGTAAATTCAAGCATGGCTCCTTGTATTCAAATACGCTGTCCGTTTCGCTCTCCTGCTCTCCCTCCGGGGTTTTATCATAAGCTTTTTCATTTGTGCTTTCCCTTTTGATCCCCACGACAGCTCTGCAATCAGCTTGCGGTAAGCCGTTTGACGGCAAATCTGCCGCCGATGCGGCGCTGGAAAAGGCGCTCATGACAAGGGCGCCGGATAACGCGAGGGCAAGCATTTCTTTTTTTATACGAAAAACCTCCTTGTTCGTTTTAGGGCTTCTACCCATGTAACGAACAAGGAGGACAAAAAGGGACAAAAAATTTGCTTTTTTTAAAAAATTTTTATGCTGTCGGCTATTTTCATCAGCTCATCCATGTCTATTGACCCGAAAACAGCAAAGAACAGACCGTCTCGCTCAAAGCACACGCCGCTCAAGCCTTCCTTTTGGAAGCAGTACCCGGTCATCCCGTTTCGCTCAAAAGGCGTAATCTCTGCGTGTTCCGTATCCATGTAGATTTTGTTTTCTTCTCTGCTGATCAGGATGCTGAAGCTGTGTTCGTCGCCGCAAGCATAATCATAGACCTGCAGCTCCGGCTGCTCAACCACAGCGAGCAACGTCGCGCCCTCCGGAATATAGGAGGGCTGATAGATCCGCAAATCCTGTTGCGCGGGATCCTCGGTGCTTTTCAACTCAAATAAGCTATATTTTTCAAAGGTTTCCAGCGCCAACGTGACCACCTTTTCCCGAAATTGCGCGTTCGCCGCCATGCTGGTCGAAAACAGTACGGTGAATGAAATCGCCGCGATCGCTGCAATTCTGCCAATCCGCTGAAACACCGAATTTATCCGGCTGTTTTCGCCCCAATCGCCTCCGGCACTTTCTTTTAGCTCTCTACGCAAATAGATACGCATCGCCTGGTTGCAGGCTTTGGCAAGGGAGGCGTCTGAAATCCGCTGTGTTTCCTCCAAACCCATACAGGCGGACAAAAGCCGACTGAAAAAGCGAAAGCGTCCTTTCGCGTTTTTTACTTGAAAGAGAGATTCGACGTCTTCCGGAGAAAGCAGGAAGCAGTATCTGCAAAACAGCAGCGCGAGCCCTTGATGCGGCAGCAGCAAAATCTTGTCGCATAGTTCTCGAACCTTTACCGGGCTGAGATCCACGCAAAAGCGGGCCTCCTCTGCCGCAGCCAGCTCGTCGATATCCTTTTCAAAACTTTTTGCCGCGGCTTCGCGCAGCTTGAGCGACCAAATGATATCCATATTCATCCTCCCTCGCAGAGCCTTCGGAGCTTTTCGAGCAAACGCTGCCCGCGCTTTCTCGCTGTCTCTTCAGAAATGCTGAAAAGCTTCCCGATCTCCTTATATCCCATTTCCATCGTGTGGCGGAGATAGAGCAGGCGGCGGTCGTCCGGCGCAAGCTGATCTATCGCCTCACGCAACACATAAACGTCTGCGTCAAAAACCGTGTCATCAGCAAAATTTTCATCAGCAATACGATCCCAGTCGTCAACAGGCACGTTTTTTTGCGCTTGACGCAGCACATCCAACGAAGCGTTCTTCACTATAGTAACGCAGAACGCTGTTATTTTGGGACAGGGCAGCGCAGAAATTTTTTCGATGTTGTCCATAATTTTTATAAATGCGGTGGATACAACATCTTCTGCGGCTTCTTTTGACTTCACAATATGGAATGAGATGCTCCGAAACTTGCGCTGATTGTTTTTGAAAATCTGCTCCACCAATTCGCGCTGTTCATCACTGAGCATGCCAAATAAGATTACAATCATATAGAGACCCCTCAAGAATCGTTCTGTCTTGTCTGCAAGAGAGTAGTTCTTATATAATAGACATAATTATATCACAAAAACAGCGTCAAAAACAACTACCGCGGCAGCCCATACCCGCAAATCGGCGCGAAGGCGAAACATGCGGGGACGGGCCCCGGTGTCCGAGACACCGGGGCCCGTCCCCGTATGTTGGGAAAGGATTATTTGCCGCTGACCGTATCCATGCTGGCGGCAAGCCAGCGATCTCCAACGAGGACGAACGCCAGCTTGCAAATAATCTCCGGCCGCTCCTCGGTCGGTTTTTCCGCGCTGCCCTGGCGGTAGCTGACGTTGCAAACGGCCAGCTTATCGCTCAAGAGGCGAAAATGCGAAAAGCTGATGTCGCGATATTCCGTACTGGTGTCAAGGGCCCAGTACATGGTATCGCGAGAGTCGGATATGTAACGGTAGAGGCTGCTGCTTTGCAGAAGCAGCGGCAAGAGCTCGTTATAGCGAGCGGCGTTATATTTGCCGCTGGAGTAGGCCAGAAAGGCCGTAAAGAAACGCTCGGCCACCGGGCGCAGCAGCGCTTCGGTCTCCGCATCGCCCTTGTGGAAAAACAGGAGCGTGCCGCCGCTGGAAACCGGCGTGAGCGGTGTGCCGTCGTCTTCAAAAGCGGCGACGGCGATGGTTTGATAAAAACCGCCGAACTGATAGACGGCGCAGCGCCGCTCCGCATGCGGGGCGTAGGACTTCAGCGTTTCCAATGTGTTTTCGACGGAAACGGCGTCCTCTATCGTCAGCGAGATGCCGTTGATCTCGAGGCGAAGGTCTGCCGGGGCGCGCAGGCGCAGCGCCTGGGTATGACCGAAGTTTTGGAAGGACAGCAGACCGGGACTGGCCTTCTTGAGCGTCAGGGGTTGACCGGACTCGTCCGTCAGTGTGAGCGCGCCGTAGAGCGGGCCAAGCGTATAGCGCATGGCGGCGGGCGGCTCGGCAAGCGCCGCTTCAAAGCGATTTAAGCCCGGGATCGGAACCGTGCTGTGCGGCGTCTGATCCAGCGTCCGCCCGTTGAGGAAGAGCCGGATATCCGCGGCGACGTCCAGCTGCAAGGTGACCGAGGGCAGCAGCTCGTCCAGCGCGGGCGCGCTGATTTCGTCGATTACCCAGTTTTGACGGGAAAATCCGGGCGAATCACCCTCGGCGCGCAGGCTCACGCGGCACAGCTCGTTGGCGCCGAGAAAGACGAGATAGATCGGCTTGTCTTCGCGGCTGTGGATGCGGTCGCTGCAATGGGTGACGGGGCGGCTGAAATCCAGCGCGGAGAAATAGCCGCGATAGAGTTCCGCGGCATCCTCATACGCGGTCGGCGCGGCGGGCGTTTGCGCCAGCGCGTGTTGTACGAGCGCATCGGCGTCTGTCTGGGCCAAAAACTGTTCGATGACGTACTCCGGGCGCGTACGCTCGTAAACGTCGAGATAGCGGTAGAGCCCGCAGCAGCCAAGCGCGCCAAGCGCCAGAAGCAGCAGCGCCCAGAGGAATAAAAACAGGCGCCATGCACGGTTCTTTTTCTCAGCCATGGGCGCCACCTTCTTTCAAAACGATAAAGGCAGTCGGAATCCGGCGCGGCCCGGTGACGGAGGAGCAGTGGTTGATGATCTCGCCGTCGTAAACCATCAGGGAGGAGGAGCCGCCGTCAAGGTTTCCGGCGTTTACCGCTCCGTAAGAGAGCATGACGTCCACCACGTCCTGCAGGGAGGCGCCCAGGGTGCTGACACTGCGCCCGTCCAGAACGAGAAGCAGCAGCGCGCCATCCTCGCGTTGACCGATGGCGGTGCGGGGGTTGATCCCGCCGCGGATGTTCTGCTGCTGTACTTCGCCGTTGATGATCAGCGAGGAGGCGAGACCGTCGTGCGTGACAAAGCTGACAGCCCACCGGAGATCGCGCTCCAGCGCCTCTTGCCCGGTCATGGAGCCAATGTGCAATATGCCCTTGCCGTCAAGACCGATCACGTGATAGCGAGAGGACTCTTTGCCCCAGATGAGGTTCCCGTCGGTAATGACCATCCCCATCGGCGTTCCGCCGTTGCCGCTGCCGCTTTCATCGGCAAAGCCGCCGGCGTTGATGCCGGCCAGTCCGTCGTATTTTTCAACCAGCGCGCTCAGCGTCAGACCGGGCGCTTCGCCGAAATCGTCGGAGGTGCCGAGCATGACACGCGAGGGAGCCTTGACGATCAGCATTTTCCCTTGGCAGGTGCCGCTGGCAATGCTGTGCACCTCAACCGCATCTTCGTCCGGCGGCAGCTCAACGCTGCCTTCCGCCACGCGGATCAGCGTGGGATTGACCCGGTCGGTGTCGATCTCCTCGGTGCTGACGCTTTTGAAAGCGAGCAGCTCCTCCTCGCTCAAAAAGATGTTGCTGACCCAACGCAGGGCGCTGGTCTCGCGGACGGAGCGCGTAAAGGTCGCCGTTACGCTTGGCGAGGGGCCGCGCTCGAGCACCCAGATCAAGCCGAGCAGAATCAAAAGCAGGCACAGCAGCGTGACGCCCAAAAAGGAAAAAAACGCCCGATCAGCGTGCGAAAGCTCTTTTTTTGTCCGGCTTTGTTCATGGCGCGCTCCTTGTGCGTTTGTTTCAAACGGCGGCGCTGCGGCGCCGTCATGCAATTTTTACTATAGCATATCTTTTTTCTTAAGAAAAGAAAAAAACTTCGCTTTTTGACAAAAACAGCTGCCGCAGCATAGGCTGCGGCAGCCGGTGAAAATATGACGGTTTACTCTTTGACCAGCGCGATGACCTCGCACTCGAGCAGCACGTCCTTGGGAAGCCGGGCGACCTCCACGCAGGAGCGGGCGGGATAGGGCTCCTGGAAGTGGCGGGCGTAGACGGCGTTGATGGCGGCAAAATCGTTCATATCCTTGATGAACACCGTGGTTTTGACCACGTGCGCCATATCGCTGCCGGCAGCCTCCAGCAGGGCGGCGACGTTGGTGAAGACCTGCTCGGCCTGCGCCTCAAGCCCCTCGGCGATCGCGCCGGTGGCCGGGATGATGGGGATCTGGCCGGACGCGAAGATCATGTTGCCCACGACGCGAGCCTGGGAGTAGGGGCCGATGGCGGCGGGCGCCTTGTCGGTAACGATAACTTTCATGGATGTACCTCCTATGTTGAAAATTTTTTATTCTTCTACGACGAGATTGTAGCCGGCCTTGCGCACGGCTGCGGCGACAGCGTCGCCGTGTTCCTTGCCGCCGACCTCGCAGGCGATGTAGACGGTTGTTTCGTTGGGCTTGAGCCCGGCGCTGAGCTTGTCGTGCTGGATGCTGAGGATGTTGGCTCCCGCGCCGGAGAGGACGTTGAGCATCTGGACGAGCGTGCCCGGGCGATCCAGTACGCGGATGCAGAGCTTGATGCGGCGGTGACGCGCAACGAGACCCATTTCGATGATGCTCTGGATAAAGCTGACGTCGATATTGCCGCCGGAGAGCAGGCAGACGACGCGCTTGTCCTTGACGTCAAGCTTTCCGGCAAGTACCGCAGCCAGCGGCGTTGCGCCGGCGGGCTCGACAACCTGCTTGCAGCGCTCCATCAGCAGCAAAATGGCATTGGCGATCTCCTGTTCGGAGACGGTGACCACGTCGTCGGCGTACTGGTTGATCAGCGGGATCGTGATCTCGCCGGGCGCGGCCACGGCGATACCGTCGGCAATGGTGGAGACCGGGCCGGTGCAGACGCGCTCGCCTGCGCGAAAGCTCTGCGCGATGGCGCTGGCGCCTTCAGCCTGCACGCCGCAGACCTGAATGCGCGGGTTGACGTGTTTGACCGCCGCGGCCACGCCGGCGAGCAGCCCGCCGCCGCCCGCGGGGACGATGATCATGTCCGCATAGGGCAGGTCGGAGAGAATTTCCAGACCCAGCGAGCCCTGCCCGGCGATGACCTCGAGATCGTCGTAGGGATGCAGGAAGGTGGCGCCTTCCTCCTCGCAGATGCGCAGCGCCTCGGCGTAAGCCTCGTCGTAGCAGCTGCCAGCGAGCACGACCTTGGCGCCATAACCCTCCGTGGCCTGCACCTTGGCGATCGGTGCGGCCTTGGGCATGACGATGGTGGCCGGCAGACCGAAGCGCGACGAGGAATAGGCGACGCCCTGCGCGTGGTTGCCGGCGGAGGACGCAACGACGCGGCAGCGTTCGCCGCGCTCGACCATCGCGGCGATCTTGTTGCTCGCGCCGCGGATCTTGAAGGAACCGGTTTTCTGGCGGTTTTCGCATTTCAAATAAATTTGCCCGCCGCACATGCGGGAAAAGGTGGAGGAGAGATCCAGCTCCGTGTGGTGCAGGATCGGCTTGAGCCGCTCAGCGGCCAGTTCAAAATCGCGTAAACTCAGATCCATTGCTTTACCCCCTCAGGATTTCGATCCAGTATCCGTCTGGATCCTGTATAAAATAAAAACGTCCGTTGTCGGGCTGCGCCACGCAGCCCATGGCCTGATGCCTGGCATAGGAGGAATCGTAGTCTGCCGTCGTCAGTGCGAGGTGATATTCCTCTTCGCCCAGATCATAGGGCTCGCTGCGGTCAAAGAGCCAGGTCAGCTCCAGACTGAAATCGTCGATCCCGTTGCCGACGTAAACGAGCCGGTAACTGTCCGTTTCGCGCTCGCGCACCGGATGGAAGTCCAGCGCCTCAGCGTAAAAGGCGAGACTGCGGGAGAGATCCAGCACGTTGAAGTTGAAATGGTTAAACCGGTACATGCAATCGACCTCCTTTTTGCTTTTCCTATCGTACCACCGCAAACGCCCTCTTGTCAACGGGAACCGCAACGCATACCGCAGAATAGAATGAAGCGCAAGAGAGGGGTGCATGAAGATGGAAAAGAGCGACAGTCTGCGCGCGCTGCCGCCGGGTCAAAGCGCACGGATTGCGGCGCTGGAGGGCAAAAATGCGCTGCGCTGCAGACTGATGGATCTGGGGCTCGCGCCCGGCGCGGAGATTCGCTGCCTCGGTGCGAGCCCCTTTGGCGATCCGCGCGCCTATCGTGTGCGGGGGACGGTGTTTGCCTTGCGTAATACGGACAGCGACTGCGTCAAGCTGGAGCGTGGCGGGATAAAGCGTCAGACGCGCGTGGCGCTGGCAGGGAATCCCAACGTGGGGAAAAGCACCCTCTTCAACGCGCTGACGGGAAGCCGGCAGCATACGGGAAACTGGGCAGGGAAAACCGTGGAGCTTGCGCAAGGGAGCTGCCGCAGCGACACGCGGGAGTATGTTCTGACGGATTTGCCCGGCTGCTATTCGCTGCTGGCGCGCTCGCCGGAGGAACAGGTGGCGCGCGATTATTTGCGCGCGGGCGAGACGGATGCAGTCGTCGTCATTTGCGACGCCTGCCATCTCGCGCGCGGCATGCAGCTGGCGTTGCAGGTGATGGAGCTTTGCGAGCGGGTGCTCGTTTGTGTAAACTTGATGGACGAGGCGGCGCGGCGCGGGCTGCGCCTGGATTTAAATCAGCTGGAGGAGAGGCTGGGCGTTCCGGTGATTGCGCTGACAGCGCAGGAAAAGCATAGCTGCGGACTGCTGCTGGCGGCGCTGGATCGTCTGCTGGATGCGCCGGTGCGTGAGAGAGAAAGTCATATTCAATACGGCGAGGGCGCCGCCATGCGTCTTTGCGCCGATCGAGATGAGGCGGGGGAAGGCGAGATATTATGTGCAGAGGCGGCGATGTGCGCGGCAGCGCGGATCTGCACGGGCGTATGTGAGCCGACCGAGCCGGACGACCGGCTTGACCGGCGGCTGGATCGGCTGCTGACGGGAGCGTGGACGGCGTTTCCGCTGATGCTTTTGCTGCTGGCAGTGCTGTTTTATCTGACGATTGCCGGAGCCAATCTGCCCTCCCGCGCGCTCTCTGCGCTGTTGTTTTCGATAGAGGGGCGTCTGTCTGCGCTGCTGTCGGCGCTCGGCGCGCCGGGCTGGCTGCGCGCGCTGCTGTGCGAGGGCGTTTGGCGGACGACGGCCTGGGTGGTGGCGGTGATGCTGCCGCCGATGGCGATCTTTTTTCCGCTCTTCAGCCTGTTGGAGGAGGCGGGCTTTTTGCCGCGTGTGGCCTATAATCTGGATCGCCCGTTTCAAGCCTGCCGCGCCTGCGGCAAACAAAGCCTGTGCATGATGATGGGGCTGGGCTGCAATGCGGTGGGCGTGACGGGCTGCCGGATCATCGAAACGCAGCGAGAGCGGCTGCTTGCCATACTGACCAACGCGCTCACGCCCTGTAACGGGCGCTTTCCGCTGTTGATCACGCTCTGCGCATTGTTTTGGGCCAAGGGCACGGGAGCGGCGCAAAATGCGCTGACGGCGCTGTACCTGTCGGGGCTTTTGGTGTTGAGCGTGGCGGCGAGCTTCGGCATGAGCTGGCTTTTGTCGCGCACGCTGCTGCGCGGCGAGAGCGCGCCCTTTGTCATGGAGCTGCCCGGCTTCCGGCGGGTGTGCGTCGGGCGGGTGCTGTGGCGAGCGCTGCGCGAGCGCGCGCTTATCGTGCTGCTGCGCGCGGTGGTGGTCGCCGCGCCGGCCGGTGCGCTGATCTGGCTTTTGGGCAGCTTTCGCCCGGCGGGGATCAGCCTGCTCAACCGCGCCGCCGCGGCGATGGATCCGCTGGGATTTGCGCTCGGCATGGACGGGGCGATTTTGCTGGGCTTTCTCTTGGGGCTGCCCGCCAATGAGATTGTGCTGCCGCTGATTTTGATGATCTATGGCGCGGCGGGAACGCTCAGCGAGCCGAGTTCGAGCGCGCAGCTTGGACAGACGCTCCTCGCACAGGGCTGGACGGCCTGGACGGCGGGGGCGGTGATGCTTTTCAGCCTGTTTCACTGGCCCTGCTCTACGACGCTTCTGACAATCCGAAGGGAGAGCGGCAGCTGGCGTTGGACGGCGCTGGCGGCGCTGCTGCCGACGGCGCTCGGCGTGCTCTGCTGCCTGCTGCTGCGGCTCGTCCATCTGCTTGCGACGGCATAAGAAAAGGGCGTGTTGCAAAATATAAATTTTAAAAAAGTATTTGCGAGAAAAGTTACTGGGAACCGCCAAAATCGGCGGTTCCCAGTAACTATATTGAGATATTCTTTTGTGACTTTAGCCCCAAAAGCGCATTTTGCAACAGGCCCTTTGGGCTTACGGAAAATAGTGCCGCTGCGAGGTCAGCGCGGGATCCATTTTGAAATAGTGTTCGTAATCCTTGTTGACGTAATGTCCCTGGAATTCCATCTCCGGATCAAAGGTGTAGACCACCCCGTCCATCTCGATCGTCACCCAGGCGTGATTGGTATATTCCTCGTCCACATTCAGGGTCAGGCCGCTGATGAGCTGCGCGTCGTAGCCAAGCGCGCGGGCAAACTCATAGAACATGACGGCGAAGGCGTAGCAGTTGCCGTGGCCGTTTTCAAAAACGTCCAGCGCGACCTCCTTTTCCCAGGAGATATCGCCTCTCGAGTAAATCCGCCCCTTGCGGTAACGGATGTTGTGCACGGTATACTGGAAGGCGGCGTAAAGCCGATCCTCCGGCTCCATATCCTCGGTCAAAAACTCCGCCAGCCGCGCCTGCACCAGAGCGTCGATCTCGGCGTCGCCACTGGTATAGCGCCCGGCGGCGTCAAAAGACAGTCCGCCGCGCTCTGCGCTGCAGAGAAACTGCCCGTTCTCTACGTAATAAAGCTCCGTTCCCAGCATCAGCAGGCCGTCGTCATAGTGCGTCATCGGGCGGCTGTCCGTCCAGCGCTCGGCGCCGTTTTCCAACTGGTAGCTGTGGACGATCAGCGCCTCAGCCATCTCGCGCCAGTCCTCGCTGCCCGCCTCCATGTCGGTGATGCTGCCGACAAGCGCCTCGGCCTCCGGCTGCGGGCCGTGGCGGTCGAGCAGGCGGTTGAGCAATTTTGCTGTTTCCAACCGGGTCATCGGATGTTCTGGCTCGGCGGCGTAAGGCGTCTGGCTATCCAGCCAGCCGCGCGCCAGCGCCAGCGCGTAAGCCGGGTAAAGCGCGTCGTCCGCAGCAATCCCGTCAATGGCGGGCGTTTCCGTGCAGGGCGGGTAAAAGCAGGCCAGCATCGACAACAGCTCGCCCTGCGTCAGCGCATCGTCCGGGCGATAGGCGTCGCCGGAGACCACCTGCAGCGTCTTGAGCGCACAGGCGGCGGCATAGCAGGGGTCGTTTTTGGGAAGATCCGAAAATCGCTCGCTGCTCTCGACGGGCGCCTCCAGCAGGGAATAGAGGACCTGCGCCCATTCGCGGCGGCTGACCGACTGCTCGGGCAGCGCGCGTCCGCTCGGATCGGGCCGGAAATAGGGGATATGCTCCTCGCTGCCGAGCGCCACGGCGTAGACGGCGGCGAAAAAGCATTCGCCCTCGATGGGTAGCGCCGTCTCCGTCACAAGCGTGCCGCTCTCGTCGCGCCAGCCGATAAAGCGATAATGCTCCGGCGCTTCCGGCTGTGGCAGCGTGAGCGCTTCTCCCGCAGGGACAAGCTGCGTGCTCTCTCCCTGATAGGTGATGAAGTGCGCCGTATGCCTGACCGGGCTCGGCGTGGCTTGTGCCGCAAAGGAAGCATCGGGAAGCGGAGAAAAAACGGGGGAGGAGTTTTTCGACAGAAGCAGCACGACAATGAGCACGGCGGCAAGCGGGGGCAGCGCCGTTTTCAGCAGCCGTTTCATCCCTCAACGTCCTTGATCACTTCGCCGCTGTCGTCGCGGTAGGTGTAGACGATAACAGAGCCGTAGTGGTACTCGCCGTCCTCGCCCGGGCCGATGCAGCTCGGCGCGTGATCGACAAAATCCGGCTCGCCGAGCGCTTCCAGCAGCTTCTCCACGCTCTCGTCGATCAGGCTCTGCGCAATACGCAGCGTGTCCGAGACCTCCGGTACGGGGGTCTCGGCGGCGCTCTGGCTTGCCGAGCCGGGCAGCGTGGAATCCATGCCGGGCGGCGGTGTTACCACAGGCGCGGCAGTGGGATCGGCGGCCGGGGCGGCGGTTTGGGCGCCGCAGGCGCAGAGGCTCAGCAGCATCACGGCTGCCAAAAGAAAAGCAAGCGTTTTTTTCATGGTGTTTCTCCTGTCATTTCTGGATTGAGCTCGACCGGATAGCGGAAGAGCTCGCCGTTTTGTTCAATAATCAGCGCAAGGCTGTTTGGCGTTTCGCCCGCGACGCAGGCGGAAATCAGCGCCAGTTCCGTGTCCTCCATGGCGTTGACGCAGCAGGCATAGGCCTGCCCGTTTAGTACGAGCAGCGGCGGCGTATTGCCGGAGAGCAGCTCGCGCGGCAGCGCAAGAGAGATTTGCAGCCAGCCCTTGCTGTCGCTGGAAGATGCGGACAGGCTTGCCGTCATTTCCCGTGCTTCAGGCATTTCTCGATCAGGCGCGGCAAAGAGCAGGGCGTTTTCCCACAGGCGTGGGAGGTTGCGCTCTACGATTTCCAAAATCACGCAGTCTGCTCCTTCGGCACGGCGCAAATCGTAGCTGGCCGAGCGGCTGAAGGTCGCATGGGAAAAGCTTTCCGCCAGATAGGGATAGAGGGCGTTGCCAAAGGAATCGCGCCAGCAGAAAAGCGTTTCGTTGACGCCCTCGCAGTCGGTCTCGATGGTGATCGCCTCGCCGCCGCGGGGATCGCCTTTGGTCTGGTGACGGAAGGGGGCGGCAGGCAAGGGGTCATCCTCGCAAAGCTTGCCCGTCGGATAGAGCATCTCATACAGGTCGCCCCGGTGCGGCTGTGTTCCAGAGAAGGGGGCGGTGAAGAAGTCGCTTTCACGGTTGAACGCGGCGAGGATCGCGTCCGCGCCGAGCGCTGCGCCGCGCGCGTTCCAATGGGAGTCGAGCGCGTAATACAAAACCTCGTCCTGCGCGCCAAAGACGGCAAAGAGATCGGCGGCGCTCACGCCGCGCTGTGCCAGCAGCGGCAAAAGCTGCGCGGCGCTGCTCTGCGCGTGACGGGCGGGAAAGCGATCCGGCATCTTGTCCGGATAAAGGCTGTTTTTGTTCGGCGCGATGACGAAGACGAAGTCTGCACCTGCGGTCTTCGCCGCCTCCTGCATCAAAGAGAGGTTATTTGCGATGTGTGCCAACGCGTCTGCCGGCAGAGAGACGCCGCTGAAATCCGGCAGGGTTTCGGTGTAATAGAGCCATCCGTCACGCCCCTGCAGCACCTGTGGCTCCGGCGAGCTGCCGGAAAGCGCATGCAGATGAGACCAAAGGCTGATCATCGGCTGACGAAAGGCGAAGCGATCCGCCAGATAGTCCGACAGCTCCGTAAGCGCCGAGAGATTCCATTGCCCCTCTTTGTCGCGCCAGACCGGCGCGGGGGCGAGGATTTCGTTGGCGGCGGCCTTTGGCTGCGGCAGCAGCATGCCGAGGCTTTCCGGCAGCAGCATCGCCAGGCAGCAGAGTACAAACAACAGAGACAAAAGCTTTTTTGTGTTTATTTTCATGTGTCATCCCCCCCACTTAAAACTGGAAATAGATAAAGGGGTTGAAGCCGCCCTGCGAGAGGCTGAGCAGCGAGAGCGCAAAAAGAAACAGCGCGCCGAGGTTTAAGAGGAATGCTCCGGCGCTCTCGTGGGAGTCGGAAAAGGCGGCAAAGCGCCGGGAGAGCGCCTCCGGCAACCGCCCAGCCAGCAAAATCGCCGCGAGCAGCACGAGACCGACGGCGGGGGTGACAAGCCGGGCTAAGAGCGCGCCGCCTTGCGGGGCAAGGCGGAAGGCAAACATCGTGCCTATCAGACGCAGCGCGGCGCCGATGCTGTCTGCGCGAAACAGTACGAACAGCAGCATCACCGCAAGCAGTGTGTACGCGCGCACCAGCAGCCGCCCCGGCCACCGGCGCTTGAGCTTCTCGACCGGGATCAGCCCCGCGCCCTCCAGCGAGGAGAGCAGACCATGGATAAGCCCCCAAAACAGGAACGTCCAGTTCGCTCCGTGCCAGATACCCGTGCAGAAGAAGACGATCAGGCGGTTGCGTAGCGCGCGCGACCTGCCCTTTCGGCTGCCGCCAAGGGGGATATACAGGTATTCCTTGAACCATGTGGACAGCGAAATGTGCCAGCGCGTCCAGAAATCCCGTATGCCGCAGGCGGCGTAGGGATGGCGGAAGTTTTCCAGAAAATGAAAGCCGAAAGAGCGCCCGAGACCGATGGCCATGTCGCTGTAGCCGCTGAAATCGTAGTAGATCTGCAGCATATAGCACAGCGCACCCAGCCAAGCCAGGCGAAAATCGCCGGCGGCGCCGTAAAGCGAAAAGCTGTTATTGAACACCGCGTCGGCCACCGCGCCGAGAGAGTTTGCGATCAGAAGTTTTTTGGCAAGACCGGCGATGAAGCGGCGAAGGCCGGCCGCGAGATCGTCCACGGTGCATACGCGCGCGCGGATCTGCTCTGCCACGTCGTGGTATTTGACAATCGGCCCTGCGATCAGCTGCGGAAAGAAGGAGATGTAGAGAAACACCTCGCCGAAGCGTCGTGTGCCGCTATAGGGATCGCGGTAGACGTCGATGACGTAGCTCATGCCCTGAAAGGTGAAGAAGGAGATGCCGATGGGCAGAACGATGCCCGTCATCGGGAAACCGGCGCCAAAGGCGAGATTGAGATTTTCAAGGATAAAGTCGGTGTACTTATAGACGCCGAGGATCAGAAGATTTGCGGCGACGGCGAGAACCAGAACGCCCTTGCGAAAACGCCCGCGCTGCAGCAAAAGCCCCGCCAGATAATTGAGCGTGATCGACAGCACGAACAGCGGCACATAGCGTAGCTGCCCAAAGGCATAAAAAATCAGGCTGGATAGCGCCAGCAGGAGGTTTTTAGCCCGCGTGCCGGGGATCAGCCGACTCAAAATCAAAACGAGGGGCAGAAAAAAGAACAGAAATACGGCAGAACTGAATACCACGAAACAACCATCCTTGTGATGAATTCCGAATTAGGATATAACAGAGTAATAATAGTACAGAAGCACGGTAAAGTCAATTCGCTTTCGCGTTTTTTCGGCAGGGACTGTGCGCGGCAGGCAGGGATGGAAGAGAAGAATAGCGGCAAAGTAACGATAAAACGGCAAAAGCCCCACCCGTCGGAGGAGCTTTTGCCGTTTAGAATAATTGTCCCGGCAGCTTCAGCTTTTCCTTGTGCGGAAACTGTGCCTCAAAGCGCGTAAAGGCTTCCGGTTCGCGCTGGCAGACAAAATAGCCCTCCGGCGGAGCGTATTCACCGGTGACGCCGTTGAGATAGCCATCGATCAGCTCCCGGCAGAGGAAAAAGGAGGCGTCCGCGCCATCCGGCAGACCGTGGTAGCGGATGGAGAAGGCGGAGGCGTAAGTAAAACCGCTTTTGCCGTAAAAGCCGATGTTCCCCTCAAAGCACAGCGCGCCATAGCCGAGCGCTGCCGCCTGCTCAAGCGAGTGGTCCAGCAGGATTTTGCCGTAGCCCTGCCGCTTGTGTGCGGGCGCAACACAAATCGGCCCCATCGTCAAAATGGGGATTGAGCGGCCGTTGTCGGCGCGGATGACGGCGCGCATGAACATGTTTTGCCCGATAAGCTCGCCGTCCTTTTCCATGACGAAGTCCAGTTCCTGCACAAAGGCGGGATCGTCTCTCAAACAGTGGATCACGTAATGCTCCATGCAGCCTGGGCGATAGACGTTCCAAAAGCTCTCCCGGACGAGTTGCTCCACCGCGCGGTGATCCTGCGCGGTCTCCCGGCGGATGATGATATTCGATGGGATCATGGTTGATAAACTCCTTTGTGTGTGTGAGAGTTGTAATCGGATCAAAAACAGCACTGTATGGATTATACTGCACAAGGTCTCACTCGGCAAGGAGGATTTGCCGATTCCGGCGCATGTTGTGGTCGATTGAAATAATGTGAGGGTTTGAATAGCTGCCGATAACAAAAAGAAGGGGCCGTTGCAAAATGAGAATTTTGCAACGGTCCCAATTTGATGTCTAAAAGGCAAAGGAAACCGAGGAACTGTGGAAAGGCAACCACAAATCTCCGTTTTTTTGCATAGCAAAGCCAGCCCCAGCCCATGGACAGGAGCCAAATGTTGAAAAGGGATTCAATTCTTCGTTACGCAGCCGAAATCTCGGACAAATGCGTTCGCAATCGTCCTTTGTCACGTTTCATCCAGAGCTTTTTCAGGTCAAATGCAAGTGTCAAAAAGAACAGCTCTGTTCTTACATTCTTCCTTCCCCGTGTGAGGAAACGACGGAAACCAAAGTCGTTCTTTAGCAGTCCGAAGGCTCCCTCCAGCTGGATCGACCGGCATTGACGCAGATAGATTCCGTGCACTGTCGTGATGTTCTCAAGCGAAGCTTTTCTTAATTCCTGAAACGTCTTGTTTACCCGAAGTTCCTTGGCTTGGTCAGCATTCTTCGCCTGTTGCTTTTTTTGCTTATTAGATGTACAATATCTTTGCCTTTTATCACTATAGAAAACTGTGCTAATCTTATTATAGATTAGGGAGTTGTTATATGAAACAAATACGCAAAAACAGAACGATCAGTTTGTTGATACTGGCATTGTGCGCCGGGCTGATAGCGGGCTGCGGGAGTGGCGCTGTACAGCCGGAGGAGGCAGATACGAACGCGCCGACGCCTGCCATGTCGGAGACAACAAGGCCGGAGCCGACGGCAGAGCCCCTGCCTGTCGTGGATGATAACGCGCTGGTCTATGAGACGGAAAAAATTGTTTTTCAAGACAAGTATAATGAATACGCAGTATACTCCCTGTCGCGCAACATGGAGACCTGCACGCTGGGTAATCGGATGTACGGTTTTGAAAAGTCGATCGGCGAGGCGGATCGCGCCGCGCGCATCCGGGAGACCGAAGAACTGTTCCGTCGATTGGGGATCGACCCGGAATTGCGGATCTGTCTCTATACCACGCTGAAGGACACCTATATCGAAGACGGCAGCGTCTACGGGCGCTTTGGCAGTCTGACTGGGGCGGACTATACTGCCGCTGTGCTGCTGGGCGTTTATGGAGAGTTTGGCAATTATGGCATGGCGACGGGCTATGCGCGGCTGCTGGCGGGCGAGACACCGGCGGAGATCGATGAGCTGTCCGCTGACTGGGCATATTACGATCTGAACTATCTCTGCTTCCAGCCTGCTTTCTCCAGCGAGGAGGACGCGGCGCTTTGCGAGAAGCTGGCGCTGGCCTTTGCTGCGGACTATGTGGAAAAGCACGGCGACGCCGCCTATTTAGAATTGCTGCGCCGGAGTGGAGAGCCGGAGGAAGCGGAGGCGGCCCGCGCCGCCCTGCTGGACTTCTACGCCGCGAAGGGCGTGGAACCTGTGCTGAGCCCGATCCTCTACGCCATGGGCGGGGCGAATTACGACTATCTGGCGAAGTGCGAATATGCCTGCAACTATCTTGACAAAAGCTGGAGCGATCCGGATATGATAGAAGCGGGCTTGTATACAGAAACATATTTGCACGAAAAATATGAAGATGTTCGGGATTGTTTTGAAACCTTAGGTAAAGAGATGAGACAGTGCCAGGAATTCTTCCGTCTTTATCCCTACCGAAATGAGCTTAAGGTGTTTATTGTCGGTTCAAAAGCGCCGTTTGCCGGCGGGTATTATCGAGATGATTATCATGATGTGTTTTTGAATGCGCTTAGTGTGTACACACACGAGTACATTCATGCAATCACAACAAATTGTCTAAAAAAACCTATCGTCAGCTGGCAGGCAGAGGGATTATCATATTATTATCAGGCGAAGTTTTCTCGGTATTTTTGTGAAATAGCAAATTACTATCATGATATTTCGGTGTTTCCTACCCAAAAGTGGCTGCTTCGTCATTATGAAGAATATGGTCGTCCTTTTGATACGGAAAAGGACTGGGCTGACGAGTGCGACAGAAAAGCATTTTTTTACGACGCCTATTTTCTCGGAGAAAGGGCAAAAAACCTCTATGATGCATCGGCATCATTTCTGAACTACTTGTTCCGGCAATTCGGCGAAAGAGAAGTGTTGGATTATCTGCTGGATAACCATGATTTGACAACGCTTACGGATATGACGTTCGACGAACTGACCGCCGCATGGAAAGAGGAAAACGACGCGAGATTCGAAAAACACCCAAAGTGGAAGGACTGATAATAGTTTATTTTGTATAAAGGAATAACCGCATTTGTCTTGAAGCAAAAGTCTAATTGTTGCTATGGTCCATGCCCACTTTTACTTTTTCTTTATTCTTCTTGTCTCAATGTGGACAAAAAGGTAGACATCATGGTGATTTTCCATGTGTCTACCTTTTGTTATACCATTCCACTTTAAAATGGCGCAAAAGTTCGCACATAAAAAAGGCGCGCATAGGCGAGATTTCAGAGAACAAAAAAAGACAAATCGGGCGGAGATTATGAGCCTCCGCCCGGTGCTTTGCATAAGAAAAAACAGATGCTTGTTATATAGCTGATATTTTTCGCTCTGAACGCTTTTTGGTGATTATATGTCGACGCGCTTAAAATGCGACAGACGCAAGAAAAACGGCGAATAAGAGAAAGCCGGGGATCATACCCCGGCTTTGCTGTCGTTTTATTGCAGATAAAGGCGCAGCTCCTCCGCCCACGCGGGGATGTTGCTCAATCCGACGCTGCAGACGGACGTCACGCCGTTTCAGCTTGCGGATCGGCTATGGATGCGGCGCTATATACCTCAAATGGATCGATGTCTATGCAGTTGCACGGATCATAGCATCCGCTCAAATCCCATGCGACAGTATCGTTCATTACCGTCAGCTTATCGGAAAAAAAGGCCTCATCAGCAAGCGGGGTAAAAACACCGCCGCGAGCAATGGCGGGAGCCATATCGTACTTTGTCACCTTGCCGTCAGAGAAATAGGCGTAGACTGTCCGCTCTGGCCCCGCCACGGCCTGGACAACGACGGGGAAATACTCTTTTGCCATTTTAGCCCTCCTCACATCAACGGCGCAACAGAATTAAGGGGCTTATCGTCTTTCGCAAGCTCCCAATTTTGCATCAATTCATCCTGGTGCAGCTCATTCCAGGCAAGGACAAGCTTTAGCTGCCTTGCAGGAAGCGCGCCGCGGATTACACATCCGTGTTGAATATCCACCAAGCACCGATAGTCTCCATATACCGCGTGAAAATGTGGCGGATTGTGGTCACTGTAGTACATCGCTATCCGAATACCACGAAATAAAGAAATCTCTGGCATATATTATGCTCCTTCCCGCTCCATTGTTTCATCAATCGCCCGGTTTATAAACCCGTTGACGCTTTCGCCCTTGCTTTCTGCATGGGCTTTGATAGTATCAAGTTTCCCCTGCTTTACAGTTACCGAAATGCGGTCATAATGCGATTTCACATATCTTGTTACGCTGGCCTGCTGCTTTTTTGAAACGGCCACAATATCGCCTCCCTCGTTCATTGCCGGGGGGGCGCGCGTTGTTATCGGCGCTCCTTTTCCCAGTATAGTCATTTTAACACGAAAAAGCTATTAATGTCAATAGTGACAATAAACAATATTAACGCTAATAGTTTGTTTGTTCTGCATATTGACTATTAACGCTAATAGTGATATATTAGTATCACAAGGACGGAGCGGAAACGCATCTCCCAGTACGGACTAGGACGCCAGAAGTGAGGTCACGCCCGCCCCGTCCAAATAAAAAACAGGAGGTAACAACGTGAGCATCAACGAAATGGACGCGAGAGCCGCAAGCTACTTTGAACTGATGGCACAGATCGAGGAGCTGCAGGCCGAGGCGGAGGCGATCAAGGACACGATCAAGGCCGCTATGGTATAGAAGCATTGGGGACTTGACGGCAGAGCTTGACGGGATCAGCGCGCTTTTGTGCTTGATTGGTATGCCGTTCATTGATGGGGAAGTAACTGGAAGCAATAGAACTATCGGAGAAGCCCTTTTTGCGATAGAGCAGCAAATAGACAGAGTATCGAAAGACTTTGACGCGATAGAACAAAAGCAATGGGAGCTTGAAAAGCAAGTGGAGGATTTTCAAGCAAAGTACAAACAGCCGGACAATACACAGGACATATAATAAGACACAACGGAGAGGGCAGAAAAAGCCCTCTCCGAAGCTATAAGCGGTAAAATAAGCGGGAAAACGCAAAACCCGCTCGATGTGTTAATCACTTTCGAGCGGGTTTTGTTCAGTTATAAGCAAAAAAGCTCCGAAAGAGAAACTTTCGAGAGCTTTTTGAATGGCAGCGGGAGAAGGATTCGAACCCTCACATACGGAGTCAGAGTCCGCTGTGCTACCTTTACACAATCCCGCTAAATGCAAAAGTTATTATAACCAACTTTCTGCATTTGTCAAGGATTTTTTTCAGTTTCTTCGCTTTTGTCTGTTTCCCGGTTGAGAAGCGGATCGTAGTAGTTCACCAGCAGATCGACGCAGGCGCCGTAGCTTTTCAGCCCGAGACTCTGGCTATAGCTTTGCAGAAAGCCCTCGTACACCGTGTTGGACACGTTCTGTACCGGGGTCTCGAACTGCGCCCAGTAGGCGCGGTCTTTCGCAAAATCGGCGCGCACGGCCTCGTTCAGCGTGCCGTAGACGCGCGCCCAGGCTTCGCGGTCGGCAGAATACAGGGCGTTGCCGAGGTGCGTGTAAGCGAGCAGCGCCGCCGAATAAACGTAATCGGGGTCGCCGCTGTCGAGGCAGGCGAGTACGGCGACGAAATTGGCCTCCTGCTCCTTGGCAACGCCGCGCTGATGCGCCAGCTCATGCGCGATCGTGGCAGGAAAAAGCGCGACGGGGAAGTCCATATTGACGTTGGCTTCACCTGTGAAGGGGAAAAAGAAGCCGGTGAAGTCGAGATAGCTCATCACGCGCGAGCAAAAAACGCCCTTGACGCGCCGCTCCGGCCCGGCGAGGCAGGGATAACGCTGCTGGGTGACGTGGTACAGATCGGGCGAGCGTTCGAGCAGCGCTTCGCGGTCTGCGCAGTAGCAGCCCTCCTCGTCGCGCTCAACGCGGCTGCTGTATGTATTGGCAAGGGCGGCGAAATATTCTGTGACGCGCTCCAACTGCTCAACGGAAACCGGCTCCTGCTTCAACCCGCTTTGTGCGATAAAATCGTCGCCGTAATAGTAGACCCCCCAGAGCAGACAGAAGAGCGCATAAAAGCTCAAACCCAGAGCGAGCAGCGTCGTCAGCGTGCGGTAGAGGCGCAGGAGGATTTTGGGCTTTTGAAACAATGCGCGGATCTGCCAGATGAGATATCCCAGCAAAAACAGAACCAGCAGCGCCCAGAAGAGCTCCGCCGCGGAAAAGCGTACGCCGGCGCAGCGCCCCGAGAGCCACTCGTGCGCCGGGCGCACCATGTGCGTCGACAGCCACACGTTCAGGGCGCGGACAGGCCGCGTCAGCAGATGCAGCAAAATCAAAGCTGCGCTGACGATAATCAGCGTGTGCCGAAGGGGACACAGCATATACCAGGCGCGAAGGCCGCTCTTGACGCGTTCATCGGTAAACATGGCTCTATTTTACGACGCTTTTCGCGCAGATGCAAGAGGCAGAAAAAATAGGAAAACCGCTTTTGCAAATTGCTCTGCAAAAACGGTTGTTTCGTTTGGCTCTTTAGGCGTCGGGCCCCAGCCGTTCCGAAATGTAGCGTTCGACGTCCTTATAGTCGATATCCAGCGCAACGCTCAGCTCGCCGTGCAGGATTTCCTTGGCGTGCTTCAAGGTAGCTTCGGCGCGGCTGCTCTTGCTCTTGCGGTTGGACATGCGGCAGCGAAGCCCTTTCATGATCGCCACCAGCGCCTCGCAGCTGTGCTGCTTGAACAGCTCTTTATAAAAGGCGTCAACGTGGTTGAAGCGATTGTCCTGACAAATGGCGGGCTCAATGCCAGGGATAGCGTCAATCAGCGCCTCCGCCTCGTCGCGGCTCATGATCGGGCGCATAAAAGCGGGGGAATCGACAGGCGCAAAATAGGTGCCGCTGCCGATCAGCGGGATCAGACAATAATAGACGCGATCGTTTGAACTGCCCATGTTCAGCGGCCCAATGCTCTCCACGGTGCAGACCCCTGTTTCCCCATATATGATTTTATCGCCTACGGAAAACATCAATATTTCCCCTATCCTATATCGTATGCATATATTATACACGGAAAAAGCAGGAAATAGCAAGGCTTTTTTACCGGAAACTTTTGATTTTTTTGATTGAGAAGTCTTTGCGCCTCTGTTATAATACGAAAAGAGATTCCAATCTGTACGCGGGAAGGGAAAACGCCGGGTTATGAGGATCGATCTGATCGGACATGAGTATAAATATGCGGTGGAGCAGATGCTGCTGACGCTCTATCCCGAGGAACGGCCGCAGTACCCCGGCGGCAAGCCGGAGGGCGAGCGTATGGAGCTGCGTTTGCATCGTGCCGCCAAGCGTGTGACGGCGAACTGCGCGATCTATCGCAAAGACGCAGTTCATCGCGGCCGCGCCTCGGCGCCGGTTGAGGCGCTGCGCGGCAAGCTGGAAACGGATCGCGTCTGCCAGCGCCTGCTGAAAAACGCAATGTACCGCGCGGCGCTGCGCGAGGGGCGGCGTCGCCCCGCCTGGGGCGCTCTGACCGGTGTGCGGCCCGGAAAGCTCATGGGCACGCTGCTGCACGAGGGCTTGGCCGAGCGCGAGGCGCTGCGGCGTTTTATGGAGGAATACGACGTGTCGCCGGAGCGCGCTGCGCTCTGCCTCGATACCAGTCGCGAGACGCTGCGCGCGGAGGCGCTGCTGGAAGAGCGGGACGTCTGCCTCTACGTGGGAATACCCTTTTGCCCGACGCGCTGCGCCTACTGCAGCTTTGTCAGCCAGTCGGTGGAAAAGAGCATGAAGCTGATGGAGCCCTTCCTCGAGGCGCTGCTGCGGGAGCTGCGCGCCGTCGCCGCGCAGGTGCGCGCGCTGGGGCTGCGCGTGATCTCGATCTACATGGGCGGCGGTACGCCGACAACGCTGACGGCGCCGATGCTTGAGCGGCTCTGCGCGGCGCTGGCGGAGGAATTTGACCTCGGCGCGCTGCGCGAATACACGGTGGAGGCGGGGCGCCCGGACACGATCACGGAGGAAAAGCTGCGTGTGCTGCGCCACCGGGGCGTGGATCGCGTCAGCGTCAACCCCCAGAGCATGAGCGACGCGGTACTGGAGACCATCGGGCGAAAGCACAGCGCGGCGGACATTGAGCGCGCGCTGGAGCTGGTGCGCGGCGTCGGCGGCTTTGCGGTGAACATGGACTTGATCGCGGGCTTACCCGCGGACAGCGTGGAAAGCTTTGCCGCGAGCCTGGAGCGCGTACTCGCGCTTGCACCGGAGAATATCACCGTGCACACCCTGAGTCTGAAAAAAGGCTCGCGCATCACGCTCGAGGGCGCGGCGCTGCCGCCGCCGGAGGCGGTGGGGGAGATGCTGGATCTCGCCGGAGAGCGCCTGCGCGCGGAGGGCTATGCGCCCTATTATCTCTATCGGCAGAAATTCATGTCCGGCGGCTTTGAAAATATCGGCTGGGCAAAGCCGGGCACGGAAAACCTGTATAACGTCTGCATCATGGAGGAGCTTTGCAGCATCCTCGCGATGGGAGCGGGCGGCTCGACCAAGCTGGTGCGCCGCGACGGCGGGCGCAACATCCGCCTGATGGCGCCGAAGTATCCGCTGGAATATATCCAGCAGATCGAAACGACCTGCAAGGAAAAACAAAGCATTCAAGAATTTTATTGTGCCTGGAAGGAGAAAAACGCATGGCATACCAACTGAAGGATCTCAACTACCGTACCGTGTCCGACCCGGTCGGCTTGATCGAAGAGGCGGACGCCAACTACGCCGCGCTGGTGAACGCCGCGGCAGACAGGATTGCGGATAACCGCAAAAACAGCCCCATCGTGCTGCTGTCCGGTCCGTCCGGCTCCGGCAAAACCACGACGGCGATGAAGATTGCCGAAGCGTTGGAGCATAAGGGCATTCGCTCGCATTACGTTGCGATGGACGACTATTTCATCACGGTCGATCCTGCGACGACGCCGCGCACACCGGAGGGGGAGTACGATCTCGAATCGCCGCTGTGCCTGGATATGGAGCTGCTTAACGAGCATTTCACGATGCTTGGCGAAGGCAAACGCATCTACGTGCCGAAGTATGAATTCTCCCGCCGCATGCGCATTCAGGAGCCCAGCAAGTCCCTGAAGCTCAAAAAGGATGAGATCGTGATCTTCGAGGGCATCCACGCGCTCAACGACATGATCACCGACTACCACCCCGAGGCCTTTAAGCTCTACATCTCCGCGCGCAGCGACGTGGAGTTCGGCGGGCGCGTGGTCTTCAAGCGCACCTGGTTTCGTCTGGTGCGGCGTATGGTGCGCGACTTCAAATTCCGCGGCTCCTCGCCGGAGGAGACCATGGGCATGTGGGCCAACGTCCGACGCGGCGAAAAGCTGCATATCTCGCCCTTTAAGGATAAGGCGGATTTCCAGTTCGATACCTCGCTGGCCTACGAGCTGCCGGTCTTTAACGCCACTGCGACGGCGCTGTTCCAGTCGGTGCCAGAGGGGATCGAGCGCTATGACGAGCTGAAAAGCGTGCTGCCCGCGCTGCAGCTGTTCGGACATATCGACGAGAGCCTTGTGCCCGACGAGGCGCTGATCCGCGAGTTCATCGGCGGCGGGATTTACGGGAATTAAAGGTTTTTTATCTTGTTTGGATAAAAGGCTTGATAAAAATTGAAATATAAGATATAATCGCCTTGAGAGATCAAGGCGATTATATCTCAGACTGTAGACAAAGCTATGCGGAAAGGGAAAGACAAGCAGGGGGAGAGCGCCGAGAGGGGGCGGGAGTCCCCTTTCGGCGTACAATCCATGCAAAAATGGGAACTTTTTTGAAAGTTTTCGTTTTTGCTCCTCAAGCTGTCGACACTTTGTCGACAGCTTGAGATATAATCGCCTTGAGAGATCAAGGCGATTATATCTTGTTTATGGGGTGTTGGATATGTATGAGATCGGAGATATCATTTTATCGCGGCGCAAGGCGCTGGGGCTGAGCCAGACGGAGCTGGCCGAGGCGATGACGCTGCGTGGGCTGCCGGTGACCAACCAGGCGGTATCCAAGTGGGAAAACGGCGCGACGCAGCCGAGTGCGCGGCAGTTTCTGGCGCTGTGCGAGCTGCTGGAGATCGAGGACGTCCGCGGCGAATTCAGCTTTGGCGCGGAGGGGCTTTTTGCCGGGCTGGACAGCCGCGGGAGGCGCATGGCGCTTGACTACGTACAGCTGCTGCGCGACAGCGGACGCTATGACGAGCGCCGGGCCGAGCCGGTGCGGCGGCGCATGCTGCCGCTCTACAGTCTGGCGGTGTCGGCCGGTACGGGGCAGATGCTCGACGGCGAGGACTACGAGATGGTCGAGGTCGGCGCAGAGGTGCCGGAGGGCGCGCATTTCGGCGTGCGCATCGCGGGCGACAGCATGGAGCCGCGCTATCACGACGGGCAGACCGTCTGGGTGCGCCAGCAGCGCAGCCTGATGAGCGGGGAGATCGGCATCTTTTTGTATGACGGCAGCGCCTATCTGAAAAAGCTGGTCGCCAGGGGCGAGCAGATGGCGCTGCATTCGCTCAATCCCGACTACGCCGATATTCTCATTTCGCCGGAGCTGCCGCTGCGCGTGCTCGGCAAGGTCGTCAGCTGAGACGGCGGGGAAATTTGAAAAGAAAGCACGGAGAACGCCTGCGTGTCTGAAGCGACACACGGGCGTTCTCCGTATTTTTTTTATCCGGGAAACGACAAACTCAATCCAGATACTTGCCGCCGAAGCACTCCGGCGGGAGGCAGGCGGCCAGACCGGCAAGCAGACGATCCATGCCGCTGTGATAGGGCCGATAGCGCTCCTGCAGCTTTGCCTCTGTGCCAAGCTTGCGAGAGAGCGAAACACGCGCTGTTGTGCCCACGTTTTCCCGGCTTTCCAGCAGCAATGTGCCGCCGTGTGCCGCAGCGATACCGCGGATGACGGTCATGCCTAAGCCTGCGCCGAGAGACAGCTCGCGCAGCGGCATGACGCGGCGGTAGCGGTGAAACAGCCCGTTCATGTTTTCCGGGGCGATTCCGCAGCCGTCGTCCCGGACGCTGATATAAATCTGTTCGGGATAGGTGCTGAGTGAGATGCGGACGTTCTGCGCGCCTTTGGCGTGTGTCAGGCAGTTTGACAGCAGATTCATCAGCATCAGCTCCAACAGCCGGGGATCGGCCCAGAGCAACACGCCATGGTCGGCGGTGAAGTGGAAGTGAATATCCGGACGCAACAGACTGAGACTGTCGATCAGCTCGGAGAGCTGGGCGCCGGGATCGACGGCGGTGAGCGCCGTTGTCAGATCGCCGGACAGGACGGCGCGTGCGGTCTCCAAATTGGACAGCAAGCGCGTCATCGCATAGTATTCCCGGCTAAGCGAGGAAAAGCAGCGCTGCAGCTCGGCGTGCGCCAGAGCATCCGCGATGCTGCGCCCCGCGGCGGTTGCGAGATTGATGTTCATCAGGGCGCAGCGCAGCGCCTGCAGATAGGCGTCGCTGAGCAGAGCGCTGTCCGTCTCCGGCGGGGAGAAAAAGACAAGCTGCATATCTTCGGTGCGGCAAAAACGCAGCAGCAGCGTCCGTCCGCCGACTTCCGTCGCGGCGACAAAGTTCGGCGCCTGGATCTCCGCGATTTCGCTGCCGAACAGTTCGCGGATCCCTTTGCCGACGCAGCCCGAGCCGAGAATGGCGAGGGCTGCATGGTTGGCATAGACCAGCCGCCGGTTTCGCAGCAGCGCGGCCGGCTCGTCGGTGAGAGACAAAACGTCCGAGGATAGAGTAAACATGGGCGACCTCCGCGATCATAATTTCCTGTTGCTCCCAGTTTAGCAAAAACCGACAAAATATACAAGAGCGGCGTCAATTTCTGCCCGAAAAAGACACATATTTCAGCGTTTTTTCGAGGGGGAAAAGCTGAATGAAATATTGATTTTTGCTGATAGTATATGATACAATACGAAAGATCAAAGAGGAAATGTTTTCCCAAGATCATCTGGAATTGTACAATATTATAAATGGAGGATAATACACATGATCAAAGTTGGTATCAACGGTTTTGGCCGCATCGGCTCTCTGGCCTTCCGCGCCGCCATCAAGTCCGACGACATCGAGGTCGTCGCGATCAACGCGCCCGGCCATCCCGCATCCCACATTGCCTACTGCGTGAAGTACGACAGCGTGCACGGCCGCTTTGACGGCGAAGTCATCGGCAACGACGAGGACAGCACCGTCACCGTCAACGGCAAGGTCGTCAAGATTCTGTCCGACAAGCAGTACCGCGACGCCACCCTCATTCCCTGGGGCGAGCTCGGTGTAGAGTATGTTCTCGAGTGCACCGGTGTGTACCTCGATAAGGCCAAGGCTCAGGCTCACATCGACGCCGGCGCAAAGGTCGTCGTCATGTCCGGCCCCGCGAAGGATGACACCCCGATGTTCGTCTGCGGCGTCAACCTTGACAAGTACACTGCCGACATGCAGTTCGTTTCCAACGCCTCCTGCACCACCAACTGCCTGGCCCCCATGGCCAAGGTCCTGCAGGACAACTTCGGCATCATCGAAGGCCTCATGACCACCGT
>JAFWVV010000015.1 GCA_017518225.1 Oscillospiraceae bacterium | reverse complement strand
GGAAAAGACGGTCAAAAAGACACCGACGCCGACGAGCGAACCGGCGACGCCTGTGGTGCAACCGACGGCGCCAAAAACAACAACGCAGCGAGAGCCGAGCGAGCAGGAGCTTGCCGCGCAGGGGCGCTATGCGGAGGCGCTGACGGCGCTGCAGGGGGCGCAGGACAGGCTTGGCGCGGCGGCGCAGCCGCGGGAGCAGACGGCGGAGGAGCTGGCGGCGCAGGGGCGCTATGACGAGGCGTTGAAAAAACTGCAGGGCGCGCAGGGGAAACTGGACGCCGCCGCGCAGCCGCGGGAGCAGACGGCGGAGGAGCTGGCGGCGCAGGGGCGCTATGACGAGGCGCTGAAAAAACTGCAGGGCGCACAGGGGAAGCTGGATGCCGCCGCGCAGCCGCGGGAGCAGACGGCGGAGGAGCTGGCGGCGCGCGCCGAGTACGAGCGGGCGATGGCAGCGCTGCGCGGCATGGACGGCAGCGCACCGAGCTACAGCGGAGGGCTGGACAAGGAGATCGGGGATCTCTACGCAAAAATTACCGGGCGCGGGGATTTCCAGTACGATCTCAACGAGGACGCGATGTGGCAGCAGCTCAAGGACGACTACACCCGGCTCGGCAAGCAGTCGATGCAGGACACGATGGGCAGGGCGGCGGCGCTGACGGGCGGCTACGGCTCCAGCTACGGGCAGATGGCCGGGCAGAGCGCCTACGACCAGTATCTGACGCAGTTGAGCGAGCGCGCGCCGGAGCTCTACGATCGCGCCTATCAGCGTTACCGCGACGAAGGCGACGAGATGCGGAAAAACCTGAGCTTTCTCGTGGATCGCGACGCGACGGCTTACGGGCGCTTTCAGGACGAATACAACCGATATCTGGCGGATCGCAGCTACAACACCGATCGAGCGGACACCGCCTATGATCGCATGGCGCGCGAGCGCGCCTATGGCGACGAGCGCTACGACGCGGCCTATGATCGCGCCTTGCGGGAGTTGGGGCTGGCGCAGGAACGCGAGGGCGAAGCCTATACCCGCGCCCAGCGCGAGCGCGCTTACGGCGACGAGCGCTACGACGCGGCCTACGAGCGTGCGCTGCAGGAGCTGGGGCTGGCGCAGGAGCGCGAGGGCGAGGCCTACGGCCGCGCGCAGCGGGAGCGCGCCTACGGCGACGAACGCTATGACGCGGCCTATGATCGTGCCTTGCGGGAGCTGGGGCTGGCGCAGGAGCGCGAGGGTGAGGCCTACAGCCGCGCACAGCGGGAGCGCGCCTACGGCGACGAGCGAGCAGATCTGGACTATGAACGCGCGCAGCAGGAGAGAGCCTATGGCGATACGCAGCAGGGGGATCGACGAAATCTGCTGCTGAGTCTGATGGAGATCGGCTATACGCCGACGGCGCAGGAGATCGCGGAGGCGGGGCTGAGTCAGGCGCAGGCCGACGCGCTGGCGCAGTATTACAAGAGTCTGCTGCAGCCCGCGTCCACCGGCGGCGGTGGTGGCGGTTACGGCAGCGGCGCTGAAACTACGAGGCTCGGAAAAAGCGACGAAACGGCCAAAACCGAGACGCCCGCGATCAGCACAAAGGACATGAAGCGGCAGATTTCCCAGCAGTCGAAGCACCCGGGCTCCGGCATTCCGCCGCAGCAGCTTATGGCGATCACCGGCGCGTTAGACAAGGCGCGCTCGGCGGAGGAGATTCAGAGCCTATGGCGCGGCATCAGCGACGAAACCTGGTCGAAAATGTCTCAGGAACAGCTGAAGATGGTCGCCAAGGCGATTGCAAAATAGTCTCATAGCGCAAGATCCGCAAGCTCTGCGGCAGACCGACGGGAAACGCTGCTGCTGCAGAGCTTGTTGGAGAAAACAGGAGGAAAAGATGAGAATTGAGCGCCTCTGGGGTCAAGCGAAGCGCCATAAGAAAAAGTTTTTCGCGTTCCCTAAAGGCGGCATAGCGCGGCGCGCCAGGCAGCGACTATGATAGGACGCACAAGGGGAGCTCACCCCGCCCGCGGCAAATACTTCCGGTCGCAAATGGGGTCGTAAAGGAGAGCTATGGAAGAAATCACAAGGCTGGGATCGCAATTTTTCGCCGCGGAAGGCGCAGCCGACGGAGGAATGACGGGCGAGACCGCCGCACCGGGCGTAGAAACTGCCGCCCCGGGGCAGACGACACAGGCGCTGGAAGCGCTGGGCGTGCCGCGGCAGGAGACCGAGCGCTATGGCGCAAGGTTCAAGCCGCAGGAGGCAAAGACGGCGGCAGAAGAGCCTGCGGACAAAACACAGCCGACGCCGGGAAAGAGCATGGCGGAGCTCGTGCGCGAAGACCCCGCGCTGAACCGACAACTGCAAATGATTGTCAGCGAACGGGTCAAGGCTTATGCCCGGGCGCGGGATACGCTCAAGGAACTGCAGCCTGCGCTTGCGCTGTTGGCGCAGCAGTACGGGCTGGAGGCACACGAGGGGCAAACGCTGGACTATGCCGCGCTGACAAAGGCGATCACCGAGGACGACCGCTATTGGGAGGAAAAGGCCGCCGAACTCGGCGTAACGCCGAAGCTGGCTCGCAAGATCGTGGGCTACGAACAAATGCATGCCGCCGAAGAACAGCGGCAGCACGATGCGCTGCAGGAGCGGCAGTTTCGCCGACACGTCGATCATCTGATCCGGCAGGGCGAGGAACTCAAAGGCCTGTTCCCCAATTTCGATCTGCAGCGCGAGCTGGGCGATCCAAAATTCCGGCTGTTCACCAGCCCGCAGATCGGCATGAGTGTAAAGGACGCTTTCTATGCGATCCATCACGACGAGATCCGCCGGGCGGAGGGCGCGCTGATTGCCAGACGTGCTCGAACGGCGATGGCCAACAACATCGCTGCCGGACGGGACCGACCCAGCGAGGGCGGCATGAGCCGTGCGGCGCTCCCGGGTGAGCCGGAAACGGAACGCTGGACGCGCGAGCGCATCGAGAGCGTTAAACGCCAGGCCGAGGCTGCCGGCGCCAGAGGAGAGAAATATTACATCAGATAGCCGAGGAGCCGCGCTCCCCGGCGGAAAGGGAAAAGCTATGAACAAGTTTGAAATCGGCCTGCAGTTTTTCGCGGATGCTGGCACGGTTGTTAACGCGACAAACCAGTACGTCAACGCCTATACCGGCGACGCGACGAGCTTTGAGGTGGCGGGCAAGTCCCTGAGCCCCACAATGAAGGTTTTTTACGATACGGCGCTGCTGGAAAACGCGCGTCCGCAAATGTTTTACGCGCAGTTTGCCAAGCGGCAGCCCTTGCCGCTCAAGCATGGCGGCAGCGTCGAGTGGAGAAAGTTCGACACCTTTGCGCGCGCCGA
Organism: Oscillospiraceae bacterium; assembly: GCA_017518225.1. GTDB lineage: Bacteria > Bacillota > Clostridia > Oscillospirales > Oscillospiraceae > Limivicinus. The sequence goes on along the minus strand of JAFWVV010000015.1, from coordinate 1,435 downwards.
GAAGCTGACCGAGGGCGTGATTCCCACCGGACAGAAGTTCGGCCTGACGAAGATCACCGGCTCGATCGACCAGTACGGCACCTACACCACGATCTCCGATCGTCTGGAAATGCGCGCCTATGACCCGATCATTATGGGCGCGACCGAGGAGATGGGCGCGAGCGGCGCCGAGACGCAGGAGAAGCTGATCCGTGACGCGCTGCTTGTGGGCACGAACGTCCTTTACTGCGACAATATCGATCCGAGCACCGGCGAGATTGCCACGGGCGCCGGCGTCGTTGCTACGCCGACGAGCTGCGCGCAGATGGAAGCGAGCGCTACGGCCATGAGCGCGCTGACGCCGACGATGATCAACAAGGCGGTCACCATTCTCAAGCGCAACCGCGTTCCGCAGATCAACGGCCGCTACTATGCGGTTATTCACCCGAGCGTCGCCTTTGACCTGCGTCAGAACAAGGACTGGATCGAGGCGCACAAGTACGCAGCTCCCGAGCAGCAGTTCAACGGCGAGATCGGCGAGTTGCACGGCGTGCGCTTTGTCGAAAACGTCTTTGCCCCTGTTCTGGGCGGCGACGACTACAAGAACAAGGCCAACGGCGTCACCTATGCGACCTATTTCTTTGGCAAGGACGGCTTCGGCATCATTGATCCCGAGGGCGGCGGCATGGAGATGATCGTCAAGGACAAGGGACAGGTCGGCGGGCCGCTGGATCAGTTCAGCACCGTGGGCTATAAGTTCGAAACCAACGGCGCGACGATCCTCTATCAGGAGCGTATCCTGCGCGTGATGAGCTGCAGCAGCTTCAGCGCCAGCGACGAGACCAACTAAAAAACGGGGGTCCCGCGCTGCGGGACCCTTTCCCGAAAGGGAGGAAGGAGAAAGACCATGGCAGAAAAGAAGAATTCTGCGCGTGTTGAACTGCACATCCCGCGCAGCGGCCCCAAGACCGAACAGCAGGTCGTGATCGGCGTCAACGGCGTCAATTACGTGATTCCCAAGGGTCAGCGCGTGACCGTTCCGGACTACGTGGCTGCGGAGTACGAGAGATCAATCAGAGCCTCGGACAAGATGTTTCGCAACAAAGAGGACCTGATCCAGAAAGAAGACGGCGAGCTGAAGGCCGAATAACAGGGCGAGAGGGAGCCGGGCAGGCTCCCTCATTTGACAAAAGGGGGAGTGACAATGACAGCAGGAGAGGCGATCCACCGCGTGGACGAGCTGGAGCCAAACCAATTCAGCGACGCGCAGAAGCTGCGCTGGCTCTCGAATCTTGACGGACAGATCTTCGAGGAGCTCGTAAAAACCCACGCCGACCCGATCCGCGAGCAGTTCGAGGAATACGTCAATCTCGACGACGAGCTGCTGGTACCTTTTCCGTATGCAGAGGGGCTGTACAACTGGTATCTGCAGGCGATGATCGCGGCAGAAAACAGC
>JAFWVV010000007.1 GCA_017518225.1 Oscillospiraceae bacterium | reverse complement strand
CGTGAACTCGATCTGGCCCCGGTTCTTGCCTCCATCTCGTGTCATCATGCGCCTCGCCCCCTTCATCTCTATTCTACCATAACAAAGTACCCATAGAAAGTGCTTTCGCACTCCCTATGGGTACTTTGTCTACAGTCTGAAACGCCCAGCCGCACGGCTGGGCGTTTCGTCTGTTTTATCAGGATACTGCCCGTCTTGGCAAAGTCGCCGCGCTGTGGTACAATAATAAAAATCTTGCTTACAGGGAGCTTTTTTATGGAAAAACAGGCGTATATCGATGCGGGGAAGATCGTCAACACCCACGGCGTACAGGGCGAGGTCAAGATCGAGGTCTGGCTGGACAGCCCGGCCATGCTCAAGCGCTGCGCCCGCGTCTTTCTCAGCGGCGCGGAAAAGAAGATCGTCTCGGCGCGCGAGCATAAGGGCTTTCTGATCGCCGCGCTTGAGGGCGTGACGGATGTGAACGCCGCCATGGCGCTCAAAAACCGCGTCGTGCAGATCGCACGCGCGGACGTGCGTCTGCCGAAGGGCGCTTTTTTCCTGCAGGACATCATCGGCGCCGCCGTTGTAGACGAGCAGGGGCGGGAGATCGGCAGGCTCGCCGAGGTGCTGGAGCTGCCGACGCAGCGCGTCTACATTGTGCGCGGCGAGCGGGAGCATCTGATCCCTGCCGTGCCGGAATTTATCCTGAACACCGACGTAGAGGCGCAGCGCATCACGGTGCGCCTGATTGAGGGGATGTAAATGAAGATCGACATTATGACGCTGTTTCCGGATACGGTGGACGCCGTGCTGCACGAATCGATCCTCGGTCGCGCGGCCAAAAGGGGCATTCTGGACATCTGCTGCGTGCAAATCCGGGATTATACGGAAAACAAGCAGAATCAGGTGGACGACTATCCTTACGGCGGCGGCTGGGGCTGCGTGATGATGGCGCAGCCGCTTAAAAGCTGTCTTGACGCGATCGTTGCCGCCGCGCCGGAGGGGCTGCGCTGCCGCGTGATCTACATGAGCCCGCAGGGCAAGCCCTTTACGCAGGAGACGGCTAAGCGCCTGCAGCGCGACTATGATCACCTGGTGCTGGTCTGCGGGCACTACGAGGGCGTCGACGAGCGCTTCATCGAGGCCTGCGTCGACGAGGAGATCTCGCTGGGCGACTTTGTGCTGACCGGCGGCGAGATCGCCGCGATGGCCGTGGCGGACGCGGTTTGCCGCCTCGTGCCGGGCGTACTGTCGGACGAGGCCTGCTACACCGGCGAGAGCCACTGGGACGGGCTGCTGGAATACCCGCAGTACACGCGCCCCGAGGTCTGGGAGGGGCGCGCCGTGCCGGAGCTGCTGCTGCAGGGCGACCACGCGAAGGTAGCGCGCTGGCGGCGGCGGCAGCAGTTTGAGCGCACGCGCGACAAGCGGCCGGACCTGTTTGAAAAGCTCAGCCTGACCGACCCGGATGACCGGAAGCTGCTTGAGGAGGTCAAGCGGGCGCAGGGGCGGCTCAAGCTCACCGAGCCCGTCACCTGCCGCCCGGCGACGGAGGAGGATCTGCCCGCGCTGCTGGACATTTTGCATGAGGCCAAGTCGTTGCTGCGCCGCCGTGGAATCGACCAGTGGCAGGACGGCTATCCGAACGAGGAGCTTTTGCGCGTCGATATCGCCCGGGGTGAGCTGCTTGCCGTGTGCCACGGGGAAGAGCTGGCGGGCTTCTTCGGCTTCTCGACGCGCGAGGAGCCGAGCTACGCGGAGATCACCGACGGCAAGTGGACGGCAAATGTGCCGTACTGTGTGCTGCATCGCGCCGCTGTTGCCGCGAAATACCGCGGCACGGGTCTGGCCGGGAAAATGCTGGCGCTGGCCGAGCAGCGGGCGAGAGCGCTGGGGCTGAAGGCTCTGCGCACCGACACGCACAGGAAGAACAAGGCGATGCTGCGCCTGCTGCGTGAGAGCGGCTACCGCTACCGCGGCAACATCCGCTGGCCGGTGGACGAGGGGCATGACGCGACCGGGCAGGCGTATGAGAAAATTTTGAAAAAGTAGTTTTTTAGAGAGAAGCGAAACAGGGAATGATAGCTATATGAATTTGACCGATTATAATGAGATCCGCGCGATGCTGTCGCGCCACGGCTTTCACTTTTCCAAGTCGCTCGGGCAGAATTTTCTGACTGCGGCCTGGGTGCCGGAGCGCATCGCCGAGGAGGCGGGGCTGGACGCGCAAACGGGCGTCGTGGAGGTCGGGCCGGGGATCGGCTGTTTGACGGCGGCGCTGGCCGGGCGCGCCGGCAAGGTCGTCGCGGTGGAGCTGGACAAGGCGCTGCTGCCGGTGCTGGACGAGACCCTGGCGGACTTTTCCAACGTAACGATCGTACCGGGCGACGCGACAAAGCTCGATCTGGCTGCGCTCGTCGAGCGGGAGCTGCAGGGGCTTCGCCCGGTGGTCTGCGCCAATCTGCCCTATAACGTCACGAGCCCGCTTTTGACGGCGCTGATCGGCAGCGGCTGCTTTGAGACGATCACGGTGATGATCCAGCGCGAGGTGGCCCGGCGCATCTGCGCGAAGGCGGGAAGCCCGGACTACGGCGCTTTCGGCCTGTTCGTCCAGTGGCACTGTGAGACGCAGCTTCTGTTCGACGTGCCGCCGGGCTGCTTTGTGCCTCAGCCCAAGGTGACCTCCTCGGTCATCCGCTTGACGCGCCGTGCGGCGCCTCCGGTTGCGGTGAGTGATGAAAAGCTGCTGTTTCGTGTGATCCGTGCGGCCTTCAACCAGCGCCGCAAAACCCTCGTCAACGCTCTGTCCGCCGCGCTGCCGCTGGACAAGGGAGAACTCGAGAAAACGCTGATTGGCTGCGGCTTCGATCCCCGGGTGCGAGGGGAAAGCTTGGATATTGGACAGTTTGTTGTCATAACAGAGGAAATTTTACGCAGCAAAGGCGCGGATTTGTGAGGAAAATGTATTGATTTCTGCGCCGACTTTGTGTTAATCTATTGGGTGCGAAAAGCAAAAATTGACAATTAGCCAGAAGAAAAACAATTTTTTACAATAGAAAGGATCGTAAGCATGAGCAAAAAGTACGTCTATTTGTTTACCGAAGGCAACGCCAGCATGCGTGAGCTGCTGGGCGGTAAGGGCGCCAACCTTGCCGAGATGACTAACATCGGCATGCCCGTCCCCCAGGGCTTCACCATTACCACCGAGGCTTGCACCCAGTACTATGAGGACGGTCGCAAGATCAACGACCAAATCATGGCTCAAATCATGGAATACGTCGAGAAGATGGAGCAGATCAACGGCAAGAAGTTCGGCGATCTGACGAACCCGCTGCTCGTCTCCGTGCGCTCCGGCGCGCGCGCTTCCATGCCCGGCATGATGGATACCATTCTGAACCTCGGTCTGAACGACGAGGTCGTCGCCGCGATGATCCAGGGCAACCCCGATCCCAAGTTCGAGCGCTTTGTTTACGACTCTTACCGCCGCTTCATCCAGATGTTCTCCGACGTCGTGATGGAGATCCCGAAGAAGACCTTCGAGGTCATCATCGACGAGCTGAAGGAGAAGAAGGGCGTCGTCAACGACATCGATCTGGACGTGGACGATATGAAGGAGCTCGTCGTCCG
>JAFWVV010000014.1 GCA_017518225.1 Oscillospiraceae bacterium | reverse complement strand
CGGCTCGTCCTTTAATGGCTTCTTCCCATGCGCCTCCCGATCCCGGTCAATCTCTTCCCGTAGCTCCTTCTCATACCAGAGCGCTTGCTCCTCGACGATTGTATCTTCGTACTTTTTGCTGTTGGCTCTGGCCTTTACATGAGTGGAATCTACGAATACCACCGACTCGTCTACCAGCCCCGCCTCCATGCACTCTTTCAATATCTTCTGAAAGATATTCTCAAACAGATCGCTGTCTTTGAACCGTCGCATGTAATTCTTTCCGAAGGTGCTGAAATGCGGTACCGGGTCATGCAGCCCCAACCCAAGAAACCAGCGGTATGCATTGTTCACCTTGATCTCCTGAATCGTCTGCCGCATGCTCCGAATTCCAAACATATATTGCACCACCGGCAACTTGATCAAGATAACGGGGTCAAGGCTGGGACGTCCGTTATCCTCGCAATAGCTGTCCTCCACCATCTCATAGATGAAGCTCCAGTCGATGGCGTTCTCCAGCTTTCGTACAAGGTGATCTTCCGGCACCAACTCGTCCAAACTCGTAAACTCTATCTGGTCCCGGTTTTTTCCTCCATCGCGTGTCATCATGCGCCTCGCCCCCTCATCCTTATTCTACCATAACAAAGTACCCATAGAAAGTGCTTTCGCACTCCCTATGGGTACTTTGTCTACAGTCTGAAGGCTGTGAGCAATGCTCACAGCCTTTCGTTTGTTTATACGTTCAGACAAAGTGCAGAATAAAGGTCAGCACGATGAACGCGCCGGCAAGCCAGGGCGTCATCTTCGCGAGCTTTTCGTCCCAGGTCTTGGCCTTGCCTTTGGAGAGGAAGGTTTCGGCGCCGCCGGAAATGGTGCCGGACAGACCGGCGCTCTTGCCGCTTTGCATCAAAACGATGGAGGTAACGGAAAGACCGACAATCAGCTGAAGAACAGACAGAATAATGTGAAGAGCAGTCATGTATTTCAATCCTTTCGATGTAATCAGTTCTTATCACAGCTTTGCAAGTATAGCATAACAAAACCTGCGATGCAAGCCTTTTTTATGCGCTTTCGATATTTTTTGCTGTCTGCCGCTTCGTTGGCGCAGCGAGGATCGCCCGGCAGAGAGAGCCTGATACAGGCGGTGCGCGCTCCATGCGGTGTTCGTCGGCGTCGGAATGGCTTTGAGAGAGACACGCCGCTGTCCCGTTTCCCGGAAAAAAGCAAGAGATTACCTGGCGACGCGCGATCAAGGCCGCCGTGTATTAAAGTTGAAGAAAGACGCCTGAGGCTTGCGTTCGGAGGGGCAGGGCTCATAAACTCACCGTCTGTTCATCATCAGGCCGGCTTTCGCTCTCTGAAAGCGCGGCGCGAAGCGGCGGCGTCCACGCTGCGATCAAGGCGTCAAGCGAACAGGCAGCGTTGGCGGGACTGGTGGACGGAAGCGGCGTTGCCGGCAGGGAGAGCAGAGGCTCAAGGTGTTTTCGGTAAAGCGAGGATGCTTTGACGCCGTTGGTGAAGATGCGTCCGCCAATGTTTGAGCCGTCAAGAATCGGCTGAAGATCCGCCAAAACGACGTCGCTGATGCTGCTGTCGGACGAGCCGATGATCGAGCAGCTTTCGATTACATCATACAGGGCAATGCCGTGACGATGCAGATATGCTTGACGCCCCGGCACGTCGTCCGGTGCGCGCTCACCGCAGACGGCGGACAAAACTGACCAGAAGCGGTTGCGAGGATGGCCGTAAAAGAAACCCTGCTCGCGAGAGAGCACCGAGGGAAAGCTGCCGAGGATCAGAACGCGTGAATTTCGGTCAAAACAGGGGCCAAAGCCATGTTCCAAGTGCTTTCGGACTTGCGGCATCTACGTTCACCTCTCTTTTATTATCCTTCCGGCTATGACAAAAGTCAAGTCTGCTTGTGAAAAACGATTGAAACGTGAAGAAAAAAACCGTATAATCACAATAAAGGAGCGTGAAGCGATGAAAATTTTTGTTGCATCGGATATCCACGGCTCGGCCCTTTGGTGCCGCCGGATGCTGGAAGCCTACGAAAAATCGAATGCAGAGCGCCTGCTGCTGCTCGGCGATATTTTATATCACGGCCCGCGCAACGAGTTGCCGGAGCAATACGCGCCCAAGGAGACGCTCGCCATGCTCAATGAGCGGCGCGGAAGCATTCTCTGTGTGCGCGGCAACTGCGACGCGGAGGTCGATCAGATGGTGTTGGATTTTCCGCTGCTGGAGAGCCTGGGGCTGTGGACAAATGGTGGACGCCTGATCTACGCCACGCATGGACACGTATTTCATCGGGATGCGCTGCCTCCGCTGCAGCGCGGCGACATTTTGCTGCACGGTCACACGCATATACCCTGCCGGGAGGAAACGGAGCATGGGATATGGATTATCAATCCGGGCTCGGTCTCGTTACCGAAAAACAACACGCCGCATGCCTGCATGACCATAGATGATGAGCAAATATGTTGGCACGATCTCAATGGCGGCGTCTATCAGCGCCTGTCGCTGCGTTAAGTCATGGGAGATGCGGCAAAGGAATAGGATGACATGGAGGGCAAGGGGCATAAACGGCTGCTTTCCGCTCTTGTTTTTAACGGTATGATATGCTATAATACATTGATTATTTAATCTTTGGGAGGCTCGTCCTGTGTCAATATGGAATGCGATCATCCTCGGTTTGGTGCAGGGGCTGGCGGAATTTCTGCCGATCTCCAGCTCCGGACATCTCTCTGTACTCAACAACCTCTTCAGCATGACGACGGCGGAAGGCGGGCATCTGTTTTTCGACGTGCTGCTGCATCTGGGCACGCTGGTGTCCATTTGCATCGTCTACTGGCAGGATATCGTGGATATGTTTTTTGAGGTATTGGGCGTGGTCAATCTCGGGCCGCAGGCCAACCAGAAAAAAGCACACTATCCCGCCGCAAGGCTGTTTTTGATGATCGTGCTGGCGACGATTCCGCTTTTTTTGATCCTGCCGATCAACGATAAGCTGGAGAGCCTCTATTACGACAGCATTTTCATCGGCGTCATGCTGATCCTCACGGGCTTTATGCTCTACGTGTCCGATAAAATGGTGCAGGGCAATAAGACGGAGAAAAATATGTCTATGCTCGATGCGCTTTTGATCGGTGTATGCCAGTGCGTTGCGACGATCCCGGGGCTATCTCGCTCGGGAACGACGATTACTGCCGGCGTCGCCACCGGACTTCGGCGCGATTTCGCGGTGAAGTTTGCTTTTTTGATGAGTTTGCCTGCCGTGTTGGGCGCGAACATACTAAGCTTTATTGACGCGGCCAAAAACGGAATCGACTGGGCAAGCATGCCGGCTTATCTCGTCGGTACGGCGGTCGCTATGGTCTCGGGCGTCGGTGCGATCTATCTGCTCAAGAGCATTTCACGCAGAGGACGCTTTGGCGGCTTTGCCTATTATTGCTGGGTCGCCGGCGCGATGTCAATTATTCTGACGATGATTTTCTGATGGACAAAAGATAAGGGGTTAAGCATGGCAAATAGCAGTACATCCAAAAAGAAAAATACGAACAAGTCTCCGAAAAAAACCAGCACACGCGCCGCGAAAACCGCGCTGCGCGAGCCGGAGCCGCCCCCGCCGCCCATTCGCCGTGAGCTTGCGGGAGGGATCTTTTTCTTCGCCGGGCTTTTCCTGATCATCGGCTATTTCATCAATGAGGGCGCGGTCATCGTGTTCATCAGCAGAATGATCAAGTCGCTGTTGGGCTACGGTTACTATCTGACCGCTCCGGTATTTTTGCTGCTTGCGGCGATTTTGATTTTCCATAAAGGAAAACCGGTTGCGCTGCGTGTGTTCAGCGTGCTGATGCTGCCGCTGCTGTTTGGCGCGATCGGCCAGCTCTTCCTGACTGAGCCGCTGCAGGGGGCATTTGAGATCCGATCGGCGGTCGAGCAGTTGTATGCAGACGGACAGGCACTGCTGTCCGGCGGCGTCCTCGGCGGTCTGCTGGGGATCGCTTTGGAAACTGCATTCAACCGCATCGGGGCGTTTATTCTGCTTGTGATTTTGTTTCTGGTATTTCTTGTGATCGGCCTGCGTCTGGATTTTGTCGCAATCTTTGCCCGGATGAAAGAGCGCGTCAGCATCCCCTATGAGGAGGAAGAGCCGGTTTTTGTGACGGAAAAACCGGTGAACGCTGCGCCGCGCAAGGCGAAGGAGCCGAAAAGTGCGCCTGTGCCTGCACGGAGCGTGCGCTCGGCATCCCGCATGGATATTCCGCTTGGCGAGGAAGAGGACCTGCTTCCTTTGCGTGAGTTTGACGAGGGACATGATACCGCGCAGGAGCCGAAGCGCGCCCGCGTGAGAAAGAAGAGCTCTCCGCCGCCGGTGCAGACCATCAATCCAACCGAACGCATTGATCCGATGGATATTGATGAAGCGGCAGCGATTGCCGGCGTTGCTCTGCAGAAAGAGCGCCGTCCTGTGACAGCGCCCGTCAGAGAGACGCCGGTGATCAGCACGGAGATTGCCGATCCCCCGAGGGGCAAAAAGCTCGGCAAGGACGAACTGAAGGCCGAGGTAGACGCTGTCTCAAGTGCCATTGAAGCCAACGGTGATGCGCCGAGTTATCTCTTTCCGCCGCTGGATCTGCTGCGCGGAGGCACCAATGCAAACGTCGACTACCGTGACGAAGTGCGCGTCAATCGCGAACGGCTGGAAAACGCGCTGCACAGCTTTGGCATCAGTTCCGCCATCTCCGGCGTGACCCGCGGCCCCACAGTTACACGCTATGACATCGAGCTGGAGCAGGGCGTTAAGCTCTCGCGCGTGACGAACCTTTCGGGCGATCTGGCGCTGGCGTTGGGCGTGGAAAACGTGCGCATTGCGCCGATCCCGGAAAAGATCTCCACGGTCGGCATCGAAGTGCCGAACAAGATGGTGAGCACGGTCTATCTGCGCGATATTCTGGAGGCGCCGAAATTTGCCACGGCCAAGAGCAAGATCAGCTTTGCCATCGGCAAGGACATCAGCGGCGACGCAATTGTCGGTAACATCGCCAAGCTCCCGCATTTGCTGATTGCCGGTACTACGGGCTCAGGTAAGTCCGTATGCATGAACAGTCTTATTTTGAGCCTTCTGTATAAGGCGCGGCCGGACGAGGTGCGCCTCATCATGATTGACCCCAAGATGGTTGAGCTCGGTATCTACAACGGGATTCCGCATCTTTACGTACCCGTTGTGACCGACCCGAAGAAGGCGGCGGGCGCGCTGCAGTGGTCCGTGGTGGAGATGCTCAAGCGCTATCGCCTGTTTTCCGAGGTGGGCGTGCGCGACCTGGAAAACTACAACCGCCATTGCGCCTCGCAGGGTGAGGCGACGCTGCCGCAGGTCGTCATCGTCATTGACGAGCTGGCGGACCTGATGATGGTTGCCGCCAAAGAGGTCGAAGAGAGCATTTGCCGTGTAGCGCAGATGGGCCGCGCCGCGGGTATGCACCTCGTGATCGCAACGCAGCGTCCCTCGGCGGATATCATCACCGGTCTGATGAAGGCCAACGTTCCCTCGCGCATTGCTTTTGCGGTTTCCTCTGCGATGGAAAGCCGCATCATCCTTGACCAAAGCGGTGCGGAAAAGCTGATCGGCGCGGGGGACATGCTCTTCTCTCCGGTCGGCGTGGGCAAGCCCGTGCGTATCCAGGGCGCCTTCGTTTCCGACGAGGAGCGCGAGTCCGTGGTGCAGTTTATCAAGGACAATACCTCCGGTGCGCAGATGAACGCTGATATCGAGGACTACATGAACAAGGCCGCCGAGGAAAAGAGCGGCGGCAGCGACGGCGGCAAGGGCTCTGCGGACGAGAGCGGCGGACTGGGCGATTACGACGAGATGCTGCCGCAGGCTGTGGAGGCCGTGCTGGAAGCCAAGTCTTGCTCGGTGTCGATGCTGCAGCGCCGTGTCAAGCTCGGCTACTCGCGCGCCGCGCGCATCGTCGATCAGATGGAGGAGTTGGGTATAGTCGGTCCCTACGAGGGCGCCAAGCCACGCAGCGTGGTCATCGACCGCGCCGGCTGGGAAGAGCTGCGCGCACAGCTCGGCATGGGCGGCAACGCCGATCTGGCACTGGCGGCGGAAATGAACGAGGACGAGGATTATTAATACGAAAAGGGCGCTATAAAACGCCCTTTTCTTTATAACAGGGTAACAGGTAATGCTTATGAACGATTTCTTTTCTCCACAACTGAAAACGGAAGACCTTGGTCGTATCAGTGTGCTCGGTCTTGCGCACATCGGCGACGGTGTTTATGAGCTTTTGGTGCGTACCATGCTCTGCAGCACCGGCCACCAGGCGATCGGAGACCTGCACAAAAGCACCGTGCGCTATGTCAACGCCACGGCGCAGGCGCGCAGCATGGAGCGGCTGCTGCCGCTGCTGACCGAGGAGGAGCTCGCGGCCTATAAGCGCGGGCGAAACGCCAAGGTGCACGGTGTGCCGCCGCGCGCGAGCACGGCGGACTATCACAGCGCCACCGGCCTGGAGGCGCTCTTCGGCTGGCTATACCTGCTCGGGCGCAAGGAACGGATTGCAGAGCTCTTTGCCGTTGCAATGGAGGGATAAGCGATGCCGCTCGACGCTATAACGCTCCACGCCCTGTGCAAAGAGCTTGCCCCGGCGCTCGCGGGGGCAAAAATCGACAAGGTGCAGCAGCCGGAGCGGGATCTGCTGCTTTTGTCGCTGCGCACGCTGCAGGGCAACAAAAAACTGCTGATAGCGGCTGGGACAAGCGGTGCGCGCGTGCATTTCACGGCGGAGACGCCGGAGAATCCCGCTGAGCCGCCGATGTTTTGCATGCTGCTGCGCAAGCACCTCGTCGGTGCGCGTATTCGGACAATCACGCAGCCGAGCTTTGAGCGCATGCTCGTCATGGAGCTCGACACGAGAAATGAAATGGGCGACAGAGACAGAAAAACGCTGGTCGCGGAGCTGATTGGACGCAGCGCGAATTTGATTTTGGTGGACGAGGATGGGCGGATTATTGACTGCTTGCGCCGGATGGACTTTGCGGGCAGCGAGGAGCGGCGGCTTCAGCCCGGCTGCTTTTACCGCCTGCCGCCGTCGCAGAAAAAGGCAAGCTTTTTCTCCCTGACGGGTGAAGAACGCGAGCAGTTGCTTGCGCAGGTCGCAGACGGGCAAGCGCCGGAGGACTGGCTGCTGGATACCTTTTCCGGACTGTCTCCGCTTTTGTGCCGCGAGCTGTCATATCGAAGCGGCGGCAGCTTTGTCACGCTGGACGAGCAAATGGGAGCTTTGGCGGATTGTCTGCACACGGGCGATTTTACGCCGACGATGCTGCTGGAAAACGGGCAGCCAAAGGATTTTAGCTTTTTACCGATCCGGCAATACGGCGAGGCTGTTGAGAATTTGGCCTATCCAAGCTTTTCGGAGCTGTTGGACGCCTTTTACGCCAGGCGCGAGCGCGCCGAGCGTCAGCGCCGCCACAGCGCAGAGCTCCTGCGGGTCGTGCGTACCGTGCGCGATCGCATCAGCCGCAAGCTGACGAGCCAGCGCGAGGAATACCGCCGCACGGAGGGGCGTGAGGACGTGCGAAAGCGCGCCGAGCTTCTGACCGCCAATCTCTATCGTGTCCATAAGGGGGACAGCGAGCTGTGCTGTGAGGACTACTATGAGCCGGACGCGCCGGAGATCAGGATTCCGCTGGATCCCTTAAAGACGCCGCAGCAAAACGCCGCCGCGCTGTTTAAGGAGTATAACAAGCTCAAGGCGGCGCAGGCCCACCTTGAGCGTTTGATCGCCGAGGGAGAACGCCAGCTCGATTATCTGTGCAGCGCGCTTGACCAGATCGAACGCGCCGAGGGCGAGCAGCAGTTGGGAGAGCTTCGCCGTGAGCTGACCGAGACCGGCTTTCTCAAAAAGCAGGCGCGCAAAAGGACGGAGAAGCTGAAGCCCGCCGCGCCGCTTCGTTACGTCACCGACGACGGCCTGGAGATCCTGGTCGGGCGCAGCAACCTGCAAAACGACGAGTTGACGACAAAGCTCGGACGGCGGACGGATCTTTGGCTGCACACGCAGAAGGTGCATGGCAGCCACGTGCTGCTTCGCTGCGAGGGGCTCGAGCCGCCGGCGCGGAGCATTGAGCAGGCGGCGAGTCTTGCCGCCTATCACTCGCAGGGGCGCGCCTCCGGCAAGCTTGCGGTGGACTACACGATGCTGCGAAACGTGAAAAAACCCTCCGGCTCGCTGCCGGGCAAGGTGATCTACACGGACTATCGCACGATTCTTGTTGAGGCGGACGAGGCGTTGGCCCAACGGCTGAAAAAGAAATAAAAAAAACACACACGCGGAGCAGCGTTTTCGTCTGCTTCGCGTGTTCCTGTTTTCGTGTTAGATTGTCGTTTCCTTGGGAGGCGTCTCGTCCGGTGTGGGGGGCGCTTTTTTCCTTGCAAAGAAGTCCGCGTTGAAAAAGCGCTTGGGGATCACGTTTTGTGAGATCAGCGTACCGAGGATGCCGGCAATGCTGCCGACAAACAGACCGCCCAAAACATCCGTGGGGAAGTGGACGACCAGATAGATGCGGCTGAGGCCCATCAGGCAGCCGAAGACCAGAGCCAGCCAGCTCACGCGCTTTTTGCCCAGCAGGAAAACCGGAAACATTGCGCCAAAGGCCGCTGTGGTATGGCCGGAGGGAAAGCTCTTGTCGCTCTCCATGTGAGAGCCCATCATCTCCCAGAGGGGGTAAAAGAAGCCGTTTTGATCTGCATAGGGTCTGGGACGGGCAATGTAGACCTTAAGAAAGAGATTGGTGAACAAGGCGCCGATTGCAAGACCGAGCAGCATCGCTGTGCCAAAGCGTCGGGTTTTCTTGTAGAAAATCAGGCCAATGGACAGCAAAATCAAAAAGATGCCGCCCTTGCCGAGCAGGCTGATAAACTGTAAAAACGGAGAGAAAAACCATCCGGCGGCGTCATAAAGACCGTGAACGGCATTGGTGACGCTCTGATCAAAGCCGGCAAAGCTGGTGTTGAGCCAATTGGCGGCAGTGGTAAGCTCCATAATAATCGCTCCTTCTGTGTTTTTTGTCGCTGCAATTATATCACAAGCGACGAAATAAGTCCAGAATGAGAGGCTGTTTTTTCACGTTGACAAACGCGCGGCTGTCGATGATTGTGCTCTATGACGGATATAATGAAAAACATTCGTTGATTCACGTTAAATAAAGCTTGACATATATATCGACCTGTGATATATTTTGCATATCGACCCTCGATGTAATCAAGATGATTATGTGTTGAGGATAATTGTTTGGAAATCAAATTGTAGGAGACGGAAAGAGGAAAGACATGAAACTGGAACTGAAAAATATCAATAAATCCTTTGGCACAAAGCAGGTCTTGTCTTCGATCTCGTTGGAGACGGTCGGCAGCAAGGCCTTTGGTCTTCTGGGACGCAACGGCGCCGGAAAAACCACGACGATCCGCATTTTAATGAACGTCATTCCCGCCAATGCGGGCGAGATTTTGATCGACGGCGCGCCCATCGACTACCGTGAAATCAAGCTGGGCTATCTGCCGGAAGAGCGTGGACTTTACCCCAAGAAAGTAGTGCTGGAGCAGTTGGTTTATTTCTCGATGCTGCATGGCATGAGCCGCAAAGACGCTGTGCGCGAGGTCGACCGCTGGCTGGAGCGGCTCGGAATGAGCGAGTACCGCAACAAGCGGCTTGACACGCTCTCCAAGGGCAATCAGCAAAAAATTCAGCTTGTCACCGCGCTGGCGCATGACCCGGATATTGTGATTCTTGACGAGCCGTTTTCCGGCCTTGATCCGGTCAACGCTCAACTGCTCAAGGATGTTGTGCGCGAAGAGATTGCGCGGGGGAAGATTGTCCTTTTCTCCAGCCATCAGATGAGCTATATCGAGGAATTTTGTAACCGCATTGCCATATTGAATCAAGGGAAGGTCGTCTTGCAGGGCGAGCTGGATGAGATCAAGCGCGACTATCCGCGCGACCGTCTGGTTGTGCGCTGCGAAGACAAGGCCGCGCTGCGCGAGGCCTTTGGCTCCGCCTGCAGCGAGATGGAAAACGGCGCTTTGCTGCTGCGGCTGAAAAATGCCGGGGAAAAGGACGCCGTGATGCGTGAATTGACGGCGCGCTTCTCGCTGGATGAGCTGCGGGTGTTCGAGCCCTCGCTCAACGATATCTTTGTCGAATACGCCGGGGACACAACGGAGGAGGAAACGGCATGAAACAATTTCGTACGATTTTTCATTTTGAGCTGGGAAACTACTTTAAGAGCAAGGTTTTCATCGGTATCACGCTGGTAGCGATGCTGGCGATTGCCGGCCTTTTGAGCTATCCTCGAATTGCTGAAGCGCTGCGTACGGAGGATGACGCGGAGACAAAAAGCAGCCGAATGCTGCTCGTTGCCGCGGAGGATGAGCGGGAGATGCTGCTTTCGGCCTTTCAGGCAGGCTTTGAAAATTGTGACGTGTCTCTCTGTGAGGAGGGGATTGACGCTGCCCGGGAGCAGCTTTTGCGCGCTGAGGCGGACAGCGTGCTTGAGTTCGAAAGCTTGCAGTCTGTTACATACTACGTGGACAATCTCTCCATGACGGACATGACGCCGCAGACGGCCTATGAGATACTGCGGCAGCTAAATCAGGTGCAGGCGATGCTTCGCGGCGGCATGACGCCGGAGCAGGTGGATGAGGCCATGAATACGGAAATCTCTTTCCGGACAGAGGCGCTCGGCAAGGATCAGGGGATGAGCTTTCTCTATACCTATCTCATGATCATGCTTCTGTATATGACGATCATGCTCTACGGCGTGATGGTCTGCAACAGCGTGGCGTCGGAGAAAAGCTCGCGCGCCATGGAGCTTTTGGTCACAAGCGCCAAGCCCACGGCGATGATGTTTGGCAAGGTGCTGGCTGCCGGATTTTCCGGGCTTGTGCAGATCGTTCTGTTCTTCGGTACGGCGATCCTGTTTTATAATATCAACCGAGGCTATTTGGACGAATCCGGCGTTCTTACGGCGCTTTTCGATATTCCGGGCTCGATGCTTGCCTATATGCTGGTCTTTTACATCCTCGGCTTTTTGTTTTACGCCTTTTTGTACGGCGCTGTCGGATCTATGGCGACCCGCCTGGAGGATACCGGCACCTCGAGCATGCCGCTGCAGTTTTTGATGATGTTCTCCATGTTCGTCAACATCTACGGCACGACCTCCGGCAAGGTGGACGGCGCACTGATGCGCGTATGCAGCTATTTGCCGTTCTCCTCGTCGATGGCTATGATCGCGCGCATCGGCATGAGCAGTGTGCCGGTTTGGGAGATCGCGTTATCTCTTGCCATCCTTTTGCTGTGTACGCTTGGCACCGGGATTGTAGGCGCAAAGATCTATCGCGTGGGCGTACTGCTCTACGGTACGCCGCCAAAACCCTCCGCGATCATCAAGGCGCTTCGGCATGGCTGACCTGATGACCGATGGCAAAACGGGACAAGGATTTTTTCCTTGTCCCGTTTCAAGCTGTCGACAAAGTGTCGACAGCTTGAAACGCAAAAACGGAAACTTTCAAAAAAGTTCCCATTTTTGCATGGATTGTACGCCCAAAGGGGGCTCCCGCCCCCTCTCGGCGCTCTCCCCCTGCTTGTCTTTCCCTTTCCGCATAGCTTTGTCTACAGTCTAAACGGGACAAGGATTTTTTCCTTGTCCCGTTTTGCTGTACGGAAATATCAAAGAATTCTTGCTTTTGACGGTTTATCAGCGGAGTATATGAGCTGCACGGTGCTCCCGGCTTCCGGAACGAACTGACCCGGATGAAGCCATTTTCTTTTGGTGTATTGCTGACCGTCCACCGCGTAGCTCACCTTGATGATGTGCGGAAATACGGCGCCGTCCAGGAGATGGGCTCGTGCGGCCTTGGTGTTGATTTTCAGCCACCAAAGCTTTTTAACGGATATAACGGTTCCTGTTGCTTGCTGTTCCACAGTCTATGCCTCCTTTAAAAGTAGAATAAGTCCTCGAATTTTTTGTCCAAAGCAACGCACAGAATCAAGGCCAGCTTTGCTGTCGGTTGAAACTGCCCGGTCTCAATGGAGCTGATGGTGTTGCGGGAAACGCCGACCAGCTCGGCCAACTGCTGCTGGGATAAACCCTTTTCGCCGCGCGCGGCCTTCAGATGGTTTTTTAAGATCAGCTTGTCGTTCATAGGCATACGACCACAAGCATGGCGGCAAAAAAGACGGCGAGGAGAAAGCCGAGAATTGTCCAGACCAGATCGCCGCGTTTTTTCAGATGTTTATATAAAACAAGGCTTCGGCTGCCCAGGATAGCGAAATAGACAAACCACCCGGCAAAGCCGATCTCCGGGTTTTTGAAAATGACCCGTCCCGCAAAAGCAAGCATGACGCAGGCAATCACGCCGCCCATGATCCCAACTCTTGCGGCAAGTCCCAGCGCCTGTGTTTCCCGCTCGTCCGCCTGTCCCGCGTTTTCTTTTCGGCTCAAAGCCAATATTTCTTCTTTGTTCATTGCAAACCTCCACTTTGCCAAGTTTTCTTGTCACGGTTTGATTTTATCATTGCCAAGTTTACTTGTCAAGATGTTTTTGATAAGATGGGGCGGTATCAATGAAGACTTGTGTTTTTGCCCACTACATCTTGTGTTTCGCGGCGGGAAATGCTATACTGAAAATATAAAACATAGATAGGAGCGAAAAGATGGAGACTTTCAAGCTGGTTTCCGAATACCATCCGACCGGGGATCAGCCGGAGGCGATCGATCGGCTCGTTGCGGGCATTGAAAACGGGCTGGACGAGCAGGTGCTGCTGGGAGTAACCGGCTCTGGCAAAACCTTTACGATGGCCAACGTGATTGCGCGCCTCAACCGGCCGACGCTGGTGCTGGCGCACAATAAAACCCTTGCGGCGCAGCTGTGCAGCGAGTTCCGTGAGTTTTTCCCGGAAAACGCCGTGGAGTATTTCGTCTCCTACTACGACTACTATCAGCCGGAGGCCTATATTCCGCATACGGACACCTTCATCGAAAAGGACTGCTCCATCAATGACGAGATCGAGCGATTGCGCCACAGCGCGACCTCCAGCCTTTTTGAGCGTCGTGACGTGATCGTCGTCGCCTCGGTCTCCTGTATCTACGGTCTGGGCGACCCGATCGACTATGCCAATATGGTGATTTCCCTGCGCCCGGGACAGACGCGCAGCTTTGACGAGCTGCTGAAAAAGCTGGTCGAGATCCGCTACGAGCGCAACGACGTCGCTTTTGACCGCAATATGTTTCGCGTGCGCGGCGACACGGTCGAGATCTTTCCGGCTTATTCCAACGACCGGGCGATCCGCGTGGAGTTTTTCGGCGACGAGGTTGACCGGATCAGTGAGATCAACGTTGTGACGGGCGCGCCGCTGCGGGTATTGAATCATGTGGCAATCTATCCGGCGAGCCACTATGTGACGACAAAGGAAAAGCTCGCTGCGGCGATCGAGCGCATCCGCACGGAGTGCGACGAGCGTGTGCGTTATTTTGAGCAGAACAACAAGCTGCTGGAGGCGCAGCGCATCCGGCAGCGCACGGACTATGATATCGAAATGATGCAGGAGCTCGGCTACTGCTCCGGCATCGAGAACTATTCGCGCGTGATCTCTGATCGTGCGCCCGGCAGCCCGCCGATGACGCTGCTGGACTATTTCCCGAAGGACTTTTTGCTTTTCGTCGACGAGAGCCACGTGACGCTGCCGCAGGTGCGCGCGATGTACCGGGGCGACCGGGCGCGCAAGGAGTCGCTGGTCGAGTACGGCTTCCGCCTGCCCTCGGCCTATGATAACCGCCCGCTGAAGTTTGACGAGTTTTGCGAGCGCATTCACCAGCGCGTCTACGTCTCCGCGACGCCCGCCGACTACGAGCGCGAGCGCGCGGGGCAGATCGTAGAGCAGATCATCCGTCCGACGGGGCTTTTGGATCCGAAGATTTTTGTGCGCCCGGTGGAGGGGCAGATCGACGATCTGATCGCGGAGATTCACGAGCGCATCGACAGGCAGCAGCGCTGTCTGGTTACTACGCTGACCAAGCGTATGGCAGAGGATTTGACCGACTATCTGCGCGGCGTTGGCATTCGCTGCCGCTACATGCACCACGATATCGGTACCATCGAACGTATGGAGATCATCCGGGATTTGCGTGTGGGTGAGTTTGACGTGTTGATCGGCATTAATCTGCTGCGCGAAGGGCTCGATATCCCGGAGGTCGGTCTGGTTGCAATTCTGGATGCGGACAAAGAGGGCTTTTTGCGCAGTGAGACGAGTCTCATCCAGACGGTTGGGCGTGCGGCGAGAAACGCCGAGAGCGTCGTCATCATGTATGCCGACACGATTACGCCTTCGATGCATGCCTGCATTGAGGAGACCAAGCGTCGTCGTACCATTCAGGCGGCGTATAATGAGAAAAACGGCATCGTGCCGCAGACGATCGTCAAGAGTGTGCGCGAGCTGCTTGAGATTTCCTCCGCCCCCGGTGCGCCGGGCAAGGACGGCCTGAAGATGACCGAACGCGAGCGCCGCGAACTGATTGCGGATCTGGAGCAGAAGATGAAGAAGGCCGCGCAGATGCTGGAATACGAGATTGCGGCGCAGCTGCGCGACGAGATCATTCGTCTGCGAGGAGAACCACAGCAAAAGAGGTAAGAAGCGTATGAAACTGATGATTCTGGACGGAAACAGCATCATAAACCGCGCCTTTTACGGTATCCGGCCGCTGACTGCGCCGGATGGCACGCCGACCAACGCGGTCTTTGGGTTTTTGTCTATTCTTCAGCGCCTTCTGGACGAACAGAAGCCGGATGCGCTCTGTGTCAGCTTTGACCGCAAGGAGAAGACCTTTCGCCATCTCGCGGACGCCGACTATAAGGCGCAGCGAAAGCCCATGCCGGAGGATTTGGCGGTGCAGATGCCGATCGTCAAAGAGGTGCTGGACGCAATGGGCGTACGCCGCTACGAGCAGCCGGGTTATGAGGCTGACGACATTCTCGGCACGGCGGCTGCGGCCTGTGAGCGCGCCGGCTGGGACTGCTGTATCGTCACCGGCGATAAGGACAGTCTGCAGCTTGTGAGCGAGCACACCAGCGTCTGTCAGGTCAAAAGCCGCATGGGGCAGACGGAGACCATTATTTATACACCGGAACGCTTTTTTGAGGAATACGGTTTTACACCCAAACGCATGATTGACCTCAAGGCGCTGATGGGTGACAGCTCGGACAATATCCCGGGCGTGCCCGGCGTCGGGGAAAAGACGGCGCTGGAGCTGCTGCACCGCTTCGGTTCGATGGAAGAGGTCTATGCTGCGGCGTCACGCGAGGGGGACGAAATCAAGGAAAGCCTGAAAAAGAAGCTGCTGGCAGGCGAGGAGAGCGCAAAACGCTCGTTCTGGCTGGCGACGATCCTCTGCGAGGTACCGATGGATTTTGACCCGCAGGAAAACCGCTGGCACGCCGATTACCGTCCGGAGCTCTATGGGCTTTTCAAGCGTCTGGGCTTTCAGAAGTTTATTGAAAAGTGGGGGCTAAAGGCTGCCGAAGAGATGGTTTCGGTGCAGCATGCGGCTGAAAGACTGCCGCGCATAGAGCTGGATGATGAGACGGCGGAGGAATTGCTCCAAAAGCTGAAAGAGGTCAAATACCTGGCTGTGTATGCCGAGGATCATCTCGACGCGATCGAGCTTTGCGACGGCGAGAGCGTGTATTTGCTGTCTTGGACAGGCTGCGGATTTCGCTATAACGAGCTGCTGAAGGCGCTCTTTGAGGGCGGGGCGAAAAAAATTACGCACCGTCTGAAGCATTTGCTGGTACTGCTGCATAAAGAGGGGCTGTACGCGGAAAATTTTGCGTTCGACACCGAGCTGGCTGCGTATCTGCTCAACGCGACAGAGAGCGACTACGACCTGGCGCGCATCTCCGTGCGCTATGTGGGAAGGGAGCTTCTTGGCGCGGAGGCGATCTGGGCGCTATACGAGCCCTTGAAAAATGCGCTGGAACAGCAGGGGATGACAACGCTCTACGAGCGCGCCGAGCTTCCTCTTTGCGAGGTGCTGGCAGATATGGAGCAAGCAGGCTTTACCGTCGACCGCCAGGCGCTCTACGCCTTTGGCGAGAGTCTGAATGCCGGCATCGCAGAGCTGCAGCAGCGCATTTGGCAGCATGCGGGGCATGAGTTCAATATTTTATCACCCAAGCAGTTGGGGGCGGTGCTCTTTGAGGAGCTGATGCTGCCCTCCGGAAAAAAAACGAAAACCGGCTGGAGCACCAACGCGGACGTGCTGGACAAGCTGCGCGGCAAGCACCCGATTGTGGACGAGGTGCTGGAGTATCGGATGCTGACGAAGCTGAAATCCACCTATGCCGAGGGGCTTCTGAAGGTCATTGAGCCGGACGGGCGCATTCATACGAATTTCCAGATGACCGTAACGGCGACGGGGCGGCTGTCCTCGACGGAGCCGAATCTGCAGAATATCCCGGTGCGCAAAAAGCTCGGCGCGCAGATCCGCCGGATGTTCGTCGCCGCGCCCGGCATGACGCTTGTTGACGCAGACTACAGTCAAATCGAGTTGCGGCTGCTGGCGCATATCTCCGCCGATAAGCGCATGCAGGAGGCCTTCATCAGCGGAGAGGATATCCATCGCGTAACTGCTTCGCAGGTGTTTGATACGCCGCTGGACGAGGTGACAGTGGAGATGCGCAGCCGCGCCAAGGCGGTGAATTTCGGCATTGTGTACGGCATTTCGGCTTTTTCGCTGGCGCAGGATATCGGCGTATGGCCGAATGAGGCAAAAGCCTACATGGAGGCCTATCTCGCAAAATACAGCGGCGTCAAGGACTATATGAAGCGCGTCGTTGAGCAGGCGCGAGCCGATGGCTACGTCGCCACGCTCTTCGGTCGCCGCCGCGCAATGCCGGAGCTCAAGAGCAGCAACTTCAATATGCGCGCCTTTGGCGAGCGCGTGGCGCTGAATATGCCCATTCAAGGGACTGCGGCCGATATCATCAAGTTCGCTATGGTCGCCGTCCATCGAAGACTTCGCGAGGAGGGTTTGCGCGCCAAGCTCATTTTACAGGTGCACGACGAGCTGATTGTTGAGTGTCCGGAGGATGAGGCCGCGCGTGTCAGCGAGATTTTAAAGCACGAGATGGAGCACACCGTGGAGCTGTCGGTGCCGCTGACGGTGGATGTGCAGCGCGGACACAGCTGGGCGGAGGCGCATTGAGATGGCGCTTGTGATCCGAAAAGCTGATCTTTCTTGTCTGGATGCTGTAGAGAAGATCGAGGAACTTTGTTTTTCGCTTCCTTGGACGCGCGAGCAGCTTGGCACGGCGATGGTCGATGAACGGCAGATTTTTCTTGTTGCGGAGGACGTTGGCGAGATTTTAGGCTACGTGAGCATGATGTTTGTGCTCGACGAGGCTTATATCGGCAACGTGGCGGTCGCGCCGGAGCACCGCCGCCGCGGCGTCGCTTCGGCGCTGTTGGAAAGCTTGCTTCAGCGTGTAAAAGCGATGGGGCTGGCCTTCGTTACGCTGGAAGTACGCGCAACGAACATGCCTGCGATTGCTCTCTACGAGCAGTTTGGCTTTTCCGTCGTGGGGCGGAGAAAAAACTATTACAGCGCACCGACGGAGGATGCGCTGATTATGACGAGAGTTTGGAAATGAGGACGATACATTGAAAATCATGGCTTTTGAGTCTACCTGCGATGAGACTGCGGTCGCCGTTGTGGAGGATGGACGAAAGATTCTCAGCAACGAAGTTTTTTCGCAGGCCAAGCTGCATGCGGTCTACGGCGGTGTGGTGCCGGAAATTGCATCGCGCTGTCACGTGGAGTCCATCTCGCTTTTAACCGAGCGGGCGCTGAATGCCGCGGGGCTGGAGCGCGGGGATATTGACGCGATTGCCGTCAGCTATGCGCCGGGCTTGATCGGCGCCGTGCTGGTTGGCGTCAACTTTGCTAAATCCGCGGCCGCAGCGCTTGGCGTACCGCTGATTCCCGTGCACCATATCCGCGGGCACATGGCGGCCAACTATCTCGCGTATCCCGAGCTGGAGCCTCCCTATCTCTGCCTTGCGATCTCCGGCGGGAATACACTGCTTGTGGATGTGCGCGCTTATACGGACATGCAGATTATCGGTGCGACAAGAGACGATGCGGCGGGGGAGTGCTTTGACAAGACGGCGCGCGTGCTGGGTCTGCCTTATCCGGGCGGTAAGGCGGTGGACGAGCTTTCGCGCGGCGGCGACGATCAGCGATATGCTTTTCCCGTCGCTCACGTGGACGGCAATCCCTTTGATATGAGCTTTTCCGGCTTGAAGACGGCAGTCATCAATCTCGTTCATAACGCCGAGCAGAAGGGCGAGGCGCTTGACCGTGCCGGACTTGCCGCATCCTTTACGCGGGCAGTCAGTGAGAGCCTTGTTCCTCGCACCGTGCAGGCTGCCCGGAAACTGGGGCGCGATACCGTCGTTGCGGCAGGCGGCGTGGCGGCCAATTCCCGCATCCGCGCCGATCTTCAGGCGGCAGCTGAGGCGCATGGCTTGCGCCTGTTTATTCCACCGCTGAGCCTCTGCGGCGATAATGCGGCGATGATCGGCGCGCAGGCCTATTATGAATATCAGTCTGGCATTCGTGCCGGCAGCGAACTGAACGCCTACGCGACCATGGATTTATAAAGAAATTGTAAAAAGAGGAGGCCGGGCGCTATGGGCATCCACGATGGACATAGAGATAGACTTCGGGAGCGTTACACCGAGCACGGACTGGATACCTTTAACGATCTTAACGTGTTGGAGCTGCTGCTCTTTTATGCAATTCCGCGCCGTGACACCAATGAGCTGGCTCACGCGCTGCTGGACCACTTTGGCACCTTGGATGCGGTGTTCGACGCATCCATCCGTCAACTGGAGGAGGTGCCGGGCATCGGGCATAACGCTGCGCTTTTGATCAATCTCATCCCGCAGCTTGGGCGACGTTATGCCATCAGCCGTACCGGTGTGGTTGATGTGTTTGACAGCGCACGCGCAGCGTCGCGTTATTTTATTCCGCGGCTGGGCAGCGAGAAGGAGGAGCGCGTAATGCTGCTCTGTCTCAACCCGCAAAAGCAGCTGATCTCTGCGGTTCATTTGGCCAAGGGCGTTGTCAACGGCGTCAGTTTGAATACCCGTCTTGTCGTTGAGACTGCGCTGAAATATCGAGCAAGCTCTGTCATTCTTGCACACAATCATCCCAGCGGAAACGCCATGCCCTCTATTGATGATGAAATGATTACGCGCAAAATACGCGACGCGCTGAAGCTGGTGGACATTGCGCTGGACGATCACCTGATTATTGCCGGGCAGAACTATTTCTCTTTCGAAGCTGCCGGACTGCTGTATCTCAAAAATGGAACGTCGTTTTGAGCAGGGGGTGTGTATATGACGCCGGAAGAACGACTCCATCCGAAGATTCAGCAGGCGATCCAGCGTTATATCAGCTATGGCTGGGGGAATACGATGATCCAGAACCTGATACGCTACCGCTTTCAAGTGAAGCTTAGTACGAAGTGTCTGAAGACGATCCGCGCACAGGGAGCGTGCAGTAAACACTGCCAAAGTATTTGTTCCTTGAAATAGGTCGTTATGTAAATTGGAAATCTGTTTTTCTTCGTTGCATTTTTGTAGCCACATGTCCGCCATCTTTTTTTGCAAGGTTTCAAGCCGTTTTTCGGCCTTCATTGTGGACAAAGCTGTTGAGAATGTTGATAACTATTTGATATGTTTTTATTTTTTTGAGTTATGTTTACCCTGATGAGCCATGTATTATGGCGGGAAAAGGAGGAATATAGCAGAAAAAATATAAATTTTTCACTCTTTGTAATTGAAATAGGAATGGATATATTTTCCGGTGTGAAATAAAGTAACAAAATAATACTGTATGTAATATACAAGTTTTTGTTGACTTCCTGGCGCGAGTGTGATACTATAACGCGGCAAGCGCTGGTATAGCTCAGTCGGTAGAGCAGCTGATTCGTAATCAGCAGGTCGTGTGTTCGAGTCACATTACCAGCTCCAACGCCGTAGTAAACGCGTCGTTTACTACGGCGTTTTTCTGTCTGCTCTATGCCTGCGGTTTCTGTTTTTGCCTGCTGTTTTGGCAGAATGGAGGCAGACCGATGGGATCTGTATATGCTTTTTGCTCCAGATTGGTTTGCGCAGGACAGGTCGGCCCGGCGGTATGAGCGCGGGCGGCTTTATCCGGCTTTCTTTTGGATGATTTATGCATCATATCACCTCGCAAATAGCTTTCCCGTCAGGGGGCAATTCATACCCTGAGATTCAACTGTGCGCGCATACATATTAAAATATAAACGTGACGATATGTTTCTATATTTGTGAATTAACGGTAAATCAGGTCGAATTCTGTTGAAATATGTTCTGAGATATGCTATTATAAACCTCGTAAGTCAGGCAGCAAACCAAGAGTGTATGAAAATCTAAAGAAAGGGGATCTGACATGTTCATTCTGGTTATTGGCCTCGTTATTTCTATTGGTCTTTATCTGGCGCTCGGTTTTCGGTATCGTGAGGAAAGCTATGTGGATGAGCAGGGGCGCACGCACAAAATGAAAGGAAAGCAGCGAGTCTGGAAGGCGAATTCTTTGCAGCTTCTGGCGCTCTTGACGCTGGCCGTGTTTGCCGCATTGAGCAGCGTCACCGTGGTCCCCACGGGCTATACCGGAATTCTGACGACCTTTGGCCGGGTGGAAAACCGTACGATCAACGCCGGCGCGCATCTGATTCTGCCTTGGCAGAACGTTGTGAAAATGGATAACCGCACGCAGAAGGTACAAATCGCGACGGAGGCATTCTCCAGCGACATCCAGCAGGTCGATTTGCAGCTGAGTGTGAACTACTGCATTGATCAGGAGACCGCGCAGGAGCTTTACCGCAGCGTCGGCATCAGCTATTACGACAATGTGATGTATCCCCGTATTTTGGAGAACACCAAAGCGGTCTTCTCCCAGTATTCCGCGGAAAACCTGATTGCCAAGCGCAATATGCTTTCGGAACTGATTGCCGAGTCTACCTCTGCCGATATGAAACGCTACGGCATCACCATTGTTTCTATCGCCATCGAGGATATTGACTTCACCGACGCTTTTACCACGGCCGTTGAGGCCAAGCAGGTTGCGGCGCAGAACAAGTTGACCGCTGAAACCGAGCAGGCGCAGAAGACCATGGAAGAGGAAGCTGTTGCCCGCCGTGCGGTCATTGCTGCCAACGCCGAGGCGGAAAAAGCGGTCATCGCCGCCAATGCTGATCTTGAGGTTACCAAGATCCAGGCGGAAGCTGCGCTCTATGCCGGTGAGAAAGAGGCGGAGATGAACAAGAGAATTTCCGAATCTCTTTCGAAAAGTCTGATCGACTACTACTGGATCAAGCAGTGGGACGGTGTTTTGCCCAGCACGGTACTGGGGTCTGACACAAGCTATATGATTGATTTGACCAATTAAATTAGACACGCGCCAGCGTTCTGTTCGTACGCTGGCGCGTGACACTATTGGACTTTTCTTGACAGACCTACTTTTGTTCGGTATAGTAGCGATATCCGGTAAAAGCTTTTCTGAAAAAACAAAAGGAGGATTAGATGATGATTTGTTCTAATTGCGGTTCGGTGCATGAAGAGGGCGGCAAGTTTTGCCAGAATTGCGGAGCCAGCCTTTCCGCACCGTCGGCGCCTGTTCCGGCGCAGACGCTCCCGCCGCAGAATCGCCCCCTGAGCCCCTGGGCCTATTTCGGCTATCAGCTTCTCTTTGGCCTCCCGCTGGTCGGCTTCATCTGCCTGATTGTTTTCAGCTTCAGCGATGAGAACATCAACCGCCGCAACTTTGCCAGATCTTACTGGGTGGCGCTGCTTTTCGGCGTGATCGTAACGATTGTTGTGACCGTTTTGGTGATTGCCTTTGGCGTGACAGATCAGTTGGCCGAAGCAATTGCAGAAAGCGTTACGATGTATTTCTAAACAAAAATAGGGCGTGTTGCAAAATATAAATTTCAAAAAAGTATTTGCGAGAAAAGTTACTGGGAACTGCCAAAATCGGCGGTTCCCAGTAACTATATATAGAGATGTTCTTTTGTGACTTTAGCCCCAAAAGCGCATTTTGCAACACGCCCTATTTTTTGCTTTTTACTTACGAAAGCTGTCTTTGAGCGCGACGGAACGGTTAAAAACCAGATGTCCAGGGGCGGCGTCTCGATTGTCGAGACAGAAGTAGCCCTGACGCATAAACTGGAAGCCCTCGGCGCTTTTTCCCTTTTCAGGCATTGGCGCTTCGGCGAGGCTGGCTTCGACCTTGCAGCCGGTGAGAATTTCGAGGCTGTCCGGATTGAGACAGTCGAGGAAATTCTTTTCGGGGCCGTCCAGCTCAGGATCGGCAAAGAGGTAGCCGTAAAGACGCATTTCCGCGTCGGCACAGTTGTTGGCGTCGACCCAATGGATCGTTGCGCCCTTGACCTTGCGCCCGTCGGCGGGGTCGCCGCCGCGGCTGTTGGGATCATACTCGCAGAAAATCTCGTTAACCTTGCCGTTTTCATCCTTGGCGCAGCCGGTACAGGTGACGAGGTACGCGCCCTTGAGACGCACCTCAAAGCCGGGGTAAAGGCGCTTGTATTTCGGCTCAGGAACCTCCATGAAGTCCTCTCGTTCGATCCAAAGCTCGCGGGAGAAGCTGACGGATCGAGTGCCCGCCGCGGGATCGAGAGGATTGTTCTCGATCTCCAGCAGCTCACTTTGTCCCTCGGGATAGTTCGTGATCGTGAGCTTGACGGGGTGCAGCACTGCCATCACGCGCTTGGCGTTGGCGTTGAGATCATCACGCAGGCAGCTTTCCAGCAGCGCCCAGTCTACCGTGGAGTCGACCTTGCTGACGCCGATGCGGTCGCAAAACTCGCGGATGGCGGCGGCAGTATAGCCGCGGCGGCGCAGACCGCAGAGCGTCGGCATACGCGGATCGTCCCAGCCGGAGACGCGCCCGTCCTCCACAAGCTGACGCAGCTTGCGCTTGCTCATAACGGTATAGTTGATGCCGAGACGGGCAAACTCGATTTGACGGGGTTTAATGCCCGGGATCGTGACGTTGCTGACCACCCAGTCGTACAGCGGACGATGCGCCTCATATTCCAGCGAGCAGAGCGAGTGCGTGATGCCCTCCAGCGCGTCCTGAATCGGGTGAGCAAAGTCATACATCGGGAAGATGCACCATTTGGTGCCCTGACGGTGGTGCTCAATGTAACGGATACGGTAGAGCACAGGGTCGCGCATATTGAAGTTGCCGCTGGCAAGGTCAATTTTAGCGCGCAGGGTGTATTTACCTTCCGGAAATTCGCCGGCGCGCATCCGGCGAAACAGGTCGAGGTTTTCTTCGACCGGACGATCCCGCCAAGGGGAGACGGCCGGATGCGCCGTGTCGCCGCGGTATTCCTTAAACTGCTCCGGCGTCAGCTCGCAGACATAGGCGAGACCTTTTTCGATGAGCTCGACGGCGAGCTCGTAGGTTTTTTCAAAATAGTCCGAGCCGTAGAACAGCCGGTCGCCCCAGTCGAATCCAAGCCAATGGATATCCTCCTGAATGGCATTGACGTATTCGGTATCCTCCTTGGCAGGGTTTGTGTCGTCAAAGCGCAGGTTGCAGATACCGCCAAAACGCTCTGCTGTGCTAAAGTCGATGGTCAGCGCCTTGCAATGGCCAATGTGCAGATAACCGTTCGGCTCGGGCGGAAAACGGGTGTGAACCTGCATGCCATGGCAGCGCTGTCCTTCAGACAGATCCTCTTTAACAAAAGCTTCAATAAAGTTTTTGGTCTCGTCCATACTATCATCTCCTCATGTGGACGAAAAAATATAAAAGCATTATAAACGAAAACGCACGATATGACAACAAAAAAATGCGTTTTTTAGGCGGCGGTGAAAGGGACGATCCAATTTATTTACGAGACTGTCAAAAAACGATGCAGATGGGCAATTGACAGAGCCGCGGGGGAGCGCGAGGGGGCAAGACCCGCCTCGCGTTACAATAAACCGCCGTCTAAAAAAGGCTGATATCATCAGGTTTTTTAGGTAATAGCATTTTGACACCGTCAAAATGCTCGGCGGCTGAAGCGCAGTCAAAAAAGTCCCAGAGGACTTTTTTGACAAGCTGAATTTATTTACATTCTGTTCTTGTATTTCGCACAAAAGCGATTTACAATAGAAAAAAACATAAGGAGACAGAGAAATGCTGGAAATTTACGATATCCTTATCATTGGCGGCGGAGTTGCGGCTGCCTCGGCGGTGTTGACCGCGAAAAACCGCGGAAAAACCGTCGCGGTTGTAACAAACGGCGAGGAGACGAGCAGTCTGTACCGCGCCGAAAGTATCACGAATTATCCGGGACTTCCCGCCATGAGCGGCAAGGATATGACGCAGCTGTTTCGTCGCCAGATCGAAGAAAATGCGACGGACGTGATTTCCGGGCGCGCGCTGAACGTGATGCCGATGGGAGACAGCTTCGGCGTCGCCGTAGGCAACGGTTTTTTTCAGTGCCGTGCGCTGATTCTTGCGGTTGGCATCACACGGGAAAACCTTTATCCCGGCGAAGGCGAATACCTTGGGGCGGGCGTGAGCTACTGTGCCACCTGTGACGGGATGCTCTATCGCGGCAAGACTGTGGCTGTGATCGGAAGCGGTCACGAAGCGATTGAAGATGCAGATTTTCTTGAGGGGATCGGCTGTACGGTGCTTCGGCTGCGCGAGAACGGCAAATATGAGATTCGCGGTGAGACGAAGGCCAACCGTGTGCTGTTCAAAGGCGAGGAGTACCCGGTGGACGGTGTGTTTATCATCAAGGACACGGTTTCGGTGACACGGCTGGTGCCCGGGCTGGAATATGAAAACGGCGGCATCGTTACCGCACGCGATATGTCCACCGGTGTGC
The DNA here is from genome assembly GCA_017518225.1 of Oscillospiraceae bacterium. Classification (GTDB taxonomy): domain Bacteria; phylum Bacillota; class Clostridia; order Oscillospirales; family Oscillospiraceae; genus Limivicinus. Next base: position 1,061 of record JAFWVV010000014.1, on the reverse strand, counting down.
CCGGCGTCTTTGCGGCGGGAGACTGTACCGGCAAACCCTATCAGTTGGCCAAGGCGGCGGGTGAGGGGAATGTCGCGGCGCTCTCGGCCTGTGAGTATTTAAGCAAACAAAAGTAAAAATATACGATTCGAGAAAGGAGAACACTATGGCAGAGATTATCCTGAGCGAAAACAATTTTGAAGAAGAGGTTCTGAAATCTGAATTGCCCGTGCTGGTTGATTTCTGGGCTACCTGGTGCGGCCCTTGCCGCATGCTCGCGCCGACGATCGCCAAGATCGCCGAGGAGTGGGCGGGCAAGATCAAGGTCTGCAAGCTGGACGTGGACGAGTGCCCGACGCTGGCTGCCAAATACGGCATCTCCAGCATCCCGACGCTGAAAGTTTTCGTCAAGGGCGAGGTCAAGGCTGACACCGTCGGTGTGACGCCGAAGCCTCAGATCGAGGAGCTGTTTATCTGGGCGCTTGATGAGTGAACGAATACTCTGATAAAAGAAGCTGTGCGTTAGGCAGAGAGCCATAAGGAAGTACCAGCAGAATATGGCTTCTGCCGGGTAGACGGAAAAACAAAAACGCTATGCAGATGATTTAATCATTTGCGTAGCGTTTTTTCTTTGCGCCTGTTTGATTTTCAGCGTTCTTTGAACGCGCAGCCGTGAGTGAAACTCACGATCTCAGGGGTTTGGGGAAATGTCACCAACAGGCACTTTTGCGAGGACAGGCCAGTGGGCCCGCCTCGCAAAATTCGCAAACTTGTACAAGTTTGCATTGCTTACCAACTTGTAAAACTTGCGACTGTTTGAAAAAAATATACAATCAAGCCGTCAAAAAATTCCCGTACCCCTTGAAAAACGCGGAAGAATCGTGTATAGTAAGAAATGATACGCGGCATATCACCGAGGCGATCATGATCGGTGGTAAGATTTTCATGCCCGGCAAGCGGGATAAAGCGAGGCGGATACCCATGCGAGACGTAGCGAAACTGACGCCGGATCAGCTCAAGCGGCGGCAATCCTTTCTGGAACACGGCTTTGAGATGTTTTCCTCAAGGAGCATCGAGGCGGT
>JAFWVV010000006.1 GCA_017518225.1 Oscillospiraceae bacterium | reverse complement strand
GGCGTGTTGCAAAATGCGCTTTTGGGGCTAAAGTCACAAAAGAATATCTCAATATAGTTACTGGGAACCGCCGATTTTGGCGGTTCCCAGTAACTTTTCTCGCAAATACTTTTTTAAAATTTATATTTTGCAACACGCCCGGTTTCATATACAGACAAAGCCTCAAGCCCGGCCTTGCGAGCCAGTACTCGCTCTGACGCGGCAATCCGTTCTTTTTCAAGTAAATGCAGCAAAAGCAAAACAATCAGGATACGGATTCCCACGCCGGCGGCATCGGTCGCCGGTGTGGAGGGGCAGAACACCGGCGTGCAAAAAGGGAAGACCGGCAAGGTAAACGCTGAATCATATGCCTTCGGCATCTCCCGGATAATTAGAGCCCTGATTTCGTCACTTTTTCTTGCAATACACAAAGTATTCCTGCGAAAAAGTGCCATCATCAGAACTCAAATTTTCTCGGGATCTGCTCTCGCCATATGAATCATCGTTTACCAGGGCTTTGTCCTGTTAAGCGGTTGACACTTTTTTGACAGTTTGAGAAAAAGCCTTTCGTCAGAACGGAGATTTTTTGCTGTTTTCCACAAAATAAAATTTACAATTTTAAGCGAAAAGCTGAAAAAAGCGCAGCCCGTCATCTCCCGATTGACGGAAGAACAAAAGACTGGTAAGATGAATTGACCTTAAAACTTTGTTAACATCTTTCGCGCGTAAAAAACGCGAAGCTGGGAGCAAGGGGATAGGAATTTAGGAACAGGAGAAATGAAAAACATGAAAAAAGCCTTTGCACTGATTCTGGCGCTGGCCATGATTTTTGCCCTGGCCGCCTGCGGCGGCAGCGGCAACGGCGGCAATGACAGCGCGGCTACCGGCGAGTTCAAGCCCGACGGTCCCGTCACTCTGATCGTGGCCTACAAGGCCGGCTCCGGCACGGACGGCCCGGCTCGTATTCTGGCCCAGTATGCGGAAAAGTACATCGGCCAGACGGTTGTTGTTGAGAACGTTGACGGCGGCTCCGGCTCCATTGGCTGGTCTCAGCTCGCGGCTGCCGATCCCGACGGCATGACCATCGGCGTGATGAACCTGCCCAACTTCAACAACTCCATCGTCAAGGAGCTCGGCACCTACACCACGGCCGACTTTAAGGCTATCTGCAACCACGTCACCGAGACCTCCATCGTCATCGTCCGCGCGGACGACGATCGCTTCCCCGATCTGAACGCGCTGGTCGAGTACGGCAAGGCGCATGACGGCGAGCTGAAGGCCTCCACCAACGGCGCGCAGGCCTCCAACCACATCGGCGCGCAGGCCTTTGCCAAGTCCGCCGGCTTCCACTACATCGACATCCCCCAGGGCGGCACAGCCGACCAGTTGCTTTCTCTGCGCAACACCGAGTCTGACTTCAGCGTCGTGAAGCTCGGCGACATTGCCGGTCAGGAGAGCGCCTACCGTGTGCTGGGCATCTTTGCTGCCGAGCGCGACGAGCGCATCCCCGACGTTCCCACGCTGGGCGAGCTGGGCTACTACAAAGAGTGGCTGGGCTCCTCCCGCGCCATCGTTGCGCCTGCCGGCGTGAGCGATGAGGTCATCAAGTTCTATGAGGAAGCGCTGAAGAAGACCATGGAGGATCCCGACTACATCGCGGCTGCCTCCAGCTTCGACACCAACTTCCAGGATCACACGGCGACCGGCGCGCTCATCGAGCAGCAGCAGGCCTTCGCCGAGAGCCTGGGCGACGACTTCTGGAACTTCTAATCGGATTATCCTTTAGCGCATAAAGGGCAGGGCGAGCACCTGCCCTTTTTCCAAAGCAAGTTCATGTTAGGAGAGTGATTGCCTCTTGAAAATGAAGAAGACAGACATCGGCGTCGTCGCCTTCATGTATCTGGTCTGCGCCTACTTCTACGTTCAGACGGTGAAGTTCCAGGCGGACAGCCAGACCTATCCCATGTTTACGATCACCCTGCTTTTCGGCCTGACGACACTGTATCTGCTGCAGATGCTCGTTGCGGCGAAAAAGCACGGCGTGGAGAGCGGCGTCGACACGATCTTTAAGGACTTCCAGCCGCTGCAGTTTCTCGTGTGCCTGCTCGGCGCGATCGCCTACGTCGTGCTGATGCACTACTTTGGCTTCTATATCGCGACCGTGATCTTTATGGCGGCGGTGCTGCTGTATCTGCGCGTTCCGATTTTGCACAGTGTGATCGCCGTCGCGGCGATTCTCGCGCTGGTCTACTTCGCCTTCGGCAAATTCCTTGGCGTCAAGCTGCCGGTCGGCGTTGTGATCAAGATGCTTCGCTAAAGGAGGGTGAGACGATATGTTGGAAACCTTATCCCAGATGGGCGCGGGCTTTATCAACGCCCTCACCCCGATCAATCTTTTGATGATGGCCGGCGGCGTCGCCATGGGTATCATCATCGGCTGCATGCCGGGCCTGTCCGCTGCGATGGGTGTGGCGCTGATGCTGCCGCTGACCTTCACCATGAAGGCGGAGACCGGCCTGATCGTGCTCGGCGCGATCTACTGCGGCGCGATCTTCGGCGGCTCGATTTCCGCGATTTTGATTCACACCCCCGGCACCCCGGCCTCCGCGGCCACGGCGATCGAGGGCTATCAGATGACCTTGCGAGGACAAGCGGGCAAGGCGTTATTCACCGCCTGCTACAGCTCCTTCTGGGGCGGTCTCCTGAGCTGCATTTCTCTGTATTTCTTCGCGCCGCTGCTCGCACAGCTGACGCTGAAGTTCCGTTCCGCAGAGTACTTTTGGCTTTCGATCTTTGGTCTGACGATCATTGCGGGCGTGTCCGGCAAGTCCATCGTCAAGGGCCTGATCTCCGGCGCGCTGGGCTTGCTGCTTTCGACCATCGGCCTTGACCCGGTCACCGGCGCCAAGCGCGTCATGTTCGGCCAGGCTTACTTTGCCGAGGGCATCAACACCACCTGTGCGTTGATCGGTCTGTTCTCCATGAGCCAGGTTTTCATCCTGGCGGAGAAGAAGATCGTCAAGCGCGCGCGGGCGACGAAATTCACCGACAAGATGAGCCTGACGCGTGAAGAGCGCAGAACCATCCGCCCGACAATTGTCCGCTCCTGGCTGCTTGGCAACATCATCGGCATCCTGCCCGGCGCGGGCGCCGCGATTGCCTGCTTTTTGGGCTACAACACATCCAAGCAGTTTTCCAAAAATAAGCAGTTGTTCGGCAAGGGCTCCATCGAGGGCGTGGCCGGTTCCGAGGCGGCCAACAACGCCGTCACCGGCGGCTCTCTGATCCCGACGCTGACGCTCGGCATTCCGGGTGAGAGCGTCACTGCCGTGCTGATGGGCGGTCTGGTGATTCAGGGGCTTGCCCCCGGACCCGAGCTTTTCGGCAAGTATGCCCCTATGACCTATACCTTCTTTGCGGGCTTCGTGCTGGTGCAGTTCTTTATGCTGGGCATCGGCCTGCTGGGCTGCCGCGGCTTTGCACAGATCTCCCGTCTGTCCGACGCGATCTTGATCCCCTGCGTTACGGTGCTCTGCTGTGTCGGCTCCTACGCCATCCACAAGAACATTCTGGACATCGTGGTGATGATGACCTTCGGCGTGATCGGCTATCTGATGCGCAAGTTCGATCTGAACACCGCCGCCGTCGTGCTGGCGCTGATTCTCGGGCCCATCGGAGAAAAGGGCTTGCGAAATGCCCTGAAATCCTCCGGCGGCAATCCGGCGATCTTGTTCTCTTCCGTGGTCTGCTGGGTGCTGATCGCGCTGTGCATCGTCGGCATCCTCTCTCCGCTCTTTATGGGCAAGCTGGAGAAGAAGGCCACTGCGGACGCCGTGGCCGATACCGGCGAGGACATCGACAAGCTCACCGAGGAAGACTCCGTCTGATTGTCATATTGCAAACAGCAAAGGGCTGTCCTGTTTTGGGACAGCCTTTTTGCTGTTCGCAATGCCGGATGCCGCCGGGACTACACCTGCATTTGCCGCTGCATCTCCCGGCGCAGCCGCTCGATGATGCGCTTTTCGAGGCGGCTGATATAGCTTTGGGAGATGCCCATGCGGTCGGCGACCTCCTTTTGCGTGTACTCGCGTCCGCCGGGCAGACCGAATCGCAGGAAGATGATCTCGCGCTCACGCTCCGGCAGACAGGCGATGGCCTGCATCAGCATCTGCCGTTCGGCGTCGTCCTCCAGCGGACGGGAGACCTCGTCCTCGTCGGTGCCGAGCACGTCCGAGAGCAGCAGCTCGTTGCCGTCCCAGTCGGTGTTGAGCGGCTCGTCAAAGCTCAGCTCCCCGCGCTGGCTGCTGTTTTTGCGCAGCACCATGAGAATTTCATTTTCGATGCAGCGTGAGGCATAGGTTGCCAGCTTGATGTTTTTGCCGGACTGAAAGGTGTTGACGGCCTTGATGAGGCCGATGGTGCCGATGGAGATGAGGTCTTCGATATAGATGCCGGTGTTTTCAAAACGCTTGGCGATATACACCACCAAGCGGAGATTGTGTTCGATGAGCGTGCGTCTTGCGCTCTCATCGCCCTGCGCGAGGGCGGCGACAGCCTCCTCCTCTGCGCTGCGTTCGAGAGGCGGCGGCAGGGTGCTGCTGCCGCCGATGTAAAAAAGCGGCGGCGGCTCCACGCCAAGAATAGAGAGTATTCGGTCTTTGAGAAAGAGAATTTGCGGTTTACAGAGCATACGACCTTCCTTTCATCAAACAATAGCTTCAAAGCCATCGCCCTGTGCCGAGGGCGATATGCCAACCAAAAGTTCTTTGCGTTCCTGCCCGCCGACCGTCAGCCTTTCCGGGCGAAAAACTGCCAGCAGCCCCTGCGCGCCGACAACCCGGTAGGGAATCAGGCGAAAACGGGCGCCGCCCGGCGAGGCGCGCAGCAGCTCGACGGGATCGGCGGCAAGATTTGCGCCGGGAAAGAGGGGGGCGAGCGCGTGAGGACAGGCGAGCATGACCGCCGCGCCGCTGACCGGGTCGCAAAGCTGATTGCCGCTGTCGAGCAGCGCCATAAAGCGGCAGCTCCGTCCGGCCAGCGAAAGGCAGACCTCCGCGCGCGGCTGATCCGGCAGCTTTCCCCGTGCACGAAAGAGAAGCTTCACCCCGGCGTAACAAAAGGCGAAGGCCGGCAGCAGCACACGCAAATCCAGCCGGGGATAGCCGCCCGCCATCGACAGCGCCCAGATGGCTCCGCCGAAGGCGGCGGAGACAGCCAGAAACACCGAGCCGCAGCGAAGAAAGTGTGCCTCGCCGCCGTAGGCGATCAGCGCCATCAGCACTGCGGCGGCGAGCGCTCCCGGAAGCGAGCCAAGAAAACGCAGGTTCGGAAGCAGCACGAGCACGGCATAGGCTGCGCCCGCCAGCGCGCCCAGCAAATAGCGTCGGCGTCGAAGCACGAGGCCGCTGACACGGGCGGACAAGAGCAGCAGCAGGTAGTCGATCAGCAGATTGAGCACAAACAGGCGGTCGATATAGATGACATCCATGGACGCATCATACATCAATTCTGAAGCAGAATTTGTCATTTGGGAATTGTCAAAAAGATTAGGCTGTGGTAAAATCGATGGGAATACAGTGAATACAGGGAGGGCTGCAACATGGAAAAGCCTGTAGCCAAGCGGGTGTTGATCAAAATCAGCGGCGAGGCGCTGGCCGGAGAAAAAAAGACCGGCTATGATTTCGATATTGTCAGCCGCGTCTGCGAGACGATCAAGGCCTGTGCCGACGAGGGCGTGCAGATCGGCATCGTGATCGGCGGCGGCAATTTCTGGCGCGGCGTCAAGGACGGCGCGGGAAAGGTCGAACGCGTGAGCGCGGATCGCATGGGCATGCTGGCGACGGTGATGAACTGCATGGCTGTCTGCGACGTGTTCCGGCAGCTCGGCGCGAGTGCGCGTGTGATGACTTCGGTCGACATTCAGGGCGTCGGCGAGCGCTATGACACCCGGCGGAGCGTGGAGGCGCTTGAGCGCGGAGAGATCGTGCTCTTTGCCGGCGGCACAGGCAATCCCTTCTTTTCCACGGATACGGCGGCGGTGCTGCGCGCGCTGGAGATCGGCGCGGACGCGATCCTGCTTGCCAAGAACATCGACGGCGTTTACAGCGACGATCCGCGTGTCAATCCCGCGGCGGAGAAGTTTGACGTGATCCGCTATGAGGAGGTTCTCGCGCGCCGTCTGGCGGTGATGGATACCGCGGCAACAAGTCTGGCGATGGACAATCGTATTCCCCTGGATGTCTTTGCACTGGCCGAGCCCGAAAACATCCGCCGTGTGCTGCACGGGGAAGCCATTGGAACAAAAGTTTTCTAAAGAACGAATCATAACAGAGGAGGCTGTATCATGACCGATTACAAAGAATTTGAGCACAAAATGACCAGAACCTGCGAGAACCTCGGCGCAACGCTGGCAACCATCCGTGCCGGTCGCGCCAATGCGGCGGTGCTGGACCAGATCACCGTGGACTACTACGGCGTACCTACGCCGATCCAGCAGGTGGCCTCGGTTGCCGCGCCCGATCCGCGCTCTCTTGCGATCACGCCCTGGGATCAGAGCGTGCTTAAGGGTATCGAGAAGGCGATCCTCGCCTCCGACCTGGGCATCAATCCCCAGAACGACGGGCGTATGATCCGTCTGGTCTTCCCGCCGCTGACCGAGGAGCGCCGCAAGGAACTCGTCAAACAGACCAAGAAGTACGGCGAGGACGCCAAGGTTGCGATCCGCAACATCCGCCGCGACGCGATCGAGAAGTTCAAAAAGCAGCAGAAGGCCTCTGAAATCACGGAGGACGACTACAAGATTGCGGAGAAGGACATCCAGAAGATGACCGACGATTTCATCAAGGAAATCGACAAGATCACCGAGCAGAAAGAAAAAGAGCTGACCGAGATCTGATGGCGGCAGACAAGAGGAAAAAAACGGGGGAGGGGAAGGATCCCCTTCCCCGTCACATTGCCATCATTCTCGATGGCAACGGGCGCTGGGCGAAAAAGCGCGGTCTGCCGCGCACGGCGGGGCACGCCGTCGGCGCGGAGACCTTTCGGCGTATTGCAACAGCCTGCAAAAACCGCGGGATCGAGTATCTGACGGTCTATGCCTTCTCCACCGAGAACTGGAAACGCCCGGAGGATGAGGTCGGCACGATCATGAAGCTGCTCGGCCGTTATTTGCACGAGGCGATAGAGACGATGGAGCGCGACCATATCCGCATGAAGGTTTTCGGCGATCTGGAGGCGTTAAGCCCCGAATTGCGCGCACTGGTGGAGAAGACCGACGAGATATCCAAGGGCTACGAAGGCTTTCAGGCGAACATCTGCCTCAACTACGGCGGACGGGATGAGATCCTGCGCGCTGCGCGCCGCTATGCCATAGACTACGCCGCCGGGCGGGCGGACGAGTTGAGCGAGGAGGGCTTTTCCGCCTACCTCGATTCCGCCGGGATCCCCGATCCCGACCTGCTGATCCGCCCCGGCGGGGAGCAGCGCCTGTCAAACTTTCTGCTCTGGCAGTGCGCCTATGCGGAATTTTACTACACCGACACGCTCTGGCCGGATTTTGACGAGGCGGAGCTGGATCGCGCGATTGCCGCTTTTCAAAGCCGCGACCGCCGCTACGGCAGGGTGAAGTCGTTTTAAGTTTCAAGTTTTTAGAGAAACGGGGGCACGGGCTTGGAGATACGGGAAAGACTGCTGGCATTGCAGGACGGACAGAATGCGGCCTTTGTGGCAAGACTGATTCCCAATATCTCGGCCGAGACGGTGCTGGGCGTGCGAGCTCCGGCGCTGCGCGCTTTGGTGCGACAGCTGCGCGGTTCGGCCGAGACGGCGGCTTTTTTGCAGACGCTGCCGCACGAGTATCTGGATGAAAACATCCTGCACGCCTTTTTGATTTCCGATTTGCGCGACTATGCGGAATGTCTCGCTGCCGTGGAGGCCTTTTTGCCCTGTGTGGACAACTGGGCGGTCTGCGACAGTCTGCGTCCGCGCGCGTTTTCCCGAAACAGAGAAAAGCTGCTGCCGGAGGTCGGGCGCTGGATCGCTTCGGAGGAGACTTACACCCGGCGCTTCGGCGTCGGCATGTTGATGGCGTATTTTCTTGACGAACACTTTGCGCCGGAGCAGTTGGACTGGGTCGTAAACGCGCAAAGCGGGGAATACTATGTGAATATGATGCGCGCCTGGTATTTCGCCACGGCGCTCGCCAAGCAGTATGAGGCGGCGCTGCCGCTGATCGAGGCACGGCGCCTCGACGCATGGACGCATAACAAAACGATCCAAAAGGCGATCGAGAGCTATCGTATACCGGACGAGAGAAAGGCGTATTTGAGACGCCTGAAAGAGAAAAAACAAGGGGATAAGCATGGTTAAAACCGTTTCAATATTGGGCAGCACCGGCTCCATCGGCCGGCAGAGCATCGCTGTGGCGCAGCGCCTCGGCATTCGTGTCGCCGCGCTGACGGCTTCGCGGCAGATCGAGCTTTTGGAGCGGCAGGCGCGCGCCCTCAAGCCGGATTTTGTCGCCGTGTATGACGAGCAGGCCGCGCGGCAGTTTCGCGTGGCCGTGGCAGACACGCCGATTCGCGTGGGCTCGGGTCTCGAGGGGCTTGTCGAGGCGGCAGTCTTCTCCGGCAGCGAGTGCGTGGTGACGGCGGTTTCCGGCGCGGTCGGCCTGAAGCCGACGCTTGCGGCCATCGCCGAGAAAAAGCGCATTGCGCTTGCCAACAAAGAGACGCTGGTTTGCGCCGGGGAAATCGTCATGCGCCGCGCCGCAGAGACGGGCGCGGAGATCCTTCCCGTCGACTCCGAGCACTCGGCGATTTTCCAATGCCTGAGCGGACGGGGAAAGGGAGAATTGAAAAAGATTTTGCTCACCGGCTCGGGCGGCCCCTTCCGCGGCAAGAAGCGCGAGGAGCTGGAGGGCATTACGCCGGAGCAGGCGGTGCGCCACCCCAACTGGAGCATGGGCGCGAAGATTTCGGTGGACAGCTCTACGCTGATGAACAAGGGGCTGGAGTTCATTGAGGCAATGCATTTGTTTGCGGTGCGCCCGGAGGATATTCAGGTGCTGATCCATCCGCAGAGCATCATACATTCGATGGTGGAGCTTGTGGATGGTGCGGTGATTGCCCAGCTCGGCGCGCCGGATATGGGCTTGCCGATCCAGTTGGCGCTGACTTATCCGGAGCGTCGGGATACGCCCTTTGAGCGCCTGGACTTCTGGCGGATGAAGGATCTGCACTTTGAAGAGCCGGATCTGGAGAATATGCCCTGTCTGCGTCTGGCAATGGATGCGGCGAAGACCGGCGGTACGGCGCCCTGCGTGATGAGCGCGGCCAACGAGGCGGCGGTACAGCTGTTTTTGCAGGGCAGGCTCGGCTACAACCGCATCTATGATGCTGCCGCGGGGGCGATCGAGCGCCTCGGCGTGACGGCGCATCCGGATCTGGAAACCATTTTGGCGGCGGATGAGGCTGCCAGAGCATATGTAAGGGAGGCTTTCAGCGCATGAGCGTTTTTTATGTGATCGTGGCAATTTTGATTTTCGGCGTGCTGGTCGCCGTGCACGAATTCGGACATTTTTCCGCGGCAAAGCTCTGCGGCGTGCGCGTGGAGGAGTTTGCGATCGGCATGGGGCCGGCCATTTGGAAAAAACAGAAGGGCGAGACCCTGTATTCACTCCGTGCGGTGCCTTTTGGCGGTTACTGTGCGATGACGGGGGAGGACGGCGCCTCGGACGATCCGCGCGCTTTTGGCAATCAGAAGCTTTGGAAGCGCCTGCTGATCCTTGTGGCGGGCTCTTTTAACAACTTCCTGCTGGGCTTTGTCGTCGTGCTGGTGCTGCAGCTGAGCTATGGCATGGTCATGTCGCCTGCGGTCGCGAGCTTTATGGAGGGCTGCCCCTATGACAGCGCCGACGGCCTGCAGGTGGGAGACCGCTTTTTGCGTATCAACGGACATCGCATTGATATGTATAGCGACGTTATTCGCTATCTGAACGGAGACGGCGACTACGACCTCGAGGTCGAGCGTGACGGCGAGACCCTGCGTCTGGAGAATTTCCGTCTGGAACGCAAGGACTATGCCGACGGGCGTTTCTTCGGTTTCCGGTTCGGATTGATGGAGAAGGCCGGCCTTTGGCAAAACCTCCGCGCTTCCTGGGAGCAGACGACGGATTACGTCAAGCTGGTCTGGGAGAGCCTGGGGATGCTCCTCAGCGGCAAGGCGGGCGTGAACGACCTGGCCGGACCTGTCGGTATTGTGGATCTGATGGCGGAAAGCAGCGCCCAACAGGAGACGCTGCGCGCCGGGCTGGAGGTGATATTCACCTTCGGCGCCTTTATCGCGGTGAACCTCGCGGTGATGAACATGCTGCCCATTCCGGCGCTTGACGGTGGGCGCGTGTTTCTGCTGCTGGTGACGGCGCTGATTGAGACGATCACCCGCAAAAAGATTGATCCGAAGTATGAGGGATATATCCACGCTGCGGGCATGGTTTTGCTGCTGGCTTTGATGGGCTATGTGCTGCTGCATGATATTTTTCGGCTGGTGAGAGCTTGATATGAAACGACAGGAGACCAAGCGCATCGCGGTCGGCGCGCTGCCCATCGGCGGCGGCGCGCCGGTCTCGGTGCAGACCATGTGCAACACCAAAACCTGGGACGTGCCCGCGACGGTCGCGCAGATCCGCGCGATGGAGGCCGCCGGCGCGCAGCTCGTGCGTCTGGCGGTGCCGGACGAGCGCTCCGCACTGGCGATCGAGGCGATCAAGGCGGCGGTGAACGTGCCGCTCGTGGCGGATATCCACTTTGATTACCGGCTTGCGCTGCTGTGCGCCGAGCGCGGGATCGACAAGATCCGCATCAACCCCGGCAACATCGGCGCACCGGAAAACGTGCGTGCGGTGGCGGAGGCTTGCCGGAAAAGAAATATCCCGATCCGCATCGGCGTCAACGCCGGCAGTCTGGAGCCGCGCCTGCTGGAAACATACGGCCATCCCTGCGCCGAGGCCCTGGTGGAGAGCGCGCGTGGGCACGTGGAGCTTTTAAACCGCTATGATTTTGACGATATCTGCCTGTCGCTCAAGTGCTCGCAGGTGCCGCTGACGATCGAGGCCTACCGGCTGGCTGCCGAGAGCTTTCCCTATCCGCTGCATTTGGGCGTGACCGAGACGGGAACGGCCTGGAACGGCAGCATCCAGTCTGCCGTCGGCATCGGCACGCTTTTGTCCGAGGGCATCGGCGATACAATCCGCGTCTCGCTGACGGCGGACCCGCTGGAGGAGATCAAGACGGCAATCGCCATTCTGAAGGCTGCCGGGCTGCGGCGCGGCGGCGTGAAATTTGTCTCCTGCCCGACCTGCGGGCGTACGGAGATCGACCTCATTGCACTGGCACAGGAGGTCGAGGCGAAAGTGCAGGACTTGGACAAGGATTTGACCGTGGCGGTCATGGGCTGCGCGGTCAACGGTCCGGGCGAGGCGCGCGAGGCCGATTACGGCATCGCGGGCGGGCGCGACATGGGTCTGCTTTTCAAAAAAGGCGAGATCGTCGGCAGCTATCCCTACGCCGAGCTCTGTGAGCGCCTGCTGGCCTTGATCGAAGATAACGAACAGAAATAGATAAAGGAATGAAACATGAGTGAGTATAGCCCGTTTTTAAGCGTCTTTCCCGGCTGCGCGTCACGCGCGGATAGCTGCGGGGGACTGGAAAAGGCTGCGGTGAAGGACGTGAGCGTCAACGTCGCGGAGCGAAAGCTGACGGTCAGCGCGCACTTCGCGGCGATGCCTTCGCCGGCGGAGATCGAGGCGCTGTGCGCCTGCCTGCGGGTCGATTACGGTCTGCAGGAGGTCAATATCCTCGCCGATTATCCGCAGCCGAAATACGTGCCGCCCGTTGAAAGCGCAGACAAAAGCAAAGCGTCTGGCGAGGGACAGCTCATCTACGGTCGGCCTACCAAGAAGCGCCCCGTCCCGATGGAGACGCTGACGCTGGAGTCCGGGCGCGTGTGCGTGGAGGGCGACGTGGTGGCGGTCAACAGCCGCGACACCAAAAAAGGCGGCGCCGTGCTGGGCTTTGACCTGACAGATCGCACGAGCACGATCCACGTCTCACGGTATTTTCGTCAGGATGACGACAAAAGCGTCATCAAGCGAATCGCGGTGGGTGACCACCTGACGGTGCAGGGCGAGATCGCCTACAATAAATTTGACGACGATATGGTGCTCGAGCCGAGCTGTATCCTGAAGGGCAAGCGCACGATCCGCCCGGACAAGGCGGAGGAAAAGCGGGTGGAGCTGCATCTGCATACGCGCTTTTCCGCGCTCGATGCGCTGTGCGATCCTGCCGCCGTTGTCAAGCGCGCGGCGGACTGGGGGATGCCCGCTGTTGCCGTGACCGACCATGGCGTGGCACAGGCTTTTCCGGATATGTGGAAGGCCGGGAAAAAGCACGGCGTAAAGATTATTTATGGCTTGGAAGGCTATTATCTCAACGACATGGACGGCAACAGCGCCGTCTTCGGCAAATCCAAGCTGCCGCTGGATGCGGAGTTTGTCGCCTTTGACATTGAGACGACGGGCCTCAACGCCCAGACGGATCGCATGACCGAAATCGGCGCGGTGATCTTTTCCGGCGGTGAAATCCGCGGCGAATTCAACACCTTTGTCGATCCGCAGATGCCGATCCCCGCAAACATTACGGAGCTGACCGGCATTCGCAACAGCGACGTTGCCGGCGCGCCGCTTGAGGATGAGGCGATGCGCCGTTTTCTGGAATTTGCCGGGGATCGTCCGCTGATCGCTCACAACGCGCATTTTGACGTCGGCTTCATGCGCGCAGCCTCGGCGCGCCATCAGATCAAGTTTTCTCCGGTCTTTCTCGATACGCTGGCGCTCAGCCAGGCGTTGCTGCCGGAGCTCAAACGCTTCAAGCTGGATATCGTCTCGAACCATCTGGAGCTGCCGAAATTCAACCACCATCGCGCCTCCGACGACGCGATGGTTGTCGCGCGGATCATGGGAAAGTTCTTCCCGATGCTCGCCGCTCAGGGCGCGAAGACCGTCGACGATATTGAGACAATCTATCACACGCTGCGCCGCAGCGATGTGGACAAGACGCACCACATGGTGCTGCTGGTCAAAAACCGCAAGGGCCTGAAAAATCTCTATGAGCTGATCAGCGCCTCCTATCTTAAGCATTTTCGCCGCACGCCGAACATCCCCAAGAGCCTGCTGATTCAGCACCGTGAGGGTCTGATGATCGGCTCGGCCTGCGGGATGGGCGAGCTCTACGGCGCGGTTATGCGCGGCGAAAGCCAGCAGACGCTGGAGAAAATTGCCTCCTTCTATGACTATCTGGAGATCCAGCCGATCGCCAACAACGCCTTTCTGGTGGAAAACGGGCGCGTTAAGGACGAAGAGGTTCTGCGCGATTATAACCGCACAATCCTTGCGCTTGGTAAAAAACTCGGCAAGCCCGTCGTCGCCGCCAGCGACGTCCACTTCCTCGATCCCGAGGACGAGCAGTATCGCAAGATTCTGCTGGCCTCCAAGAAATTTTCAGACGCCGACCGCGACTGCCCGATCTATCTGCGCACGACGGACGAGATGCTGCAGGAGTTTGCCTATCTCGGTGAGGAGACGGCCTACGAGGTGGTCGTCACCAACACGCGCGCGATTGCCGATGAGGTGGAGGAGATCGAGCTTTTGCCCAAGGGGCTGTTTCCGCCGAAGATCGAGCGTTCGGCGGAGGATCTGAAGGATCTGGTCTACGGAAAAATGCATCGCATTTACGGCGAAAATCCACCCGCAATCGTCAAGAATCGCGTGGATGTGGAGCTCAAAACCATTCTCGACCACAACTACGACGTGATCTATATGTCCGCCCAGAAGCTGGTGGAAAACTCCATGAAAAACGGATTTTTGGTCGGCAGCCGCGGCAGCGTCGGATCTTCGGTTGTGGCCTATATGTCCGGCATCACCGAGGTCAACGCCCTGCCGCCGCACTACGTCTGCCCAAACTGTTGTCATTCGCAGTTCGTGACCGACGGCAGCTATGGCTGCGGCGCGGATATGCCGGAAAAGGATTGTCCGGCGTGCGGCGCGCGGATGCGCCAGGACGGCTTTGACATTCCTTTTGAGACCTTTTTGGGCTTCCCCGGCAACGAGAAGACCCCGGATATTGACTTAAATTTCTCCGGGCTCTATCAGGCAAAAGCGCACAAGTACACCGAGACGCTCTTCGGCTCGGATCACGTCTTTCGCGCCGGAACCATCGGCACGCTTGCGGAAAAGACGGCCTACGGCTACGTCAAAAAATACCTCGAGGAGCGCGGACGGCGCACGACCAAGGCAGACGAGAACCGCCTCGCGCTGGGTCTCGTCGGCATCAAGCGCACCACAGGGCAGCACCCCGGCGGCCTCGTTGTCATTCCGCAGGACATGGACGTGACGGATTTCTGTCCGGTGCAGCACCCGGCGGACGATCCCAACAGCGATATCATCACGACCCATTTTGAATACCACTGCATGGAGGACAACCTCCTCAAGCTCGACGAGCTTGGCCACGACGATCCGACTATGATCCGTATGATGGAGGATATGACCGGCGTCGACGCCAAGGAGCTTTTGCTCAACGACCCGGAGACCATGAGCCTCTTCACAAGCCCCGCGGCGCTGGGACTGCCCGATGATGACCCGATCATTGGGCAGACGGGCAGCATCGGCATCCCGGAGTTTGGCACCGGCTTTACCAAGCAGATGCTGGTGGAGACAAAGCCGCGGCAGTTTGATACGCTGGTGCGCCTGTCCGGCTTCTCCCACGGCACTGACGTTTGGGCGGGTAACATCCGTGAACTGATCGTCAACGGGGTCGCCACGGTTAACGAGACCATTGGCTGCCGCGACGATATTATGCTCTATTTGATTGCGCGCGGCATGGAGCCCTCGCTGGCCTTCAAGACCATGGAGGCCGTGCGAAAGGGCAAGGTCAAGCGGGAGGGGGCTTTCCCCGGCGACGCCGAGCAGCAGATGCGCAACATGGACGTGCCGGACTGGTGGATCGAATCGGCGCGCAAAATTGCCTACCTCTTCCCGAAGGCACACGCTGTAGCCTACGTTATGATGGCCTTCCGCATCGCCTGGTTTAAGGTACATAAGCCTCTGGCTTTTTACAGCGCCTATTTCTACCGGCGCAGCCAGAAGGGTGGCTTTGACGCGGAGATGATGTGCGCCGGCACCGAGGCCGTGCGCCGCAAAATCAACGACATGAAGCGCCGGCAGGATTTGAGTGCCAACGAGGAGGATCTGCTGGTGACGCTCGAGGCGGTATACGAGTTCAATCTGCGCGGCTTTTCTTTTGCGCCGATCGACCTCTACCAGTCCGACGCGGTGAAGTTTCTACCTGTGGACGATACGCGGCTGCGTCCGCCCTTTGTGGCCCTGTCCGGTCTGGGCGAGGCTGCGGCGGAGGATTTGGCCAAGTGCGGCAGGAGCGGAGAGAAATTCATCTCCATGGAGGAGCTCAACGCCGCCTGCCCCAAGGTTTCCCAGACGGCGCTGGAGGCACTCAAGCGTCTCGGCGCGCTGGGCGACATGCCCGAGAGCAGCCAGATTTCACTGTTTGAATGGTAAATCATAAGTTAGAGCCTGCGTTCCGGCGCAGGCTCTAACACTTAAAAAACTTTTTCGCTTTTTCATCTGTTTTTAATCTTTCCGTCTGCTGTTTTTAAGATTGGCCTGTTATCTTTAAGGCGAAGAGAAACAAAGGAGGACAAAATCATGGATCAAAAAGTACAGGAGGCAAAAGTCATGACCCACGAGGATATGATCGAAAAGCTCAGCCGCACGGCTGGCGTGGACGCGCAGGAGGCCGAGCGCGCGCTGGAGGCCAACGACTGGGATCTCTTTGACGCGATGGTTTCACTCGAGCGCGAGGGCAAGGTCTACAAAATGGACGCCGAGGTACACACCGTCGCCGGCGAGCCCTGCGACGGCGCAGCGACGCCCCGCCCGGTGAAAAACAGCGCCGGGAAAGCCAACGCGGGCAGCTTCTGGACGACGTTCAAGGCGCTGCTGCACAAGATGGCGAGAACCGCGTTCGTTGTTGTGAGAAAGGACGAGGAGTTGCTGCGTTTCCCGACACTGCTGCTGGCGCTGCTGGCGATCTTCGGCTTCTGGTTTACCGTGCCGGCGCTGCTGGTCGGCATGGCGCTCGGCTGCCGCTACCGCTTTGAGGGCAAGGGCGAGACCAGCGCCGCCGCCAACCGCGCGATGGACGATATCCAGGCTATGGTCTACAGCGCCCGCGAAAAGGTGGAGCAGACCGTGAAGGAGAGCAAGAACAAGGCGAAGTAAAGGCTCGCGATAGAGACGGACAGGCGAAAGGCAAAAAGCGAAAGCCTTGTCCGTCTTGCGCGCCCTGCGGCGCTATGGTAAGATAAAAGAAAACGACAGAGGGTGTGGAAGAGATGTGCGCGAAAATACTCATCGTCGAAGACGAGGCGAAGATTGCCCGCTTCATCGAGCTGGAGCTCGGCCACGAGGGCTATGAGACGCAAAAGGCCTACGACGGGCGCAGCGGTCTGAACGCGGCGCTGGGCGGCGGCTTTGATCTGGTGCTGCTGGATGTGATGCTGCCGGAGCTCAACGGCATGGAGGTGCTGCGCCGCCTGCGCGCGGAATCTGCCGTGCCCGTCATCATGCTCACGGCGCGCGACACGGTCATGGACAAGGTCAGCGGGCTCGACCTCGGCGCGAACGACTATATCACCAAGCCCTTTGCCATCGAGGAGCTGCTGGCGCGTATCCGCGCGACGCTGCGCGCGCAGGAGCGGACGGGGGCAAGTACAGCCGCCGCGCTCAACTGCGGCAGGCTCAGCCTGGATCCGACGCGCCACAGCGTCAGCTTTGCCGGAACGCCTGTAGAGCTGACCTACAAGGAGTTTCTGCTGCTGCAGACCCTGATGGAGAACAAAAACGCCGTGCTCAGCCGCGAGACGCTGATGGAAAAGGTCTGGGGCTTTGACTATCTGGGAGAGACCAATGTCGTGGACGTGTATATCCGCTTTCTGCGGCAAAAGCTTGACAGCGCCTTTGGCGTGAAGCTTATCCACACGGTCCGCGGCGTCGGCTATATGGTAAAGGACGAAAAAGCATGAACAGGACAAAATCCATTGCGCGGCGTATTGCCCGCAGCTTTCATTGGAAACAGCTCAACTGGCTGATCTCCAAGACGCTGGCAATCGGGATCGCCGCGTTTATCGCCTGGTGCGCCGCAGTCTATCAGATGCTCAACGGCTCGCTGAGCAGCCCCCGGCGCATCTGCTTTGCGCTGGCGCCGGAGCGTCCCGTAAACTGGGAGCTGATCCGCCGGGCCTTGAGCGGAGAGCGCGTTTTCTCCGACTATCTCCGTTTCGGGCTCGACGGGCAGGCACAGACGCCGATGGGTGACTTCCTCTTTTGGCTGCTCGTCGTGCTGGCGGCCTATCTCGCCGCGCATATCCTGCTCTGGTTTTTCGCGGGCTTTGTCGCGACAAGCCGGGTGCGGCGCTTTTTAAGCCCCATCGACGACATTGCGCAGGTGACGGAGAGCATCTCCGCCTCGGGGCTGGATGAGAGCAAGTTCCACACGCTCGAGGCGGCGATCGACCACCTCAACGAAAACGCGACCGACGAGCGTCTGCAGCTCGGAGACGCCGACCTTGCGGGGCTTGAAACCGCGGTGAACAATCTCATTTTGCGTATGCAAAAGACCTACCGCCAGCAGGTGCGCTTTGTGGACGACGCGAGTCACGAGCTGCGCACGCCGATCGCGGTCATTGCGGGCTATGCCGATATGCTCGAGCGCTGGGGACGCAGCGATCCGCAGGTGCTCGACGAGTCCATCCACGCCATCCGCACGGAGACCGAGCACATGAAAAAGCTTGTGGAACAGCTGCTGTTTCTCGCGCGCGGCGACGCCGGGCGGCAGACGCTGGAGCGGCAGGAGCTGGATCTGTGCGCGCTGATGCGCGAGGTCTGGGAGGAGAGCCGGATGATCGACCCCGGCCACGACTATATTCTGAAGGCGGAGGGCAGCCTGCCCTATCTCGGGGACGGGGCGCTTTTGAAGCAGGCGGTGCGCGTGCTGGTCGATAACGCCGCAAAGTATTCCCCGGCGCAAAGCCGCATCACCCTGCGCGCCTATGCCGAGGGCGACGCGCTCTGTCTCGACGTGCAGGACAACGGCATCGGTGTGTCCGCGCAGGACGCCGAGCGCATGTTCCACCGCTTCTACCGCGCCGACCGGGCGCGAAACAGCGAGACCGGCGGCAGCGGTCTCGGGCTTTCCATTGCCGAGTGGATCGTCCAGCGCCACGGCGGCTCCTTTCGCGTGAAATCCCGCGAGGAGCTTGGCACCTGCGTGACGATCGAGCTGCCCGCGGCAAAGTAAGGGGGAAAACAATATACAGAGGACGCCTGCGTTTTGCGCGCATCGTCCTCTGCTTTTGCGTTTTTATCAAATCAATGTAAGATTTCTTTCTTTCGTGCGTCTAACAGGCGAGGAGGTGAGAGGGATGAACGAAAAAGACTTCGAGCGGATCTACCGGGAACAGTTTGAACCGGTCTACCGCTACGCGCTGGCTTTGACACGCGATGCGCACGCGGCCGAGGAGCTGACGCAGGAGTGCTTTTTCAAGGCGCTGCAGGCCATCGACGGCTTTCGCGGCGATTGCAGCCTGAAAACCTGGCTCTGCGGCATCGCCAAAAACGCCTTCCTCTCCGAGCGCCGCCGAACGCAGCCCGAGCCGCTCGACGAGCAGCCGGAGCGCGCCGATGAGGGCGCGACGCCGGAGCTGCAGACGCTGCAGCGTGACGAAAGCCTGCGGCTCCATCGGCTGCTGCATGAACTGCCGGAGCCCTACAAGGAGGTTTTCTCGCTGCGGGTTTTCGGACAGCTCGGTTTTCGGGACATCGGCGAGCTTTTTGGCAAGACGGAAAACTGGGCCTGCGTGGTTTACCACCGCGCCCGGGGAAAGATTCAAGCGAAATGGGAGGAATGAACATGGAACAAAAGATTTCTTGCGAAGTGATCGGCGACCTGCTGCCGCTGTGCGAGGAGGGGCTGGCAAGCGCAGAGAGCGCCGCGCTGGTGGAGACGCATCTGGCGGACTGCCCCACCTGCCGGGGAAAGCGCGAGGCGCTGCGGCGGCCGTCGACGCCCGCGGCGTCCGAAACGGACGGGGAGAGCGCGCTTCGCGCGGTCAAAAAAGAACTGCGCCGCCGCCGCTGGCAGACGGCGGCTCTCGCGGCGCTGCTGGTGTTTCTGCCGCTGTTTGCGCTTTTTGCGCGCAGCACGGAGCAATACCCCCTGCCCTATGAAAAGGAACTCGTGCGCGTGGAGAGCGTGGAGGGCGGCAGCATGACCCTGTCCTTTGACGGCCGCGTGAGCGGTGTGCAAAGCGAGCTTTGCGAGGATGCAGAAGGTCGCATCCTGTTGGTACAGGCCTGGAGCCATCGTCTGAATGACCGCCGCGGTACCGTCGCCCAGCGCGGCAGCTACACAGTCAACAAGCTGCCGGATTGCGTGATCTACGGCTTCGGCAGCGAGCAGACGCTGATCTACGGCGAGTCGCCGGGCTTCGGCGTTCAGATCCTGCCGCGGCTGGCGCTGGCCTACTATATTCTGATCGCGCTCGCCTTTGCGGCGATTTTTGCGCTGCTGTGGCTGCTGCTGCGAAAAAAGAAGGCAGGGGAGATCTGCCGGGTGTTCTGCTTTGCGGCGCTCTCCTATCCGCTCGGACATTTGCTTGTCAAAGGCGGGCAGACGATGAGTTTTCACCTGCCGCGCGATTTCGGCCTGATTCTGATCGCAGCTGCGGGCTTGTTCGCTCTGATGATGCTTGGTTGGAGCGGATGGCAGCAAAAACGTGCAGCCTGATAAAGAAGATACAAAGAATGAAAACGGCGCGGTTTTCCGCGCCGCTTTTTATGCCTATCAGATTTCACAAAAATAATCAAAAAAATTCTGCTAAAACAACGAAAAAAGCCTTGACAAGGAAAGAGCCTCGCGTTATACTGTCAAAGCGCGTGTGCGAGAGCGCATGGGCGCAGATTGCGATGAAGCGGGAGATTGCTCGGCGAAACCGAGGTAACTTCCGTGGAGTATGTCCGGTATCGGGTGTATATCCGATACGCAATCGGGCGGCTGAAACCGAACCTGTATACGCGTATATCGCAGGGGCGGAGAGTCAGACCGGTTGAAAAACCGGTTTGTTTTTTCGGGCCTGGTCTGATACGCACGGTTGTGTGTATAGAATTCGGCTTCATCCGTACGCAGACAAAAAGGCGGACCCAATGCCGCCGAACACGTACGAAAAGGAGAAAACACCACATGGCAAGCACCAACAAAAACATGATCCGCATCCGTCTGAAGGCCTACGATCATCAGCTCATCGACAAGGCTGCCGAGACCATCGTCGAGGCCGCCAAGCGCACGGACGCCAAGGTCTCCGGCCCCATCCCCCTGCCCACCAAGACCGAGATCGTCACCATCCTGCGCGCCGTCCACAAGTACAAGGACAGCCGTGAGCAGTTCGAGCGCCGC
>JAFWVV010000013.1 GCA_017518225.1 Oscillospiraceae bacterium | reverse complement strand
GCGCCATCCGCATAGGCGTCTGGAACTGACATGTCAATTCCAATAATGCCCGACACCTCATCCGGGTAATTCTGCGCCCAATATATTGCTTCGAGTCCCGACATTGAATGCGGCAGAAGCACATACGGTTTATTGATCCCCGCGCCGTTCAAAGCGTTTCTAACTTCATCTACCATTGTCGCGACATCTCTGTCTGCATCCATGATGTCAGAATATCCGTACCCGGCTTTTTCAACTACGGCAATTCGATGGTCATCAGACAAGAGACTGTATAGCGCCTTGAAATCGTAAACAGGGGCAACCGTTGCGGAGCCAGACATGAAAACCAAGGTCGGAGCGGCATTGGCTTCGCCTTCAGAATAAACATGAACAGAATAATCGCCCAAATCAACAATCTCTCCGTTTGGGACAATTCTGTCTGCTTCCGCCTTTATGGCAATCAGATTGTAAGCCGCAAGAATGCCGATGAAGGCAAAAAGAACAATACTCAGGATTCCAATAACTTTCAATAATCTTTTCATAATCGTCATATCCAAACTATGTTTGCAAATCGTAGTTTTGCACATGCGCTTGCCAATCGTCGTCCATCAGTATAAATAGGCTTTCGTTCCATCAGCCCAGTCATTATAACACCAAAAGAAAAGAAAGGCAATATTATCAACAAAAAGGGTGATAATTGCGAAAAAAGCGTAAGTCCCGCCCTCAGAGCTGTTTGTCGGTAGTTCAAGTCCTCTCAACAAAGAAAAATATCTTTTTGTCTGCACTTGAAAATCGGGGTACGAAAAAACCCCGAAACCGTTGTGGTATCGGGGTTTTCCGGTGCAATATCTTTTTTGGTTGCACAACATGGTTGCGGGGGAAGGATTTGAACCAACGACCTCCGGGTTATGAGCCCGACGAGCTACCAGCTGCTCTACCCCGCGATATGCACTTGCTTTAGCTTGGATATCATAGCACACGAATATGCGCTTGTCAATAGCAAATGCCCTCTATTCCTGTCTTCAATTTTTTCAGGACTTTTCTTCTCTTTCTTCCCGCACGAGGCGCAGCAGCGTGGGGGAAGCCTGCAGCGCGGCGAGCACAGCCGTCTGTACGGCGGTCATAATGATAAACTGCGGCACGCGCGCGCCCATCAGCTGCTTGAAATTCGTCAGCTCTACAAAGCGTGCCCAGTCCGCACCGGCCAGCTCTGCGGGGCTGGAGCGGAAAAAGACCGCAATCATCAGCGAATTCAAAATCAGCGTGATGAAAAAGCTGTTGGTCAAGGCCGCCAGAAACGCGCGCAGCCAAGCCCTTTCCCTGCGATAGAGAAACAGCCCGAAAATCAGCCCTGTCAGCGCCGCCGTGACGGTGAAGCCGGGGAAATACGCGCCGGTCGGAAACAGCAGCGCGCCGACGAGGTCGCCGAGCGCGGCTGTCAGCATCGCCCAGAGCGGCCCGTAGAGCATCGCCGACAGCGCAACGGCCGTAAAGCCGAGGCCTATCTTCATCAGGGGCGTGTTGATGGCCCATACGCGGGTAAAAATGACGTCGATCGCGATCAGCATCGCGGACACGGTGAGCTGCCGCAGCGCGGCGTGGGTCTTGGTGTTTGACATATAAAAATCCTCCTTTCCACGGTCAGCGGAAAAGAGGCTCGTCGTTTCCGTGACAGCGGACGCGGGAGATCATCGCGGCTTTCGCCTTCGTCCGGCGGCGACATCCCATCTGCCGGCACTTGACGCGCTCTCCCTACTCTGTCAAAAATGTACGACTAAATATATCACAGCATAAAATTGATTGCAAGCGTTTTCTGCCCGTTTTCACCGTTTTCACCGTTTTCACCGTTTCGGCTTGCTCGCCCGACTGCATGAAATTTCCCGCCGTGGGAAATAATAATGACCACATCCGAAAAAAGGAAGGTGTGCTCATGCAGTCAAAAGTCGAAATCTGCGGCGTCAATACCGCCCGCTTGCCGGTGCTCAAAAGCGCGGAAATGCGCGCGCTGATGGAAAAAGCGCAGCAGGGCGATACCTCTGCCCGCGAGGCGCTGATTTCCGGCAACCTCCGGCTCGTATTGAGTGTCGTGCAGAAGTTTGCCGGGCGCGGCGAGAGCATGGACGACCTCTTTCAGGTCGGCTGTATCGGGCTCATCAAGGCCATTGACGCCTTTGATTTGAGCCAGAACGTCCAGTTTTCCACCTACGGCGTTCCGATGATCGCCGGAGAGCTGCGGCGCTTTCTGCGCGATCACAGCGCCCTGCGCGTCAGCCGCTCAACGCGCGACACCGCCTATCGCGTCCTGCAGGCCAAGGAAAAGCTGACGGCGCAAAACGGACGCGAACCGTCGGTCGAGCAAATTGCCCGGGAGCTGGGCATCCCCCGGCAGGAGGTCGTGTTCGCGATGGACGCGGTCAGCGATCCGGTGAGTCTCTACGAGCCGGTATTCAGCGACGGCGGCGAAAACGCCACCGTCATGGATCAAATCGGCGATCCGCGCAACAACGACGAGCACTGGCTGGAGCAGATCGCGCTCTCGGACGCCATGCGCCGCCTCACGGCGCGTGAAAAGCGCATCCTCGCCCTGCGCTTTTACGACGGGCGCACCCAGATGGAGGTCGCCCGCGAGGTCGGCATCTCACAGGCGCAGGTTTCGCGGCTGGAGAAAAACGCGATCGCCCAGATCAAAAAAAACATGACCGCCAGCTGAGACTGGGTTTTCGTTTTTAGTTTTAGATAAACAAAGACGCGATCCAAAAAAAGATCGCGTCTTCGTTCATTTAGATGACAGAAAAATCTCCGGTTTCGACGATCGCGGTCGGGCCGGTGAGATAGACGTCGCAGATGCGTTCCCCCTCCTGCCGTAGCCGCACGGAGAGCCGCCCGCCGGGCATCTCAATCTCAAGAGTGCCGCCGGGGAGCTTTCCCGCCAGGCATCGAGCGACTGCAATCGCGCCCGCACCGGTGCCGCAGGCGAGAGTAAAATCCTCCACGCCGCGCTCAAAGGTGATCGCGCGCAGGCGCGTCGGGCTGAGCGGCGCGACAAAGCTAATGTTCGCGCCCCTGGGAAAGACCGCGGCATGGCGCAGCGCGCGCCCACGCTCTCGCAAAGCGTCGAGATCGTCAAAGGCGCTCTCGTCCAGCTCCACCACCGCGTGGGGGATGCCGGGATCGCCCAGCTCGACGTAGGCGCAGGGGATCTCCTCGCCGTTTACGCACGCGATACGCGCCGGCTCCGCCACGCTGGGGTCGTTCAGGCGGATCTCATACTGCTCCTCGCTGACGCGCCGAGCGGTGACCAGCCCCGCCGTCGCCAGTACGCGGACGCGCTCCGCGTCGCGCGCGAGACCGTGCTCCACGCCGTAGCGCGCAATACAGCGCGCACCGTTGCCGCACATCTCGCCGAGCGAGCCGTCGGCGTTATAAAAGAGCATCCCATAATCCGCGTCCCGCGCCGGAACAACGACGATCAGCCCGTCCGCACCGGGGCCGGTTTTTTTGTCGCATAAGCGCAGGGCGAGGCTGTGAAAGTCCTCGCCCTGGAGCTCGCCGTGCAGGTTTTCCAACAGGATGAAGGAATTGCCTGCGCCGTGCATTTTGGTATAGTGCATCTTACTGCTGACCGTTTGCCGACTGGACACTCTGGGCCTCGCCGTGCAGCTTCTTCTGCAGCCAATCCTTGCCGTCGTTGAAGCGGGAGACGACATAGGAGGCAACGTAGTCGCCGGCAGCGTTGACCATGGTGGCCGGAGGATCGACGAGATCGCCGATGGCCTGCGCGATCGGGAAGGCAATGGGCAGCTGCTCAGGGAAGAACAGGGAGCAGAGCACCAGCTCGCCGGTGCCGCCGCCGCCCGGGATGCCGGACATGGCCACGGAGGATACCGTCGCGATGATGATCGCAAGGATCGCATCCGCCGTCGCAAAGTCCTTGCCAAACATACCAAAGAGGAAGGCGACCTTGATGATCGCGCTCATGCCGGAGCCGTCCATGTTCATGGTGGCGCCCATAGGCAGCACGATGTCGGTGACGTCCTTGGAGATGCCGGTGTCCTCGGAGACCTCCATATTGGTCGGGATCGTCGCGACGGAGGAGCAGGTGCCGAAGGCGACCGCCGCCGGACGGAAGAGATGCTTGAACATGACCTTGACGGCGCCCTTGCCGCCGCCGAAGCGGGCATAGAGCGGGAAAATCAGGAACATGTAGGCAAAGGAAACGGCGTAATACAGGATGATCGCCCGGGCATAGCTGGAGACAAAGTCGGCGCCGTGGGCGGCAACCAGCGCGGCAAAGAAGCCAAAGAAGCCGATCGGGGCGTAATAGCTGATGAGCTTGATGACCTTCATCAGGATCTGGGTGATCTCATCAAGGAGCTTGGCGACCTTGGTCTCCGGACCGCCGCACATCTGTACGCCGAAGCCGAAGAAGATGCCCGCGATGATGAGCTGCAGAATGGAGCGGCGGCTCCAGAGCTCGGGGAAGTCGGACTTGGTGAAGAAGCCGACAATCAGCTCGCCCACGCTCATGGGCTCCTTGGCGCCCTCTTCAAAGGCGGGCGCTCCCGTATAGACGGGGATGAAGCGCACCAGCACATACATGATCACCGAGGCGATGATCGTGGTGCACATAAAGGTAAGTACGGTCGTACCCATCAGCTTGCCGGCGCGCCTGGCGTTTTTCATGTTAGCAATGGCCGAAGAGATGGAGAAGAAGACCATCGGCACGACCACGCAGAACATCATGTTGATAAACAGCTGTCCCAGCGGCTCCAGCACTCCGGCACCGGGCCAAACGAAGCCCACAATGATACCGGCGGCAATGCCGATGATCATGCTGAAAAAGAACCAGCTGCTTTTGATAAACTTTCCGATTTTAGACACGGGGGAAAACCTCCTTGCGCTTTTTACTGCCCCATTATATTTGCCAGTTTCCGCACAGTAAATAGCATCTGGTGCTTGAAATATTGCAAAAAGTGCTGTATACTCCTTGCGAGGAAGGTGATATCGCTTGAAAAAGGAAAAAAACGTCGCCCGGGAGGGCTATTTGAAGGAAAATTACCACTTTTTCCATCTGCGCGACACCGCCGGGCAGGAGCGGGATTTTCACTTCCACGACTTTGACAAGATCGTGTTGCTGCTGGCCGGGCGCGTGGACTACAGCGTGGAGGACGCGAGCTACGCCATGCAGCCCTGGGACGTTCTGCTCGTCAAGCACCACACCATCCACAAGGCGGTCATTGACCGCTCCACCCCCTACGACCGGGTAATCGTCTATCTCGACCGCCGCTTTTTCGAGCGGACAGCCCCCGGCGCGGGGCTTCTGGACTGCTTCGACTGGGCCGACCGCAACGGGCAGTATCTGCTCAGCCCCGACGACGAGCAGAAAAAAGCGCTCGCCGAGGCGATCAGCGCCTATGAGGCGCTCATCGGCGACGAGCAGCTCGGCGCGCAGCTTCTGCGCGACAGCTGTATCTCGCGGCTGCTGGTACACGTCAACCGTCTGTCGGTCAGCGCAGCCAGCCCGCAGCGCGGCGAGCAGGCGAGCGACCCGAAGATTGCGCAGACCTTGAGCTACATCAACGAAAACCTCCGCAGCGACCTGAGTGTAGAGGTCCTGTGCGAGCGGGTGTATCTGAGCCGCTATCACTTTATGCGCCTGTTCAAGGCGCAGACGGGCCTGACCGCGCACGCCTACGTACGCCAGCGGCGACTGATCCACGCCGCACGGCTGATTCGCGAGGGCATGAGCGCGGCGCAGGCCGCCGCCGAGAGCGGCTTTTCCGACTACTCCGCCTTTCATCGCGCCTTTCGGGAGCTCTTCGGCACCAGCCCGGGCAAGATAAAAGGATAGCGCAAAAGCGCTATCCTCAAGCTGTCAACAACGTGTCGACAGCTTGAAACGGGAACGATTTGATCGTTCCCGTTTTCGCCTTTGAAGCTGTCGACAGCTATCGCTCATTTACAGAGCGCCCAAAATTTCCTCCAGCGCGTCGAGATCGGCGTCGGTCGTCGCCCAGCTGGTGCAAAAGCGCAGTACCGTATGCCCCTCGTCCGCCTTTTCCCAGACGCTGAAGCGCAGCTTTTCGCTCAGACGCGGCAGAAGCTCATCCGGCATCACCACAAACTGCTGGTTGGTCGGCGAAGCCAAGAAGAAAGGAATACCGCGCGCCTGAAATATCGCCTTGAGGCGCTCGGCCTTGTCAATGGCGTTTTTCGCCGCCGCAAAATACAATCCGTCGGTAAAGAGCGCGTCAAACTGCAAACCCAGCAGCCGTCCCTTGGCAAGCAGGCCGCCGTGCTGCTTGATGATCGAGGTGAAATGCTCCGGCGCGTTTCCCTTCGGGAAGACCACAGCCTCGCCGCACAGCGCGCCGACCTTCGTGCCGCCGATGGTGAACACGTCGCACAAGGCCGCCAGCTCCGGCAGCGAAAGCTCCGCTTCGCGGCTCATCAGCCCGTAGCCCAGCCGCGCCCCGTCGATGAACAGGGGCAGGTGGTATTCCCGGCAGACCGCCGCAATCGCCTCCAGCTCAGCACGGCGGTAGAGCGAGCCGTACTCCGTCGGATAGGAGAGATAGACCATGCCCGGGCGCACCATATGCTCATAGGCCTCGTCGGAAAAATAGGTCTCAAGCCAGTCGCGCAGCTCCTTTGCGTCGATCTTCCCCTCGTGCTGGGGCAGCGTGAGCACCTTGTGCCCGCTGTACTCGATGGCGCCGGCCTCATGTCCGTTGACATGCCCGGTCACTGCAGAGAGTACGCCCTCATAGCTTCTTAAAAGCGAGGCGATGACAATCTGGTTGGTCTGGGTACCGCCGACCAGAAAGCGCAGCTCCGCCTCAGGCGCGGCGCAGGCGGCACGGATCTTTTCCGCCGCGCGCCGGCAGTACTCGTCCTCGCCGTAGCCCGGCTGGGAGACGAGGTTTTCCTCACACAGCGCCTGCAGCAGCTTCGGGTGTGCGCCGGCGCTGTAGTCGTTTTCAAAAGACAGCATTCTCCGCGCTCCTCCGCCGATCAATAGTCGAAGTTGTGCGGCAGCAGTTCGGAGAGCTTATAGCTCACGTAGCGGTCGCCCGCCTTGGCGCAGAGCACCTCCATGTCGGGCGAAAATTCCGCCAGAAACTGCCGGCAGGCGCCGCAGGGCGTGCACCAGTTCTGGCTGTCGGCATAGATCGCGACGCGGCGGAAGCTGCGCTTGCCCTCGCTGACGGCCTTGCAGCAGGCCGTGCGCTCGGCGCAAATGGTGCTGCCAAGCGCCGCGTTTTCGACGTTGCAGCCGGTGTACACCGTGCCGTCGTCACACTCGAGCGCCGCTCCGACGGCAAAGCGCGAGTAGGGAACGTAAGCGTTCATCGAGGCCTGCTTGGCCATGCTCATCAGTTCTCTGTCTGTCATTTGGTTTTCCTCCTCTTATTTAATCCAAGTCGATCTCCCAGTTGGCAAAGCCGAACATCGGGTTGCCGGCGTTGGGATCAACGCCCTTGATGACGCCGCGATGGGTGAACATCTCCTGCTTTTCAAAGCCGACGGTGATGAGCGATCCCGTGTCCAGCAGATACTGGCACAGGGTCTGATAGGCCTGGGCGCGCATCGCGTCGCCGGCAGCAAGATAGTTGTTGATATAGGTCTCGTAGGTGCGATCCTGCGAGCGGGTGAAGTTGATGTTCGTGTTCTCGTTGTCCTTGGTGCGTACCTGCAAAAGCTCGGTCAGGTCAAAGTCGTTGCGAAGCTTAACCTCGCCGTAATAGATATCAAAATCGCTCTTTTCCTTTTCTTTTTCCGTAATATAGCCGTCCTCAAGCGCTTGGGTATACTGCGCCCAGCTCAGCTCTCGCACCTGAATCTTGACGCCGATTTGCTCCAGATCCTCTGCAAAGCGGCGTGCCACGCCGGCCTTGACGCTGCTGTCAGCCGGAACGATCATCGTCATCTCGATCTCCTGCGCTGAGCCGGTCGCCAGCTCCAGCCGCCCGTCGTCGTCGTAATCGACGATGCCGTAGTTGTTCATGATGCGCAGACAGCGCTCCATGTCGTAGCCGTTCTCCGCCGCCATTGCCGCCGGGTAGATATCCACCGTAGGCACCATCGGGATCGGCGTGCCGACGCCGTTGCCGCGCGTCAGCTCCTCAAAGTAGCTGCGGTCCACCGCATGGCCGAGCGCCGCACGGATGTTGGAATAGCGCCCCAGCGCACTCTCCTCGTTGAAGGCGATGAAGTGCATGTTCGTGGTGAAAAAGCTGCGCTTTTCGTTGGTGCTGGCATAACCGAGGTTCGTGATGCTGGACGGATCGTTGACGACCACGTCGATCACGCCGTCCTCGAAGGCGCTGAGAATATCCGTCGCCTCGGTAAACTCGCGAATGAACACCTCCTGCACCGGCAGATCCTGATAGCCCGGCCAGCCCTCGTAGGCTACCAGCTTGTCGCCCTCCTCGCTCCAGGTATAGGGGCCGGAGCCGATCGGGTGATCGTCGCCAAAGGTGCCGGCCTTGCAGACCGGGATATTCAGAAGCTTGTAAAAGAGCATGTTTGGTATGCCCAGTACCACCGTCATGTAGTCCTGGTCGTAGCCCACGCCCTTGATGCTGGCAAAGCGCCCCTGAAAGCGGTCGGCGTGGATCGCGTTTTCCAGCGACATGCGCAGGTCGTTGCCGGTGACGGGCGATCCGTCGTGAAATACGTGCCCGGGCGCCAGCTTAAAGGTCCAGCTCAGGCCGTCAGGCGAGACGCTCCAGTCTGCAATCACGCCCGCGCCCTCGATGACCTCAAAGTTGTCGTCCAGCTCCAGCATGTTCTCATAGACCAGATGGCAGACCAGCTGATTGGCGTGGTTGGTCGCCACCGTCGGACGAAAGCTGTACTTGCTGTTGCTGTTGAGGGAGAACACGTGGTCCACCGCTTCCGCCTTCTGCACGTCCTTGCCGCCGGTGGATTTCGGCTCTTTGCCGACCGGTTCCGTAGCCAGCTCCAGCGAACAGCCGGAAAGCCCGGCACACAGCAGCACGGCACACAGCAGCGCCAACGCGCGTTTGATCGTATGTTTCATGTCTGTCTCTTCCTTTTCGCGATTTACAGGACAATCCCGGCGGCCTGGATGCCGCGGCGCCCTTTGGTGTAGCGATGGGACCAATATTTGTCGTGCTGACAGAAAGTGCATTCATCGGATACGTCAATCTGCCCCTCCGGTACGCCGAGCCGCTGCAGACGGCGCGCGTTGGCTGCGCGCAGATCCACAAGATATTTCCCGTCCGGACGGCGTGTGACGAGACGCTCCGTGCTGCCGAGCCAGGCCTCTATCGCGTCCGGTACGTCCCGGTCGGTCTCAAAGCAGCAGGCGCCGATGGCCGGGCCGATCGCCGCACATACGCGCTCCGGCTGCGCGCCAAGCGCACACATCTTCCCCAGCGCCACGCCGAGGATGTCCGCCGTCGAGCTGCGCCAGCCGCAGTGAACCGCGGCGACGACACCCGCCTCCGCTTCACACAGCAGCACGGGCACACAGTCGGCCGCAAAACAAAAGATCGGCAGACCGCGCGTCGCGGTGACGAGGCCGTCGGCCTCAAAGGGCACGGGTGACAGGCAGCGGTGCTTGTCTTCCTCCGTCACCACGCGCACCTCGGCGCCGTGTACCTGCCTGGTCACACAGCAGTCGTTTTCCCCCGCGTCAAGCAGCGCCGCCACACGGCGAAAATTCTCCCGCACGTTCTCCGGCCGGTCACCCCGGCTGACGCTGAGGTTAAGCGTGGCAAATTCGCCCTCGCTCACGCCGCCAAAGCGCGTCGTAAACAGGTGCCGCGCCGGGATGTGATCCGAGCGCATATAGATCAGTCCGTTTTCATTCTCCTGAATAAATGCCATAATGCCTCAATTCCGAAATTTGAATTTACTCTCCGCGTCCGCAGCACTCTTTATACTTGAGGCGGCGGCTGCCGTCCGGCTTCATCCTGCCGCAGGGACAGGGGTCGTTGCGCCCGGGCCTGGGCGCTTTTTTCACGGGCGCGGTCTTCGCCGAAGCGCCCACGTTGGCGACAGAGCTCTTGGAGACCGCCTTGCGCTCGATCGGCGCCTCGCGGCGGATCGCCACGGTGTAGAGCCGACGCACCGTCTCCTCGCGGATCCCGCGCACCATGCCCTCGAACATCTCAAAGCCCTCCTGCTTGTAGGCGTCGATGGGCTTGACCGAGCCGTAACCGCGCAGGCCGATGCCGCGCTTGAGCTCGCTCATCGCGTCGATGTGATCCATCCAGTATTCATCCACCACGCGCAGCATCACGACGCG
Source organism: Oscillospiraceae bacterium (assembly GCA_017518225.1). Lineage (GTDB taxonomy): Bacteria > Bacillota > Clostridia > Oscillospirales > Oscillospiraceae > Limivicinus. The sequence continues at coordinate 28,212 of JAFWVV010000013.1, read as the reverse complement.
CTCGATCTCGCGCATCATCGGCAGCCCGTTGGGGCTGAGGCCAAAGGCCTCCTCGCGCTTGGCATAGACCGCCTCGGCGATCTGCGTCGCCGCGTCAGAAATCTGCTCCGGCTTTGCGTGGGCGCCAAAAGCCTCCAGCTTTAGCTGGCCGCGGCGCAAAAACAGCGCCTCAAAGGGCTGCAGGGCGTTGTCGAGCTGATCCTGACTCTCGGCATTGGCGCCGCCCAGAGCGTCGATCACCGTGCTGTGGACAAACTCGCGCACCATACCGAGGATCTGCTCGCGCAGGTCTTCGCCGTCGAGCACCTTGCGGCGCTCGCCGTAGATGATCTCACGCTGCTTGTTCATCACGTCGTCGTATTCCAGCACGCTCTTTCGGGTCTGGAAGTTGCGGCTTTCCACGGTGCGCTGTGCCTGCTCGATGGAGTTGGAGAGGATCTTGGCGTCAAGCGGCATGTCCTCGTCCACCTTCAGCGCTTCCATCATGTTGATCACCCGCTCGGAGCCGAACAGTCGCATGATATCGTCGGTCATCGCGAGGTAGAACCGGCTCTCGCCCGGGTCGCCCTGACGGCCGGCGCGGCCGCGCAGCTGGTTGTCAATACGGCGGGATTCGTGCCGCTCGGTGCCGAGGATGAAGAGGCCGCCCGCCGCGCGCACCTGCTCTGCCTCGGCGGCGATGACCTCCTTGTGATAAGCCATGCGCTCGGCGTACATCGCACGGGCGGCGAGGATCGTCTCGTTGTCGGTGTCGGCATAGCCCGTGGCCTCGTTGATGGTCTCCTCGTCAAACTCCGCCTTGCGCAGATCCTTTTTCGCCAGAAACTCCGCGTTGCCGCCAAGCATGATGTCGGTGCCGCGGCCTGCCATGTTGGTCGCAATCGTGACGGCGCCGAGCTTGCCGGCCTGTGCCACGATCTCGGCCTCTCTTTCGTGGTACTTGGCGTTGAGCACCGTGTGGGGGATCTTGCGTTCTTTGAGAAGTCTGGAGAGATATTCGCTCTTTTCGATGCTCACCGTGCCAACCAGCACCGGCTGTCCCTTTTTGTGGCAGTCCACAATCTGCTGGATGATGGCGCGGTTTTTTCCCGCCTCGTTCTTGTACACCGCATCCGGGTGATCGAAGCGGATCACCGGTTTATTGGTGGGGATCTCGACGATGTCGAGCTTGTAAATGGCACTGAATTCCTCCGCCTCGGTGGCGGCGGTGCCGGTCATACCGGAGAGCTTTCCGTAGAGACGGAAGTAGTTCTGGAAGGTGATCGTCGCAAGAGTCTTGTTTTCCTCCTGTACGTCCACATGCTCCTTTGCCTCGATCGCCTGATGCAGACCCTCGCTGTAGCGACGGCCGAGCATCAAACGCCCGGTGAATTCGTCGACGATAATGATCTCGCCGTCCTTGACAATGTAGTCAATGTCGCGCTTCATGATGCCGTGTGCCTTGAGCGCCTGGTTGATATGGTGCGTCAGCGTGGCATTTTCGATGTCTGCGAGGTTTTCAAGGTTGAAGGCGCGCTCGGCCTTGGCAACACCGCGCGCCGTCAGGGTCGCGCTGCGGGCTTTTTCGTCCACCACATAATCCGCGTCAAGATCCTCGCTCTCCTCCTGCTTTTCGTCCACGGTAGCGTAGACCACCGCGCGCAGGCGCGAAACGAAATCGTCCGCCTGGCGATAAAGGTCGGTGCTCTCGTCGCCCTGGCCGGAGATGATCAGCGGCGTGCGCGCCTCGTCGATCAAAATCGAGTCCACCTCGTCGACGATGGCAAAGGCGTGGCCGCGCTGCACCATGTTCTCGCGGTAGAGCGCCATGTTGTCGCGCAGATAGTCAAAGCCCATCTCGTTGTTGGTGCCGTAGGTAATATCGCAGGCATAGGCCTCGCGGCGCTCGCCGTTGTCGAGGCCGTGGACGATCAGCCCCACAGACAGGCCGAGGAAACGGTGCACCTTGCCCATCCACTCGCTGTCGCGGCGGGCGAGGTAGTCGTTGACCGTGACGATGTGCACGCCCTCGCCGGCGAGCGCGTTGAGATAGGCGGGCAGCACCGCCACGAGGGTCTTGCCCTCACCGGTTTTCATCTCGGCGATGCGCCCCTGGTGGAGCACCACACCGCCGATGAGCTGCACGCGGAAGGGCTTGAGCCCCAGTACGCGCCAGGCCGCCTCTCGCGCGGTGGCAAAGGCCTCCGGCAAAATATCGTCGAGCGTCTCCCCCGCGGCTAAACGCGCCTTGAATTCGTCCGTTTTCTCGCGCAGCTGCTCGTCGCTCATCGCAGCGTATTCCGCCTCCAGCGCCTCGATGGCGTTGACGATCGGGTTGACCTTTTTCAGTTCACGGTCGGAATAGCTGCCAAAAATCTTATCTAAAAAACCCATAATGCCGCCTTTCTTTCGTGGATAACATTCCACTTATATACTATAGCACAGAAATGTGAATAAAAAAAGCCTTTTTACGGCTCTTTGCAAAAAAGCGGCAACACCGGCCTGCCGCAGAGCGAGGCCGGTGTTGCCCGCTTATGTTTTTACAGCAATTGTTCCGCTTCGCTCTCCCCGAAGATCGCCACGCCCTCGGCGCGGAGCGCTTCCGCCGTGCAGCCGTCGCCGGGGATGCGCGTATGGCTGAACGAGCCGTCGTAGATCTCTCCCGCGCCGCAGGAGGGGCTGCGTTCTTTCAAAAGCGCCTTTTGACAGCCGAAGCGCCGGACGAGCGCGCACGCCGTGTCCGCGCCGCGCAGATAAAAAGCCGTCACGTCCGCGCCGGAACGGACGCGCACCCGTGCGCCCTGCCGTTCGCTCGGCGCGCGGGGAATGGGCAGGCCTCCCGCCGTTTCGGGGCAGACGGGAACGAGCGCATAACGCTCGCGCAGCGCGGCAAGCGTGCTCGCATCCAGCGTGTTCGTGCCGCCGTCGTACTTGCAGCAAAAGCCCAGCAGACAGGCGGAGATCAGCAGCTTCTCCTTCATCGGCGCAGATTGACGCCCAAAAAGGCGCCGCAGAGCCCGCCGACCACGTGCGTCAGCTGCGAAACGTTGTCCTTGAGCGTCACGCCCTTGACGACCTCGCCGCCGATATACAGCGCCAGCACCAAAATCAGCGTCAGCGGGATGCAGCCGTCCTTCATCCCGGCCAGCGAGGACATGACGATCATCATGAACACGATGCCAGAGGCGCCGAGCAGCGCCGTGCCCGGGAAAAAGAGCCAATGCACCAGCCCGGAAACCAGCGCCGTCACGACGATGGCCCAGAGCAGTGGGCGGCTGCCGTATTTCTCCTCCAGCGGCGGGCCGATGACGAGAATCAGCATCATGTTGCCGAGATAGTGGCTGAAATTGGCATGCCCCAGCACGTGCAGAAAAAAGCGCGGCCAGGCCAGCACATCCGCCAGCGAGCAGCGGTAAACGCTGAAGAGCAGGCGGTTTGTGCGCCCCATCGTGAGCTGGTTGAGCAGCAGCGCGCCAAGGCTCAACAGCGCAAAGCTCAAAATCACCGGCGCGTTATATTGTAAACGAAGCGTCCATTTTTTCATTTTGTGCGTCTCACTCTCAGTTTTTATGTAAAAAGCCCCCGGCGGGGGCTTTTTGATGCGTTCAAGCGTTCAGCTCGATTTCAAGCTTTCCGTCCTTTGCGGAAAGCACGATTTCACGCACTTTTTCGCCGCGGTGTGCAACGAGGCGCGCGGCCAGTTCGTCCTCGACCTGCTTCTGGATCGTGCGGCGCAGCTTGCGCGCGCCGTAGGTGACGGAATAGGCCTCCTTCACCAGATGGTCGATCAGGCTCTCGTCCCAGACGAGGGTCATCTGTTTTTCCGCCAGCAAATCCTTCAGCTCGCCCAGCATCAGCGCGGCGATGCCGCGGAAGTTTTCCTCCGTAAGCTGGTTGAAGCTGACGATCTCATCCACGCGGTTGAGAAACTCCGGGCGGAGAAAGTCCTGCAGCGCCTTCATGCTGCGCTCGCGGCTCATCTCGCTGAGCGAGGAGCCGAAGCCGACGCTGCCGGTCTTGGTATTGCTGCCGGCGTTGGTCGTCATGATGACGATGGTGTTTTCAAAATTCACGCTGCGCCCCTGCGCATCGGTGATGCGCCCATCGTCGAGAATCTGCAGGAGGATGTTCATCACATCCGGATGCGCCTTTTCGATCTCGTCGAAGAGCACGACGCTGTAGGGCTTGCGGCGGATCTTCTCGGTCAGCTGTCCCGCCTCGTCGTAGCCGACGTAGCCGGGGGGCGAGCCGATGATGCGCGAAACAGAGAACTTCTCCATAAACTCGGACATATCCAGACGGATCAGGCTCTCCGGACTGTCGAAAAGATCGGCGGCGAGGCGCTTGACGAGCTCGGTTTTGCCGACGCCCGTACCGCCCACGAAAATAAAGCTGACGGGCTTGCGCTTGACCTGCAAACCGACGCGGCTGCGCTTGATGGCGGCGCACACCGCCGCAATCGCCTCGTCCTGCCCGACGATATGCGTCTTCAGACGCTCATCGAGCTTTGACAGACGCTCCATCTCGTCCTCGCGGATGCTCGAAGCCGGGATTTTCGTCCACAGCTCGATAATCCGCGCGAGATTATCCATCGTGAGCTTGGGTTTCCCCGCCGCTTTCAGCTCCTCCAGCCGCTGCTCCAGCCGCTGCTCCAGCTGCATCTCGCGGCTGCGGAGCTTGGCGATGCGGGCATATCGGCGGTCGAGTTCCTCGTTGGAAAGCGGCTCGCCGTCCGGCGCGCCGGCGCTCATCAGGCCCTCGCGTTCAAAGCGAATGTCGTCCAGTTCCTTTTGCGCCAGCATCTTTTCCCGGATGCCCGCATCCTTCAAATTGACGTCCGAGCAGGCCTCGTCGATCAGGTCGATGGCCTTGTCCGGCAGAAAACGGTCTGTGATATAGCGTTCGCTCATCAGCACCGCCTGTCGGCACATCTCGTCGCTGATTTCAACGCCGTGATAGTCCTCGTAATAGCGCGCCACACCCCGAATGATCGCAATGCTGTCGTCGATTGAGGGCTCGTTGACCGTCACGGGCTGGAAGCGGCGCTCAAGCGCCGAGTCCTTCTCGATATGCTTGCGGTACTCGGTTAAGGTCGTGGCGCCGATGACCTGGATCTCGCCGCGCGAGAGCGCGGGCTTGAGGATGTTGGCGGCGTTCATGCTTCCCTCGGCGTCGCCGGCGCCGACGATGGTGTGCACCTCGTCGATCACAAGGATGATATTGCCCTGCTTGCGGATCTCCTCGATGAGTCCCTTCATGCGGCTTTCAAACTGGCCGCGAAACTGCGTGCCTGCGACAAGCGCGGTCAGATCCAGCAGAAAGACCTGCTTGTTTTGCAGCTTATACGGCACCTCGCCCGTGGCAATGCGCTGCGCCAGCCCCTCGGCGATGGCGGTTTTGCCGACGCCGGGCTCGCCGATCAGGCAGGGATTGTTCTTCTGGCGGCGGTTGAGGATCTGGATCACACGCTCCAGCTCCTCCGCGCGCCCGATCATGCGGTCGAGCTTGCCCTCGCGGGCGCGCGCCGTAAGATCGATGCAGTAGTTGCCGAGAAACTTGGTTTTTCCTCCGCTGCGCGCAGGCTGCGGCGCGTCGCCGCGGGCATTGTCCGCACCGCCGGAGGCGGGCGGGTTTTGCGACGCCCCGGGTCCGCCGAAGAGGCGGTTGAGGAAGGGGAAGGTGGCGGTCTTGCCGTCGTCGTCCTCGCCCTCTTCGCCCTCCGCGCCGGCAATCAGATCTTCCATGCCGCCGAGCGCGTTCATCATATTGCCGGAAAAGCTCTCCAGATCCTCATCGGTAAGGCCGAGCTTTTCGATCATATCGTCCACGGGCTTGATGTGCATTTCGCGGGCGCATTTCAGGCACAGACCCTCATTTCTGGTCTGGCCCGCTTCAATTTTCGTGATAAAGACCACCGCGGGGTTCTTCCCGCAGCGGGAGCAGAGGCTATGCTGCATAAATACCTCCATAAAAATTCGGGGTTTGGGGTTTGGAATTTGGAACCGGAAAAATTTTGTGTCTTCCCATGGGGAAGGCGGGGTTTCAGAGCAATCCTCTGGTGACAAAGTCGAAGGACAGGAAAAAGCGGGCGAGCGTGGTGTTTTCGAGCGTCGTGCGCCCGATCAGGATGCCGAAGAAGCTGAGCATCCACACCAGCAGCACACAGTACAGGAAGCCGCGGGCAAAACCGAGCACCGCGCCGCCGATCTCGTCCAGATTTTCCATGTTCGGCAGCCGGAACGAGAGATTGCCGACGTTGGCAATCGCAACAAGGACGATCAAAATCATCAAAAAGGCCAGCAGCAGTCCCAGCACATAGGGGATCGTCTCGCATAGAGTCGTCACCACGGCGTCGGTCAGATCCTGCGCCTCGCCGCTCTCGTAGATCTTGATCGCGCGGTTGGCAAGCTCCGTCGAGCGGTCGGCAGAAAAGCCCATGAAGTCCATGCAGCCATAGGCATAGTCATAGCACAGCGAGGGATCCTCCGCCAGGATGTCATTGAGCGACTTGTCGCTGCTGCCATAGCCCAGGCGTTCAAGGATCTGCCCCTCGGTCACAGGCGTATCAATCACGCCGCCCACGAAGGGGCGCAGCGCCGGGATCACCTCGCCCGAGTAGGTTGCGGACAAAAGACTGCCGCCAAAGAGCGCGATGACGATCGCAAGCAGGCCGGCAATCCCGCCGACAAGCCCTCGCTTATAGCCGCCCCAGGTACACAGGGCGATGATAATCAGCAAAACAATGTCGATGACCAGTGTCATATGTAGATCTCCTCCGTTTCGAAGCCGCGCTCCGGCGCAATACTATCTTATCGGCAAATTTTGAACAAATCTACCTTTGCTTTATTTTTCCATCATTTCCCCCACCGCGCCATTATACCATAGTTGATTGAGGTACAGGCCCTGGGGCGGCATGGTCGGCCCGGTCAGCCGCCGGTCTCCGGTCTCCAGCAGCGCGGGGATTTCCTCCGGCTCCAATTTGCCATAGGAGGCATAGACCATCGTGCCCACCATGGCGCGGCACATGTTATACAGAAAGCCGTCCGCGCAGATCGCGATTGTGATCAGGTCGCCCTCGCGTTCGGCCCGGCACCAGTGGACGGTGCGCACCGTGGTCTTCGTCTCGGTGCCGAGGCTGCGCACGGCGCGAAAATCGTGCCGCCCTTCAAAAGCGCGCGCGGCGCGCTGCATGCGCTCGATATCCAGACGCTGCGGGTAAAAGCAGACCCGCTTTTCCAAAAAAGGGTCGCGGATATTTCTATTGAGTATTTTATAGATATATTCCTTTTTTATGCACGAGCCGATGGCGTTAAAGTCCTCCGGCGCTTCAACCGCGTCGATCACAGCGATATCCGCCGGCAGCTGCGCGTTGACCGCAAGAGGGATGCGCTCGACCGGGATCGTACAGTCCGTGCGGAAGTTGGCGCAGTAGCGCAGGGCGTGCACGCCCGCATCCGTGCGCCCGCAGCCCACGGTCTTGACCGGGTGGCCGCAGATCTTCGTCAAGGCGTCCTCCAGGGTCTGCGCCACGCTGATCTCGGTTTTCTGTACCTGCCAGCCATGATAGCGGCTGCCGTCATAGCTCAGGCGTAAAGCGATGTTTTTCATAGGTGGAACCGCCTCATCACGATGATCGCCGCCAGAAACAGCACGCCGAGCGCAAAGGCGAAGGCGTCGATGCTCTGCAGCTTCATCTGCTTCATGCGCGTTCTCCCCTCGCCGCCGTGATAGCAGCGGCTCTCCATCGCCACGGCCAGCTCGTCCGCGCGGCGGAAAGCCGACACGAACAGCGGCACCAAAATCGGCAGCAGCGCCTTGGCGCGACGGATGAGATTGCCCGTCTCAAAGTCCGCGCCGCGCGAGCGCTGGGCGGACATGATCTTGTCGGTTTCCTCGATCAAGGTCGGGATAAAGCGCAGCGCCATGCTCATCATCAGCGTCATCTCGTGCACGGGCACACCGATTCGTTTGAGCGGGCTCATCAGCCTTTCCAGCCCGTCCGTCAGCGCGATGGGGCTGGTGGTATAGGTCAGCAGGAAGGTGCCGGCAATCAGAAGCACGATGCGCAGAATCATCTGCACCGAGCGCTCGATGCCCTCCCAGGTGATGATCCAGCCCTCCACGACGGGGCGGCCCGGGGTATAGAACATATTCAGCAGCGCGGTGAACACGATGATGAACAGCATGGGCTTGAGCCCTTTAAAGATGTTTTTCGCGCGGATATGCCCCAGCAGCATCACCGCCGCCGTCGCCGCAAGCAGCAGCGCGTAGCTCCACCAGCCGGAGGCCTGAAACAGCGCCACGATATAAACGACGAGCAGCACGATCTTTGTGCGCGGATCCAGCCGGTGCACCACGGTATCGCCGGGGAAGTACTGGCCGAGGGTAACGTCCTTCAGCATGCGCCCACCCCCTCGATGCGCAGCAGAGCGTCCAGCAGCTGCTCGTGGGTATAGATCGCGCCGGGCAACGGCACGCCCTTTCTACGCAGCGCCATGGCAAGCGCGGCGGCGTGGGGAACGCTGAGGGAAATGGCGCTCATCTCCTCAGGGCGGGCAAAGACCTCCTCGGGCGTGCCGTCCATGGCGATATGCCCGTGGTCAAAGACGATCAGGCGCTCGCACATGCGCGCCGCGTCGTCCATGTTGTGGCTGACGAGGATCACGGTCGATCCGGTCTTTTCCCGGTAGCTTTGGATATTGTCAAGAATCTGGCGGCAGCCCGCAGGATCCAGCCCGGCGGTCGGCTCGTCCAAGACCAGCACGCCCGGACGCATTGCGATCACGCCCGCGATTGCCACGCGGCGCTTTTGCCCGCCGGACAGTTCCAGCGGAGAACGCTCAAAAAGCGTCTCGTCCACGCCGACAAAGGCCGCCGCCTCGCGCACGCGCGCTTCAAGCGCGCTGCCGTCCAGCCCCTGGTTCTTTGGGCCAAAGGCGATATCGCGAAAAACCGTCTCTTCAAACAGCTGGTACTCGGGGTACTGGAATACCAGCCCCACCTGCGCCTTGACCTCCCGGCGGCTGTGTTTCGTGGCGTTGACGTCCTTTCCGTCGTAGTAGACCGCGCCAGAGCTGGGGCGCAGCAGGGCGTTAAGATGCTGGATGAAGGTGGATTTTCCGGAGCCGGTATGCCCCAGAACACCCACCATCTGCCCCTGTGGGATCGTCAAGCTGATATTTTCAATTGCAGTTTTTTCAAAGGGGGTCCCTGCGCTGTAGACATGCGTCAGAGCCTCCACACGAAGTTCCGGCATAACTTTCTTATTCTCCGCAAACAGATTGGATGTGCGCGGCAATGACTTCGGCACACGCGTTGGTTTCGAGGGCGTCCAGCGGCAGATCCAGACCCGCCGCACGCAGATCGTAGAGCAGGCGGGTCGTCTCCGGCACGCTCAAGCCCTCGCGCTCCATCAGCTCCACCTCGGAAAAGACCGCGGCAGGGCTGCCGTCGGCCACGACGCGCCCCTCGGACATGACGACCAGACGGTCGGCGCCGACGCACTCGTCCATGTGGTGGGTGATGAGCACGACGGTCATGCCCTTTTCGCGGCAGAGCCGCCGGATGGTGTCAATGACCTCGCGCCGCCCCTGCGGGTCGAGCATGGCGGTCGGCTCGTCGAGCACGATGATCTCCGGCTGCATGGCGATCACCCCCGCGATCGCCACACGCTGCTTTTGTCCGCCGGAGAGCAGATGCGGCGCATGCTGGCGAAATTCGTACATCTCCACCTGCCGCAGTGCCTCGTCCACACGCCGGCGGATCTCCTCCGGCGGCACGCCGAGGTTTTCCGGCGCAAAGGCCACGTCGTCCTCGACGACGTTGGCGACGATCTGGTTGTCCGGGTTTTGAAACACCATGCCGACCTTGCGGCGCACCTCAAGCAGGCGGTCGGCGTCGGCGGTATCGATGCCGTGCACCAGCACGCGGCCCTCCGTCGGCGTCAAAATCGCGTTCATGTGCTTGGCCAGCGTCGACTTGCCGGAGCCGTTGTGTCCGAGCACCGCGACGAAGCTGCCGCTCTCGATGGAAAGATCCACGCCCGCAAGGCTCTCGCGCGGCTCGCCCGGATAGGTGAAATGCACTTGTTCAAATTGAATCACTGTCATAAGATTCCTTCTAAAATCTAAAAACTACTTCCGCCCCAGGCGGAGATCATCGTTTTGCCACCTTGCCGCGTTGGCCGCTCTCGCCCCTCGCTTGAACGCTTCGGGTTGTTCGCGGCGCGGCTGCGGAGAAAGATGATCTCCTTCTTCCGCCCCAGGCGGAGATCATCGTTTTGCCACCTTGCCGCGTTGGCCGCTCTCGCCCCTCGCTTGAACGCTTCGGGTTGTTCGCGGCGCGGCTGCGGAGAAAGATGATCTCCTTCTTCCGCCCCCGGCGGCGGAGATCATCTTTCCCAGCGGCATGTAGCGCCGCAGGGGAGGATCAGGCCGTTGCCGCTCACGGGCAGGCCGAGCTCCTGACTGTCGGAATGTCCGCCGAAGCGCCTTGTGAAGATGCTCTCGCTCACATAGCTGAGCACCGAGGCTGCCAGCCCCGTGGTGTAGGAATTGATGATGACAAAAAGCGGATCCTCGCTCAAAACGCCGGCGCAGAGGCTCACAAAGGGCCAGAGATTTGTCTCCAGCTTCCAAATCTCGCCGCCCGGGCCGCGCCCGTAGGAGGGCGGATCCATGATGATCGCGTCATAGCGCTTGCCGCGGCGGATTTCCCTCTCAACAAACTTGCCGCAGTCGTCCACGATCCAGCGGATCGGCGCCTCGGCCAGCCCGGAGAGCGCAGCGTTCTCCTTGCCCCAGGCCACCATGCCCTTGGCCGCGTCCACATGGCAGACCTCCGCGCCCGCCTTGGCGCAGGCGACCGTCGCCGCGCCCGTGTAGCCGAAGAGGTTCAAGACCCGAATCGGCCGCCTGGCGGCGCGGATCTTTGCCATCGCCCAATCCCAGTTGGCAGCCTGCTCCGGAAACAGCCCCGTGTGCTTGAAGTTCATGGGCTTGACCTGAAAGCACAGCTCGCCGTAGCGGATGCGCCAGCTCTCGGGCAGTTTTTTCTTATCCCAGCTGCCGCCGCCTGTCTCGCTGCGCTGATAGCGCGCGTCGCGCGCGTTCCAGTGGCGATCCGTCCTGGGCGTATCCCAGATCACCTGCGGGTCGGGGCGCACCAGATAGTAGTCTCCCCAGCGCTCCAGCTTTTCCCCGCGTGAGCAGTCCAGCAGCTCATAGTCTTTCCATTGATCGGCAAGAAACATCGATCGATCCTCGCGTTTATAGATAATAATTCATGATATTTTACCACCAAAGCGCCGTGCGGTCAACAAAAAAGACAGATAAAAATCTCGTCTTCGCCCATCTTCATATCTTATTTTTTCGTTTCCCGAATACCGCGCCGCGCCCTGTCCCTCTTGCCAGCGCGGCGCACGGGTGATACAATATGGATAAACAAAAAACCGCCGCGCGATGAAAATACGCCCGGCCGGATGGAGAGATCGCCATGTATAAGCCTTTGGCAGACGAAATACGCCCGCGCAGCCTCGACGAGGTCGTGGGGCAGCAGCATATTCTGGGCGAAAACGGCATGCTGCGCCGCATCGCCGAGAGCGGACAGATTCCGAACATGATCTTTTACGGCCCCTCGGGTACCGGCAAAACCACCGTCGCCCGCATTCTCGCCGAGCGTACCAATCGCAGCTTGCGCAAATTAAACGCCACGACCGCAGGCATTGCGGATATCAAGCAGATCATCGCCGAGCTCGACACCATGCTCACGCCCGGCGGCGTGCTGCTGTATCTCGATGAGATCCAGTACTTCAACAAAAAGCAGCAGCAGAGCCTTTTGGAGTTTATCGAGGACGGGCGCATCACGCTGATCGCCTCGACCACGGAAAACCCGTATTTCTGCGTGTTCAACGCGGTCTTGAGCCGCTCGACGGTGTTTGAATTCAAAGCGCTGCACGCGCGCGACGTGGAGCGCGCCGCAGCGCGGGCGGTGGACATTCTCAACGCCCGCCGGGAAACGCCGCTGACGCTCGAGGACGGCGTGCTGCGCCATATCGCCTCCGCCTGCGGCGGGGACGTGCGCAAGGCGATGAATGCGCTGGAGCTGCTGTTTTCCGCCGCGGCGGGCGACGTGATCACCCTCGACGACGCCAAAGCGATCACCCAGCGCAGCGCCATGCGCTATGACCGCGACGGCGACGAGCACTTCGACACGCTCTCGGCGCTGATGAAGTCGCTGCGCGGCTCGGATCCCGACGCGGCGCTGCACTATCTGGCGCGGCTTCTGGAGGCGGGCGATCTGATCGGCGCCTGCCGGCGCATCCTGTGCTCCGCCAGCGAGGACATCGGGCTTGCCTACCCCCAGGCTGTGCCCATCGTCAAGGCCTGCGTGGACAGCGCGCTGCAGCTCGGTCTGCCCGAGGCGCGGCTGCCGCTGGCGGAGGCCTGCATCCTGCTCGCTACCGCACCGAAGTCCAACAGCGTCGTCATGGCGATCGACCGCGCGATCGCGGACGTGCGCGCCGGACACAGCGGCGGCTTTCCGCGCGAGCTGCAAAACGTCCATGCCGACGGCACAGGCTTTGAGCGCGAGCAGGGCTATCTTTACCCGCACAATTTCCCCGGTCACTGGGTCAAGCAGCAGTATCTGCCGGACGAGATCAAACACGCCCGCTATTACGAATACGGCGACAACAAGACCGAGCAGGCCGCGAAGGCCTATTGGGACGGGATTAAGAAATAGTTCGGAATTGAGGATCGGCATGGATATTCAGGTCAATGATGTTTTGACAATGAAAAAACCGCACCCCTGCGGCAGCCGCGACTGGCTGGTGCTGCGCGTCGGCGCGGACTTCAAGCTGCGCTGTCTCGGCTGCGGACATGAGGTGATGGGCCCGCGCGCCAAATTTGAAAAGGCCGTCCGGCAAGTGCGGCGCGCGGGCGAATGAATACATATTGATAAGGGGACAGGATATGAACGAGAAAAATCAACAGAATCAGCAGATCGAACAGACCCGGACGGATCGCCTTTGGGGCATTAGCGGACTCGTGTTTGGTGTGATCGTGATGGTGCAAAGCTTCTGTTCACTGCTCGGCTTTTCGCTGCCCACGGGACTGATGCGCGCTTATGCCGCGATCCTTGTGGCCGCCGGGCTGGTGTACGTCTACACCGGTGTCAAGCGGCTGAAAAAGATCCTGCGGGAAAGAAAAATGAAAGAGGAAACGAAGGGGTAAACGCTGCCGCTGCAGGTCGATCAAAGGAGGCGCGCGAGGAAAACATGACGAAAAAAGAACGGCTGCTGCGCGCGCTCGTTACGCTCGGCGCGCTGGCGGTTTTGACGGCGCTCTGCTGGCTGATCGGACGGCCGCTGCTGCGCTTTGTCGCCGAGCCGGAGCGCTTTCGCGGCTGGCTGGGCGAGCGCGGCGTCTGGGGCGTTTTCGCCTTTGCGCTGATGAATATGCTGCAGGTCTTTGCCGCGGTGATCCCCGGCGGCCCCTTTTCCATCGCCGCGGGCTATGCCTACGGCCCGGTCTGGGGGACGCTGCTGTGCCTCGGCGCGACGAGCCTTGCCAGTTGTCTGGTGCTGCTGCTCGTGCGGCGCTTCGGCGCGCCCCTTGTGCGCGCGCTGGGCGGCGCGGAGCCGGAGGAGCTGGCGCTGTTTCAGCGCCTCGACCGCGTGGAATGGGTCTTCTTCCTCGTGTTTTTGATCCCCGGCTCGCCCAAGGACGTCTTGAGCTATGCTGCGGGGCTGACGAAGATCTCCCTGCCCGCCTGGCTCGGCATCAACCTCGTCGGGCGCATTCCGGGCATCGTGCTTTCGGTGCTCGGCGGCGACAAACTGATGCAGGGGGACTACCTGCTGGCCGCGGCGCTCTCGCTTTTCGCCGGGGCGCTGTATCTCTCCGGCATGCTCCTCTACCGCCGCTGGACGGAGAAAAAAGAAGAAGAAAAATAACAGGGCGTGTTGCAAAATTAATAATTTCAAAAAATACTTGTCGTAAAAGTTACTGGGAGCCACAGATTTTGTGACTCCCAGTAACTTTTACACGAAATATCTTTTGCGATTTCGGCTAAAAACCTTATTTTGCAACACGCCCAGACTGTCAAAATGCTCGGCGGCTGAAGCTGTTTATACAGACCGAAAAATTCCGTTATTCTTTAAAAACCGACCGAAATGACAAGCTTGCCGTCCTCATATTTTGCATCAAGACGAAGCTCCATCCTCTCCGCCAAAAGCTTTACGATTGACAGCCCAAGCCCCGTTGAATTGGCGCTGGCGTTCTCCACGCTGAAGAATCTGTCAAACAGCTTGTTTACATCTACGGACGACAGCTTGGCGGCGGAATTGGCCACCCTTAGCGCGCCCTCGTCGGAAAGCGATATTTCCAGATCCCCGTCGCTGTATTTCAAGGCGTTGCTGATGAGGTTATTGACGATTCTTTCCACATAAGACGGATAAAGCGTTCTTGTAATTCTTTCTTCTGTGATTCTCAGCTCAGGAGTTATTCCACGTGCTTTAAGCGCTGGGTAATAGCTCATGATGCTCTCTTCCAGTATTTTGTTTACGTTAAGCTCTTCTTTCTCCTCGCTGATCTCCCCTCCGGAAATCATGGAGTACGCAAACAGCTCCTCCGTAAGCTTTTTCATTTGCTCCGTTCTTTTCTCGATAACAGAGAGATACCTGGCCATCTCCGGGGTCTTTTCCTGCTTCTCGGCAAGCTCAAGATAGCCGCTGATAGCAGTCAACGGCGTCCTTAAATCATGGGAAATATTGGTGATCGCACTGCGTACCTCTCGGTCACCGTTTTCATATCTGTTGTAAGAATCCCGCAGCCTTTTCAGCGTTTCATTCAGGGCGCTTGCAAGCATGCGTATCTGCTTGTCGCGGCTTTGTACGCCGAGAAGCGTATTGGTATGAATCTCGGCGCGTTCGGAATAGTCCTTACGCAGTTCCTTGATCGAACCGCGTAGGGCGATGAGTTTCAGTACCAGACATGCAATGATGATAAGGCAGACGACAAGCAGATATTTCATTACTTGCTCCCTGTTTTCTCGTTAGTTGCTCCGACCCGGAGCTTCGGCAGCGCCGCTGTAATGGATGGGATGGATCGGCGTAACCTCGTAATAATATATGACCGCGTCATATCTGTCCGCGGGCACAAGCTTAATTCTGTGGTTCTTCGCCAGCTCGTCATAGGAGGTATATCCTTCGCCCACGATGGCGTTGAAAATATAACTGTGAATGGATTTATACACAAGTGTATTTTCTTCTGTTACCCTTGAAAAGTCAAGACAGTATGCGCCGTCGTCAAAAAATTTTGCCTGATATGCCAAGGGATCGTCGCTGCGATAAAAATGATCCGCCCGATGGTATGCGTCGCCGTAGGTTCCGAATGTATGGATGTTCACATAGCCCTCGTAGAATTCCGTGCCGATGCAAAAATAGCTTCCTTCGAACAAGCGGTTGATCTGATCGCCCATGGTTTCCGTGTTTTCGCCGGGAAGCGCGGACGCGCCGCCCTTCATCACATGCCCGTTGTGCGCGGTGACAACCACCTGCGAATATCCCCGAGCCTCTTCTATTTCCGAATAAGCTTTCAGGTTTTTTCCCATGCAGAGATCCCTGTAATGCGAGTATTGTCGCGGTTGTTCGTAATAGTTTGGAGAATCTATGCTCTGGATAATACAGCCTGCGGCCACGGAAAGCTGTCGGCTTCTGATGTCGTCGTGCTCCAAAAGCCTTTGATGCATGGCCTCAAAGAAAGCTCTATCGTCTGCGTAGTCGTCTTTCTCCTCCGCCTTCATGGAAAGAAGCCTGTTTTTCTCTTCCTCTGTGAACGGGCCGTCTCCCGCTCTGCAAAGCTCCTGCATGTAGTGAATGGCGGTTTGCGCGCCCTGCATATCCACACCATAAATCATGAGCGAATCCTCATACCGAAGGCCCTGGTTATAAGCCCTCATCCATTCCAGGAGACTCAGGATTTCCGGCGTGTCATACAAAGGATAGCTCTGTTTTCCAAGCACTTCCGTCAGATCTGCATGTGCGCTGTGTACCGCGTCGTTGATCATAGCGGCGTCGCCTACAGCCATTTCAAAGCATATCGCGCGCCCGTTTCCTTCGCATACAAGCTTTTCAAAAACGTATTTTTTTGCGAGCTGGAACTCTCTGTTTCCGTGCGTAGCCTCGCCGATTCCAACCACCCTCACGTCGCTCGGAATGACGAACGCCGAAAAGTCTTGTGCTACGGCCTCTATTCCCGTCATCTTTTTATCGGGCGACCAGGCGTCAGTGCGGTAAAAAAATATCAGCGCGCAAATAAATGCGACCATCGCAAAAACACAAATTTGCACTGTTGTTTTATGTCGTTTCACTTTTCTATCCTGCTTTATGCTTATTTTATATCTTTTTTATCCAGCCTGAAAGCGCCCAAAAACACCGTGGCAAATATCATTGCGGCTGAAATGGCAAGCTGTGTCGCGTTGCCGGGATTCATTTCTTCGCTGCTGAACCACAGGTTGGCAAACCACTGTCCAAAGGCGATCGTGTTGTAGATTATTACACCAATTGTCTTTGCAGAGCCTTTCAAAACAAAGGATACTATGGCATTTCCAGTCATTACGCCGCTATAGCTGAACATAAGAACCAGAAAAACATATCCGATAAGCGCAACGGCCTTCTTCACGCGAATCGACAAAAGCAGCATCACCGAAATATACGCGCACAAGGCGAAGAACAAGACGGTGTTTTTCAGAAGCATTGATCCGCTGATTTTTGCCCCGCCAAGGATTCCGGCAAGCATGTAAATCGCGCTCATGAGAAACAGCGCGGAGGCGTGAGCAAGCAGATGACTGTAAAAAACCTGCTTGATGGAATATCCTGCGACAAGCTTATTTCTGATGACGCCGTTTCCATACTCCACGTTCGTAAAAAGCGGCACAAAGACAGTAAAGAAGCCCATCATCGCTATGCTGATAAAAAACATTCGTTCTTCATTTTCAATTGCAGCAAAGCGTCCTGTCAGCCCGATCATATTTGAGGTAAACGCCAGCGTCGCCAGAAAGGCTATCGCCAGGCCGCCTATAAACAAAGGATTTCTCGACAGTCGTCTCATATTGCTCTTATATAAATTGATCATAACCTTATCTCCATTGGACTATTTGAGTTCCTTTTTTCTGAAAACCATCCAGCCTGCTGCGAGCGACGTCAAAATGAGGCCCGCACAGCCCGAAACATAACTGCCCATGCCATAGTGAGGTGTGGCCGTAAAATAGGAATACGGAATAAATCTGTCAAAGAAGCTGTACGCGGCAAGCTTTGTTCCCGTAAGAGCGCACAGTCCGTCGGCAGGGTACAGCTTGTCAACGATACGGGCAGACACGACGTTCAGCAGAAAGGCAAGCGCGAAGCCGATAATATATGAGAGCTGATTTCCGCCAAGCGACATTACCAGGGCAGTAGAGAAAGCTCCGATTGCCGCACACGCCATCGTAATAACGATCCAGTATTCCGCGATCTCCGGGATAGAATATGACATGTATCCGCCGGTGAAAAGCAATGATACCATCACAGATACCACACAGGCCAGCATGGAACACATCACGCCTTGAAACATCCCTCCGCATACGGCGGACAGAAAAAGCTCTGTTCTTCGTGCGCCGGATATTATTTTGTTTCTTATACAACCAGACGAAAATGCATCGCCGCTTATATAAAGCGATGAACCAGTAACCAGAAAGACGGCAACCGAGGAAAAAGAGAAGCCGACATCCTCGGCCGTTAAGGCTTCCTTAAAAAACAAGGTCTGAATCAGCCAGACAAACAGCAAAAAAAGCAGCTGCCAGGAAACGATTGCCGCAAGCGCGAATCGAAAACCGCGGTTTAGCAATATGCTTCTGGTATCAGCGTATAGATTTCGGAACATAGTCCTCGCCTCCAACCAATGACAAATAAAAGGCCTCCAGACTTTCGTTGCGTTCATCCATCGTGATGATTGAGCATCCTGTTTTTTCGCAATCCTTAGCAATGTCGGAGAAAGTCAGGTCCGCGTAAACGTCTGCGGTATTGGCATCGATAATCCTGTACTCCAGCGCTTTTTCTTCCATAAGCTTTGCAAAAAGGCCGACATCGTTTACCTTGATCCGAATCGACTTGCGGCAAACCGACTTCAATTCTTCACAGCTCATCTGACGAATGATTTTTCCCTTGTCAATGAAACCAAAATTGGTCGCGATCTTTGCGAGCTCGTCGAGAATATGGCTGGAAATAAGAAAGGTAACGCCGTGCTCCTTGTTGAGCTTTAGAATCAGCTCTCTGATTTCGATGATACCCTGTGGATCAAGACCGTTTATAGGCTCGTCGAGGACGATGAAATCGGGGCTTCCACAAAGAGCGATGCCGATCCCCAGACGCTGACGCATGCCTTGCGAGAAATTACCGGCTTTCTTTTTTCCGGTATCGGTCAATCCCACCTGCCTAAGTATTTCGTCAACGCCGTCAAAATCGGGAATGCCGAGCATGAGACATTGCTGAATCAGGTTGTCTCTGGCAGACATGCCTTTATATATGGCGGGCTCTTCAATCACGGCGCCCATTCTGCGTCTTGACTTGACAATATCCTTGTCGTCAAAGGCTTTCCCCATAAGCTCGTATGAACCGGATGAAGGACGCTGCAGGCCGCACATGAGCCTGATGAGCGTAGTTTTGCCGGCGCCGTTTTTCCCGACAAAGCCATATATGGCGCCTCGGGGGATTTCCATGTTCACATCGGTAAGCGCGGCAAATTTGCCATAGCTTTTACGCAAGCCCTTTGCCTTAAAAACGTATTCCATCTCTTGCTTTTCTCCTTGTCATATCCTGCAAGCTGCAAATCCGGGAAACAGCTCCGCGCAAGCTTGCCGGGGTTGTCGAAATAAACAATACCACCTTCTCGTCAAGAAAGTGGTATGTAAAACGTCAAGATATCGTCAAAATTCGTTATACTGAAATCCGATTCCGTATATCGCTTCTATATGATCTATGTTGTCCAGCCGGCGCAGTTTTTTTCTGACGTTGCTGACATGCTGCTTGAGCGAGCGTTCCGTACAATCCGGGGTATCGTCGCTGATCCTGTCGAGAATGGTGCTTCGCCCGATCGGTCTGTTTGCGTTATGCATAAGCAGCCCCAATATCGCAGCCTCTGTTCGTGTAAGATTCACCCGCTCTTTTCCGTTTGTCACCATAAAGAGGCTGTTATCCAAAGTAATATTCCCTACACAGACCTGGCTTTTTCCTTCTGAAAGCACTGCGTTGTTTCCGGACGCATCCGCAAGCCTCAGATGCGCTTCTATCCTCGCAAGGAGCTCTGATATGGCAAAAGGCTTCGTTACGTAATCACTGGCGCCCTTTTTCAGGAGATTGATTTTGGAGCTAAGATCGGATTTGGCGCTGATTACAATGGTCATGACACCGTCGACCCTGCCGATAAGCTCTTCACCGGATATGCCCGGTATCATAAGATCAAGAAGAATCATATCCGGCTTATGGTTTTCAACTATCATCAGGGCTTCCGTGCCAGAGTAAGCCCGTCTCACAGAATAAGACTCCATCTCAAGAGCCTCCTGCAGCATGTCCCCGATATTAAGGTCGTCCTCGACAATCAGTATGCTGTATTTTTTCATGTGGATTCTCCCATCGCAAAGATGTTCCTTTTTGCTTTTGCCGTTTTTGCTGCCGGACGATTTGTTCCCGAGGCGTAGTCGGGTTCTTCGCTTTGGCGGGGGCTGCCCCTATGCGTCCAAGGATCGACGCCAATGCGCCGATCCTTGTTTGCGTTTATCGTACGTATCAGCGCAGCTTCTCCAGCAGCGCCTCGACCTGCGCGGCGAGCTCTTTCAGCGCGCCCGGGGTGAAGGGCGAGGGGAAGCCCGCCTCCTCGAGCAGATCCGTCCAAACCTTCTCGCCGCCCTGCTTCGACAGATGCAGGTAGCGCGCGAAAGCCTCGTCGTAGTCCTTGAGGCTTGCCATCAAAAACTGGAAAGCCGCTGTCTGCGCGAGGCAGTAGTCGATGTAGTAGAAGGGGCTTTCATAGATGTGCATCTGATACTGCCAGCGCGTGCCCTTGTCGAGATAGGGCATGCCCTCAAAGGAGATGTGCGGGCGGAAGGCCTCTTCCAGCTTCAGCCACGCGGCGTCGCGCTCGTCGGGTGTGAGCTCCGGGTGCTCGTAGACGATGTGCTGGAAGGCGTCGACCATCGTGCCGTAGGGGATGAAGGAGAAGCTTTCCAGCGCGTGCATGAACTTGTAGCGTTCCGCGTCCGCGCCGAAGAAGCTCTCCATATAGGGCCATGCGAAAAACTCCATGCTCATCGAGTGCGTCTCCGCGGTCTCCATGCCGCCGCAGCCGAGCTCGAGCGCAAAGCGGTTGTCGGCAATCAGATAGGCGTTGAGCGCGTGTCCCGCCTCGTGGGTCATAACGTCCACGTCGCCGGCGGTGCCGTTGAAGTTGGCGAGGATGAAGGGCTGCTTGAACTTGGCAAACTCCGTGCAGTATCCGCCGCCCCACTTGTTCTTGCGCGACTCGACGTCAAAGGCCTCGTTATCCATCATAAGGTCGATGAAAGCGCCGGTCTCCTTGCCCATGGCGTGGTACATCGCCTTGGCGGCGGCAAAGATCTCTTCCTTGCCGCGGGGCGCCGGGTCGCCGCCGGGGATGATGACGCCGTCGTCATAGAAGTGGTAGTCCTCGATGCCGAGGCGACGGGCATTTTCCGTGCGTAGGCGGGCAACGACGGGCACAACGTCACGCAGGACGTTTTCACGGAAGGTCTTGACCTTCTCCTGGTCGTAGCAGAGCCGTCCCATGCGGTAGTAGCCGAGCTCGACAAAGTTTTGATAGCCCATCTTTTTGGCCATGCGGTCGCGTACCTTGACAAGCTCGTCAAAGATCTCGTCCAGCTCCGCCTTGTGCGCCTCGAGGCCGCGCCCGAGCACCTCGTAGCACTCACGGCGCGTGGCGCGGTCGGCGTCCTTGGCGTACTTCATCAGCGTGGAGCGGGGCATGGTCTCGCCGCGGAAGCAAAACTCCATACCGCTCATGAGGTCGCTATAGCGGCGCGTGAGCTTGTTCTCCTCGACCATATCTTCAACGATGGCCTCGGACATGGACTTGCGGCTGAGCTCCATCGACCGGAAGAGCACCGGGCTCAAGGCCTGCTCCAATTCGGCGCGGAAGGGCGAATCCAGCAGCGCGGCGGCGTATTTGACCATATAGTTGCCGACCTTGGGGCCGATCTCATCGTAGTAGTCGTTCTCCGCCACATAGAACTCATCCACGGTGTTGATGGTGTAGCGCATGCTGGCAAGGCTTGCGTTGGTGGCATACTCCAGATACAGTTTGAGATAATCCTCGCGCGCTTTTAAAATCTCCTCGACGCTTCCGGCGTTCTGAATGCGGGGGATCACGTCCTCCATCACGGCGGTAACTTCCTCGATCGTTACGCGGCGATAGGGCAGCTCGGGTACTTTCATGGGCGATCATCCTTTCTCATTTTTGACCCGGACAAGCCGGGCGCGATATTCTGTCTCTACTATACAGGACTTTCTAAATTTTTTCAATCCTATAGGCAAAGCGAAAAAAATGTGATATATTGAAAAACAGCGAACAAAAAAAGAACAGGAGACGATGCTATGCAGGATTATAACCGCGAGCTTTTACAGTTTATTGAACAGAGCCCCACCGCCTGGCACGCGGCGGACACCGTCGCCAAAACCCTGGAAAAGGCCGGCTATACGCGGCTGGAGGAGCAGGATGACTGGAGCCTGCACGCGCCCGGAAAATACTACGTAACACGCAGCGGCTCGGCTGTGATCGCGCTGAACCTGCCGGAAAAGCCGGAGAATTTCCTCATCATGGCCGCGCATGATGACGCGCCCGCTTTCCGCGTCAAGTGCGGCGGCGAGGAGAAAAACCTCGGTCTTTACACGCGCCTTTCGGTGGAAAAATACGGCGGGATGCTCTGCAGCACCTGGCTGGATCGCCCGTTGTCCGTGGCGGGGCGCGTCGCCGTGCGCACGAAAAACGGCGTGGAGCTGCGCCTCGTGAACATTGACCGCGATCTGCTGCTGATCCCGAACCTCGCCATTCACATGGATCGTTCGGCCAACGAGGAGAAGAGCTACAACGTCAACGTGGACATGCTGCCGCTGATGGGCGGCGCCGGAATGGAAAAAGGTCTCAACGCGCTGCTGGCCGAGACGCTCGGCGTGGCGGAGGAGGACATTGTCAGCCGCGAACTGAACCTCTACCCGCGCACCCCCGGCTGCGTCTGGGGCGCGGAAAACGAATTCGTATCCGCCCCGCGGCTGGACGACCTGCAGTGCGTGTTCGGCTGCATGCAGGGCTTTTTGCAGGTCGAACAGCCCGCCTGCGCGACGGTGCTGTGCGTCTTTGACAACGAGGAGGTCGGCAGCGGCACCCGTCAGGGCGCGGCCTCGACCTTCCTGGACGACGTGCTCTGCCGCGCCTGGGAGGCCTTGGGCAATACGAACGCGCAGTACCGCGCCGCCGTCAGCCGCAGCTTTATGGTCTCGGCGGACAACGCCCACGCCGTCCACCCCAACCGCCCCGAGTTTGCCGATCGCAACGAGCGTCCCGCGCTCAACGCCGGCGTCGTCATCAAATATAACGCCGCCATGAACTATACCACCGACGGCTACTCCGCCGCGGTGTTTCAGGAGATCTGCCGCCGCGCCGAGGTGCCGGTGCAGAGCTATTCCAACCGCCCGGATCTGCGCGGCGGCGGTACGCTCGGCCACATCAGCCTCTCTCAGGTCGCCGTGCCGACGCTGGATATCGGTCTGGCGCAGCTGGCGATGCACTCCTGCTATGAAACCGCCGGCGCAAAGGACACCTCACATCTCGTCGCCGCCGCGCGCGCGTTCTACGCCTGCGCCTACCGCCCCGCGAAGCAGGGCTTTACGCTTTAAGGAAACGCCGCTCTTTCCACCGCACGGCACGAAAGGAACGCTATGAAAACCAAAAAGAAACTTGCCCTGCTGCCGGCGGCGCTGCTGCTTTTGGCGCTGCTGCTGACAGCCTGCGGCAACCAGACCAATTTCCGCGTCAACGCGGCCGTTACGCTGGTCGAGCAGGAATACTCCCTCGCCTTCCGCAACGACGATCCGCTGCGCAACTACGTCGTCGCCGCCATCGAGACCCTCAACGCCGAGGGGCGTGTTGAGGAGCTCAGCCGCAAGTGGCTCGGTCGCGACGCCATCGAATTTGGCAAGGACGCCGAGGCGCTGAGCAAGCTGGAGGAGCCGGAGGCGCACACCCTGCTCGTCGGCGTAGACATCAATTCCTTCCCGATGGCCTACATGCAGGAGGGCAACTACTGGGGCTTTGACGTGGAGCTCGCGAGCGTGGTCTGCAGCCGCCTCGGCTGGACGCTGAAGGTGCTGCCGATTGAGAAGGAGAACGTCTACATCGAGCTCTATTCCGGCAACATCGACGTCGCCTGGGGCGGCATCGCGCTGGATCAGAAAGAGATCGACGCGCGCAAGTACACCCAGTACGGCCCCTATATTGAAAACGACATCGTCATCATCTCGCGCGACGGCTCGCGCATCAGCGGCTCGGCCTCGCTGAAGCGGCGCAATCTCGCCATGCCCACCACCCCCGAGGCAACCGCCGCACTTGAAACCCAGCCGAAGCTGATGGAAAAGCTTGGGCAGATCACGCGCCTGCCGGGCGGCACCACCGAGTGCTTCGCCGCGCTCTACGCCGGCGAATGCGACGCCGTGCTTACCGACAGCACCGCCATGATGTACTTCAACTCCCATTGATCCAAGCAAGGAAAACCGGCAGAGAGCCAGATCAAAGGCTCTCTGCCGGTTTTTTTGCAGAATTTTTTGTTATTTCAGCTTGACGGCCTCTTTCGCGGCAGCGATGATATCCTCCACGCGCAGTCCCATGACCTCGCGTAGATAGGGCATTTTGCCGACCTCGCCGAAGCGATCCTGTACGCCGACGGCGCAAACGGGGATCTTCTCCTGTGCCAGCGCCTCGCACACAGCCGAGTGCAGGCCGCCGATGACGTTGTGGTTTTCCACCGTCAGCACCGCGCCGGTCTTGCGCGCCGAGGCAATCAGCGTCTCGCGGTCGATGGGCTTAATGGTGTGGACATTGATGATCTCCGCGTCGATACCGGCCGCCTGCAGCGCCTCGACGGCGTCCAGGCAGTCCCGCGTCAGAAGTCCCGAGACGAAGATCGACAGATCCTTGCCTTCGCGAAGCATATCCGCTTTGAACAGCTCAAAGCGGTAGCCCTCGTCGAAGACGACGGGAGTCTGCTTGCGGAACAGACGCAGATAGACCGGCCCCTCGTAGGCGCCCAGCACGGGCATGGCCGCGCGCAGCTGCACCTCGTCCACGGGCTCGACGATCACGAGACCGGGGATGGAGCGCAGCACGCCGATATCCTCAAGGCTCATGTGGGTGCCGCCGTTGAGCTCGGCGGCAATGCCGGGATCGGTGCCGACGATCTTCACGTTCTGCCTGGCATAGGCGATGGAGATTGCGATCTGGTCGCAGATGCGTCGGGTGGCAAAGGGGGTAAAGCTCTCGATCCAGGGCTTAAAGCCGTAGCTGGAAAGTCCCGCGCCGATGGAGGCCATGTTCTGCTCGGCGATGCCGCAGTCAAAGCACTGCCCGGGGAAGCGGTCGTACAGCTTGCGGGTGCCGCAGGCCTTGGCAAGGTCGGCGTCCAGCAGGCAAACGCGCTTGTCCTGCTCCATCAGCTCCGCCAGGCATTCGGCGTAAACAGCTCTCATTTCCATGTCTTATGCCTCCCCTCTGATCTCGGCGATGGCAGCTTTCGCCTGCTCCTCGCTGACGTTGGTGTTGTGGTTGGCGACGCCCAAATCCTCGATCCACTTGACGCCGCAGCCCTTTACGGTGTTGAGGATGACCATGGTCGGCTTTCCGCTGCCGAGGCCGAGCTTTGCGTGCGCGACAGCCGCGGAGACCTGCTCGACGTCGTTGCCGTCCTCCACGTCGATGACGTGCCAGCCGAAGGCGGCCCACTTTTCCGCCAGCGGCGCGATATCGACGATATTTTCCACGGTGTCGTCGATCTGCATTTTGTTATAGTCGGTGAACGCGATGAGATTGTCCAGCTTCTTGGCAGCGGCAAACATCGCCGCCTCCCAGATCTGACCCTCCTGGCTCTCGCCGTCGCCGACGAGGGCATAGACGGTCGCGCCGTCCTTCGATAGCTTGGAGCCCAGCGCGACGCCCACGGCGCAGGAAAAGCCCTGACCGAGGGAGCCCGCCGTCACATCGACGCCGGGGGTGCGATTCATGTCGCAGTGGGAGGGGAGATTGGTGCCGCCCTGATTGAGCGTGAGCAGCTCCTTCTTGTCAAAGTAGCCGCGGTTGGCGAGCGCGGCATAGACCGCAGGGCCGGCGTGGCCCTTGGAGCAGATAAAGCGGTCGCGCCCGGGCATATCGGGGCGCTTCGGGTCGATGTTCATCGCCTCGAAGTACAGCACGGCGAGCAGCTCTGTCACAGACAGGCAGCCGCCGACGTGGCCGACGCCCAGATGACCGATGCAGGTCATCATGTCGCAGCGAATATCCCGGCAGATCTCTTTCAAATCGGACTTCAAGTTGCGTTCCTCCTGATTGTTGTTTTTCTTGTAGAAACCGGATCTTGTGTTTTGAGTGTATCGCGTTGTCCGAACTTTGTCAAGGCTTCCGGCGATCGAAAATCCCGCTTGGCAAACGTCCCGTCCTGTGATATGCTCTGATAGAGCGTATCACAGGGAAAGGATTGCTTTTTTATGGATATGAAGCTTTTTTCACCTTTTGCGGGATCGCCCTCGTGCTGGAGCTGCTGGCGATCCTCCCGGTAGTATATAAGGCGAACAAGTACCGCAGCGGCAACGATTCCGCGTTCGACGAAGCCGTAGTCGCCAGCCGCAAAACCGGCGAGCCCAAACCGCCGGAGGGCGAGCGTCGCGTGTTTCGGATGAACGTCTGGGTCACGCTGGGCGCGATCGCCGCCGCCTATATCCTGGCCAAGATCATCTGCGGCTAAGACGCTTCACACTGAGAAAACAAGGAGAAATCCGATATGATAAACATCCTCTTCGTCTGCCACGGCAGGACGTCTGAGAAGTGAGCAGGTTGCGATTAGGTGCGCCAGATCGCGGCAAACTGCGGCAACAGCGGGTATCGGCTACTACCGTTTTACTACCGTTCAGCGGACTGAAAACCATATATGTACAACGACAGCTCTGGTGTGAAGACACCAGGGCTGCTTTTCTGAGCATCTGATAATGAATAGTGGTATTATTTAATAAAACAAGTTCATGAAGATTATTTCTTGTTTGAGTGACACTTTGCTCGAAAAATGGATTTATATGAGTGAGGGCCCTAAAACAAAGGAGACGAGGTATGAATGACAGAGAGATAGTCAACTTATACTGGCAGCGCTCGGAACAGGCCATCACTGAAACCGAGCAGAAGTACGGGCGCTACTGCCACATCATCGCGTATAACATTCTGGAAAACAGCGAGGATTCCGAGGAGTGCGTCAACGATACCTGGATGAGCGCATGGAACTCTATGCCAGACAAGCGTCCGGAACGGCTTAGTCCTTTTCTCGCCCGAATCACGCGTAATTTCGCGCTGACCAAGATCGTCCGACGTACGGCGAAAAAGCGCGGCTGCGGCGAAGCGGAGCTCGCTCTGGAAGAACTGGATGAGTGTATTGCCTCCGGCTACGATCTGGAAAAGGAGATTGAGGACCGGGAACTCAGTCGCGCCATTGACGCTTTTGTCGGGCAACTCCCGGAAGAAGAACAGCTTGTATTTGTTAGTCGGTACTGGTTTGTGGCGACCGAGAGGGAGATCGCAGAAAAGCTTGGTCTGAGCCGTAGCGGCGTCGCCGCCATGCTGAAACGGACAAGGAGCAAGCTGAGA
The DNA here is from genome assembly GCA_017518225.1 of Oscillospiraceae bacterium. GTDB lineage: Bacteria > Bacillota > Clostridia > Oscillospirales > Oscillospiraceae > Limivicinus. The sequence goes on along the minus strand of JAFWVV010000013.1, from coordinate 1,270 downwards.
GCCTATCTATTAATGGAGGGTTTATGTACAATTCGGAACGAATGATGAAAGCCATCGGAAGCATTTCCGATGATAAGATCGAAAAAGTCAGCCGTGCATTGGGCTATCAACGTATAGAGCATAGAACGTCCCGTGCGCCCAAGCGGATGGGTCGAGTCCTGAGTATCGCTGCGGTGGTTGCACTGATCCTCGCACTGGGCGTGACGGCCTATGCCATCTATATTCATTGGTCGCGCGGTATGGAGCAACAGCTCCCTGCCACGGATACAGAAAAAGAAATGGCCGAGCAGAGCGGCCTGTCTGACACCTCCCAGATTGTCAGCGCCACTGCCAACGGCGTGACAATTTCGGTAGAGCAGACGATCATTGACAGAGATACCGCCCATATCGCCCTTCGGATCGAAGGCTTTACGATCCCGGAGGGACAGTATCCCGACATCGGCGGCTGGTCGCTGAGCTTCGACGGAGAACATGCGCCAAACATGACCGGTGGCTTCGTCGAGGAAAGAGATACAAACGACAAGTTGATTTTCACAGCCCCGGACGGCTCAATGGAATTTGATTTCACCGCAAAGGCCGGAGGCAAGTGGGAATCCTTCGCGGGTAAGCAAATCCGCGTGGTGATCGACAGTCTGGGAACCGGTGATAAGGGACAGTACCAAGCTATAGTCGAGGGCCCGTGGGAACTCATCTGGACCCCCAGCAGCAACGGTGAACTGCTGACTTTACAGCCGGATGCTGTCCTCGGGGATACCGGGATCAAGCTGATCTCTGCGGAAATCAGCCCGATTTCCGCAAAGGTCACGATGCAGCTTCCTGAGCTCTGGGAGGGCTACGAGACACTTGAAGTGTTTGACTTGCAACTTGTCGGCATACGGCTGAAGGGCGGAACGACGCTGACCAATATCTTCGGGCCGCCCACGCAGGTAGGCTATGCGGATATCGACAGCCTGATTCTTGAGATGGACTACTCTTCGCATCAAATCCTCCAGCCGGAACAGGTGGACGCATTGGTCTTTGCGAGAAACTTCCCCTGGGCACGGACACTGACAGATAGTGATTTGATTATCGTACCAGTAGTTTGATACTATAGAAAAAGGCGGTGCCGGAGTGATCAGTTCCGACACCGCCTTTTTCTGTTTTAGCCCTGCTTGTCCTCAGACTCTTCCGCGGGCTTCTCTTCGGGATCGTCCGTCACAGCAGCAGGCGCGAGCGTGAAGGACTCCTTCCTCGCGTCAACCTTGTACCGGCTCTTCGTCACGCGGTCGAT
>JAFWVV010000005.1 GCA_017518225.1 Oscillospiraceae bacterium | reverse complement strand
GAATAATACCATTGCACTGCTGATTCAGGATATGCTGAATGAAGTCGGAATGAAGATGGAAATCAAGCCGATGGAGAACAACGACTGGTTCCAGAGCTTCTATGATCCCTCGTCGTTTGACATGACCATTCAGGATACATACTATGACTATGCAAGCCCGACTCAGTGGTTTGGCGCAATCGAGTACATGGCGCAGGGAATCTCGCTTCCGCTTTTGGAAGATTCGGAAACCTTTATGAACATGATTCATGAATTCAAAACCATTGATGATGAAGCCCGCCTGATTGAAATTTTCCAGTATCTGGTTGCACAGGATCAGGATCAGTTCCTCGATATTCCGTTGACCGGAATGATGGAGCCCATTGTCTACAATACAGCCAAAATCGCAGACTATCAATATGGCGGCGTTTATACATTCTTTAATCCTCTTTGGATTACTCCCGCTGAATAACAAATGATTCCACTGCGGGGCAATTGCTGAGGGTCTTCTGATTCTCTGAAATTGCCCCGCATTTGTATACCATGAAATACAATGGAGGCACAGATTGAAAAGTAAAAAACAAAGCGACCTCGCTGCCCTGCTTCTGGCTCCCGCAGCGCTGAAGTCCGGGAGTTTCGCCGTATTTGTGACAAACTTTGCCTTCTACGCTGTCTTTTCTGCGATTATCTCCACTGCGCTTGCCAAAATTATGTTTGCTGCCAGCGGAACGATGCTGGCCAGCACAGCGCTGGGGCGTATCCGGCAGGTTATGGATGCACCTGTTCAGAAAGTCACCAATCATCCGCAGGAGCCGAAGGGAAACCTCGTAAGCTTTAAAGACGTCAGCTTCACTTATGAGAGCGCTGAACATCCCGCGCTGGATCATCTCTCTTTTAATGTGGAACCGGGACAGACTGTCGCACTGGTAGGCCCCTCCGGTGGCGGCAAAACCACAGCGGCAAGCCTTATTCCCCGATCCCGCGCAGGACTTCTTCGACTGTTCCGACCATCAGAAGGATACATCGAAGCGCAAGGGGCATTTTATCCGTGTCAAGGTGTTGGAGCGTTTGGTGCTCAAACACATTCAGGCAGTCACGGGGTATATCCTGCGGCATGAAGCCTACTTCCGCGCAGTAATGGAGAAACAACTCCGCACGGAAAGCATGGAACAGATACGTATCCGCAGAAAGCGTCTGAAAAGCAATGAACGGCGCATTGCCGAACTGAAAAAGCTGTTCATCAAGATTTATGAGGACAACGCCGGCGGACGCCTGAGTGATGAGCGATACGATATGCTCAGTCAGACCTACGAAGCGGAGCAGAAGCGGTTGGAGGCGGAAGCCGTCACCTTGCGGCAGGAAATTGAAGTACAGGAACGACAGAACGAAAACATTGAAAAGTTCATTCAAAAATCCCATAAGCACGTTGGAATTGAAAAACTGGACGGCTATGCTCTGCGGGAACTGGTTTCTGCAATCTATGTGGACGCGCCGGACAAATCCAGCGGAAAGAGAGTGCAGCACATTCACATCAAGTATGACGGGCTGGGTTTTATCCCTTTGAATGAACTGATGCAAAAGGAAAGGGCGTGACCGAAGTCACGCCGCCCCTTGAAAAAGCTAGGTTTTCAGCATTTTTAAACTTTTACTGTTTTATGACCGCCCGCCTTGTGCGGGCTGCCTTTTTATGTCTGTTTTTAACTCAGCGCGAAGTAGATCGAGCCGACGGCTTGCCCGAACTGTGCAACGGTGAAGCTGGCGCGATTCGCGAGCTGCCGCATCAGCGGCGTGCAGGCGAGCTCCTCATCCGCTGCGCGAAGCTTTATCCCCGTGTCCCGACGGGCAAAGCCCTCGCACAGCAGCTCAAAGCAGCGTTGGGTTTTGACAAAGCGGCCATAGAGGAAGCGCTGCTTGCTTTCGGGATGGAGAATGCTGTCCATCTCTGCGCTCAGCACCGCCAGATGCTCGCCGATCTGCCGGAAGATCTCCTCGGCGGCGGAGACGCCGTTTTGCGCCTGCTGCATCAGGTGCTCCAAACATGGCTTTCTGAGATCCAGCGGCGCGGTGGGGACGTACATCAGATTGCCGTCTACTCTGCGAAATCCGTCCAAAAGCTCCGGCGCGAGTTTTTGCGCGAGACGGTAGGCCGCCGCCTGACCCATATAGCGCCGCGCCCCGGCAAGGCCGGAGTTTTCATTTTTCGTGCTGCGCAGATCCTGCGGCGGCCAGGCGGCGGAGCGGCGGCTGCCGACATCGATGATGAAATCGTACATCTCCAGCGGCAGCGGCGGGATCGTCCCGTCCGGCTGTAGCCAGCCGCTGCCCAGATCGGTGCCCAGTGTATGCGCGACGACGCCGTCGCATACGGCGTCTGCCTCCGCGCTGTGTGAAAGCTCCATCGCAGCGGTAAAGGCCGCCATATTGCCGTCGTTGGTCAGACGCACGCGCCCGCCCGAACGGCAGAGCCGCAGCAGGGCCTCGCGCAGCTCGCGGATCTTCCCAAACTCTGTTTCATAGTCGAGCGCACGGTTCTTTCGCATGCCGTCGGTTTTCGGCGTTTCTCCGCCGACGATCCGGTCGTCGATCACGATGTCCGGAAAGCTGAGACCGACGCCGTCAAGCAGATCGATCCGCTCACCAAGCGCTCGTTCCGCCTCTTCGACAGCGGCGCGGATTTGCGCATCCGTGGCGCTTTTGTCGAGCGCCGCAGAAAGAGACGGCGGGATCGCGCTGTGCCCGGCAAACGCGATACAGGCGCGCATCAGCCGCGTCAAAAGCAAAATCGGCTCGACGATCCCCTCGGCCGTAGGGCTGGCGGCGGGATTCCAGTCGTACTCCTTCAGGCAGACGAGCTTGCCGCGCTTGGACGCGGCGAGCTTGATGTCCGTGCCGCCGACGTCGATGCCGACGAGGCAGAGCGCTTCTGCTTCTGCGGCAAGGTTTTTGAGCGAAACGGCCAAATCGGTTTTTTCGGCTCTCGCTGCATGGGAGTGCGCGCGGTATTCGGAGATCGGAAGGCTGGAAAACCTAAAACCGGCGCCCTGCCCGGCGCGCGCCATGCGTTCGGCAATGTTGACGACCTTGCCCAGACCGCTGCGTGATGTCTGCATGAGCTGAAAGCTCTCATCCAGGCTTTTGATCAAGTCGGAAAGTGCGGCGCATTCCGGATCGTAATAAAACTGCAGTTCGCGGGCGCTGCGCGCGGAGAGTAGATTGTAAATGCGGGCGTTCAAATATTGCTGTATCAGGGCTGATTCGTCCTCGTTATGCCAGATCGGAAGCGGGCAGGGGAGATCAAAGACTTCGCCGTTGTGACCGAGCTGCCGAATGATCACGTCATAGCGCTCCTCGCAGCGGGAAAAAGCCGCATGCAGATCCGGCAGCCACAAGGGCTGATCCGGCGCGTTGTGCAGGGTGTCCAGTATTTCGTGAAGCATGGGAGCCTCCTGTTATCCTTTTAGGAAGATTATTTTGCGGCGGGGTACTCGCTGCAAAGCAGGCGATAGGGCGACTCGTCCTCCTCGATCTGCGGGAAACGGCCGACCGGCGGCTCAAAGCGGTTGTCGTGCTCGTCGTCGTTGCACTGGCTGACCTCGCCCAGCAGCACGTCGCCGCTGCCCGGTTCGACGGTAAAATCGTGATAGAGGCGCTGGGGGATAAAGATGCTCTCCCCGGGGCGCAGGCGGATCTGTGTTCCGGCAGGGACGGTGCGGCTGTGCCCGTCCGTGTGGACGGTCACAGGGGAGTCGTAGTCGATGCGCTCGTCGGCAAAGCTATTATAGACGCGGATCAGCACGTTGCCGCCGCCGCGGTTGATGATGTCCTCGGTCTTGTACCAGTGGAAGTGGTTGGGGGAGTACTGTCCCTCTTTCAAAAACAGCAGCTTTTCCGCATAGACCTTCGGGTATTTTTCGTTCATGGCGCGGTTGCCGTTGCGGATGGTGATGAGCGAAAAGCCTACGCGGTCAAAATCGCCGAGGCCGTAGTCCGTGATATCCCAGCCAAGGCGGCAGTCGCGCACCTCGTCGAGCGAGGCGTCGGCCTCGGCCCAGTCCGCCGGGCTCATGGAGCAAAAGGGCGGCAGATAGCAGCAGTGTTTTTCGCACATGGCCTCCATCTCGCGCAGTGCGCGGTTGATTTCAGAGCGTTTCATACGAGCGTCCTCCTTGTTTTCGTTTGCTGTCAGTCTATCATATCCGCGCAAAAAAAGGAAGATTAGGATTGCTTTGCACGGGTCTGTCGCGTGATAAAATCTTAAAAATCGCGTCGGAATTTGCAATATCCTGCGATCTGTGATACAATCCTGCCTGTAAATCAGGGAGGTGAAGCCTTTGCGTACGAAAATACGGCCGTTTGCGGCGCTGTTGTTTCTCTTGGCGCTGGTGCTGATCGTCATGTTGGCGCGGCCGATCAAAGCATGGGCTGCCAATCGCGCCAAGATAACCGATCCCCATGAGGGACAGGTATATATTTACGACGGTTTTGACTGGATCTGGATGACGCCGCTGGAGGGAGTGCCCGTCAATGCCATTACCGAGCATGATTTTCGCTGGGACGGGACGAGCCCCGAGTACATCGGCGACCACTATACGGCCATGCGCGGGGTGGATGTTTCGGAGCACCAGCACGAGATCGACTGGAAGGCCGTCAAAGAATCCGGGATTGACTTCGCGTTCATCCGCGTCGCCCGGCGCGGCTATTCAGAGGGCGGGCTGTTTGAAGATGAATACTATGCCGAGAATATCCGCGGCGCCTCTGACGCGGGGCTCAAGGTCGGCGTATATTTCTTCTCACAGGCGATCAACGTCCAGGAGGCGGTGGAGGAGGCGGAGATGACGATCCGGCTGCTCGCGCCGTATCAGAACCGCATTAGCCTGCCCGTTGTCTATGACTGGGAAAAGATCTACGACGATTCGAGCGCGCGCACGGCGGGGCTGGACACGCAAACATTGAGCGACTGTGCCGTTGCTTTCTGTGAGACGGTCAAAAGCGCGGGTTATACGCCGGGCGTTTATTTCAATCGCCATACGGGCTACTATGGCTTTGACCTGACGCGCCTGGAGGAATACGTGCTGTGGTTTGCGCTGCCTGAGGCGAAGTTCCCCAGCTTTTATTACGCCACCGATATCTGGCAGTACAGCTTTACCGAGCAAATCCCCGGCATCAATACGCCGACGGACGTGAATTTGTATTTTCAAGCAAAAAGCTGATGGATAGAATTAGGGCTTGAAATTTTGAGAGAAATAGTTTATACTCTTCCCCAGCGTGCCGGTGTGCTGGAATGGTAGACGGGGCGGACTCAAAATCCGTTGCCAGCGATGGCGTGTGGGTTCAAGTCCCACCACCGGCACCAAAGCAATATAATCCGAACCCGTTTCCGATAGGAGATGGATTCGGATTTATTGTTTTCTTTGAGCGTTTTGAGGATACCCATTTCAGAAATGGCGTGGTCAAGCGCCCCGAATCCAAGCCACGAGGCCCACGGAAACCGAAACGGGGGTGTTCGTGATGGTATAGTCGGGAACATCCACCTCTGTTTATATGTGTTATATTTGCTGCAAAACAATGAATTGCGAAAGGAGCCGACCATGAAAAAGCTACTATCCTGTGAGTTCAATATAGACACCGCCTGTGTGGAACTTAAGTATGATGACGGTTCAATGATCGCTATTGACTGTACCTCTATCGAGAATGAGTTGGACGCCTCCACGCTCCAGCGCGGTGAATTGGACTGGCTTATCTACAACAAGCCGCTGGAATATGCAGAGCTTGTCCTAAGCGGCGGCATCGAGGAATATATCAAAGGGGCGCCGGAGCATCGCTTGATGGACTGAGCGAATATGCGAACAGGGAGCAGTCTTAACGGGCTGCTCCCTGCTTTTTTCTATTTTCGGTAGCGGCTACTGAAATTATATTGCTGTGTTTATTCTATCTTATCGCGTGTTCATCCGCTCGTGACTACTTTTGCCGCCCAAACAACCGCTAAATACGATGACCGCCCCGCTCTCCATCGGAGAACGGGGCGGTTTATGCGTTGGGGGTCAATCCTCGTGGTTAGAATTCACTTCCCCCTCAAGCCGGAGGAATCTGTCAAAATCGCTTTCAAACAACCTGTCCTGCACGATGCGGTATTTCTCGTATTCGCTCTCGGCGTGGAGCTTTGCCGCCTCAGCGCTGATCTTGCCCGGTCCGGTGAGAAGCTCATTCCCGTTGAATTCCAAAAAACCGTCCAGCCGCCGCGCCCAATCCTCCATGCTCATGGGTATCTTCCGCTCCGCCTGAAGCTCCGCATAGTCCAGATAGAGGGAAACGATCCGCTCCAGATAGGTCATCTCGGTTTCGGAGAGATAGTTTTTCGCGATGCTCACGTCCGCCTTGACGATTTTGCCGTCCGGCGCTGCCTCCCAGGTAGTCAGCCCCATGTGCTCCTTGTCTGCGTCGGCGCGCTCCATGATCAGCTCCGCGGCGGTATGGCGGTGGACGGCGTAGTGCAGCTTGTTCTGAACCGTTTGGAAGAAAAGCTGTGTCGTTCTGGAATTTTTGTCGTAATCAAATGCCGTGGCGTAGAGGTCGGTCACTTTCTGATAGAACTTCCGCTCGGACAGCCTGATCTCGCGGATAATCTGAAGCTGGCGCTCAAAGTATTCGTCGGTGAACATGTGCCCCTTGATGAGGCGCTCCTTGTCCATGACCCAGCCCTGAATGGTGTAGTCCTTAACGATCTGCCCCGCCCACTTGCGGAACTGCACGGCGCGGTCGTTGCCTACCTTGAAGCCGACGGCAATGATTGCTTGCAGGTTGTAGTGGATGACCTCGCGGGAGACCTGCCGGCTACCCTCCGTTTGAACTATCCGAAATTTTCGGATAGTTGCTTCCTCCGGCAGCTCACCGTCGGCGTATACCTTTTTCAGATGGTCGTTTACCGTACGAACATCCACCCCGTACAGCTCCGCCATCATCCGCTGGGTGAGCCAGATATTCTCGCCTTCATACCGCATCTCGAAGCTCTCCGGCGCGTCGCCGGTGGCAGCCACATAGGTGAGATACTCTGCAGCGGCGGAACGAATGGTTATTTCTGTGTTTTTCTTTTTGGGCATTGTGGATCACCTTCATTCTCAATTGTTTGCTTATTATTCGTTCTATTTTCTGCCTGACGCAAAATCATGTCAATAATGATTTGAACGCAAGCGGTTAATTCTCTATTGACTTCTCTTTCCCAAAAGTGGATCGGGGTCCAGCCCATTTCTTTGAGCAAAGTGTCGTTCCGCAAGTCTCAGGCTTTGTTTTCTTCGATTTTTTCTATCCAGTATTCCCGATTTGCTTTTAATTGAGATTTTCTATGTTCCCAATCTTTCCCATGCCAAAACTCACCGTCCACAAAGACTGCGACATAGTGTCTCAGTATGGCAATATCTGGCGAACCAGGGAGTTGTTTATAATTCTTGCGATATCGGATTCCTCTTTTCCAAAGCTCTTTTGCTAGAACTGTTTCCGCTTTTCCAGCTTTCAAGTGGACATTTGCCATGCGCCTTGATATCTCAGGTGTTGTTGATAGCTTCTGAGGCTTCAGCCCCCGACTTGCGGATTAAACTCGCCTAATGCGATACGACTGCGCTTCTACAAACCAACTGTTTGATTTCATAATTTTCAACGCAGGGTTTTGTATCATCTCTGGCGTATATCCTGGCTGATCGATCATTCTCAAATCTACCAAATACAAGTAATACTTATCGGCTTTTAGCTGTGCAGTCTCATACTCATTTTTTGACCAGTAAAAACCGTTTTTTGATACAGCCTTAACTTCACATAGATAGTTGACGATCCGCTTTCATATGAAACCATATCATACCCAGCCATAGCGTCGATGCTTGAAACCCTCAAAGGTTCCTTGTTGATGCCAATCTGTTTGAGTCTGATTACCTCATACTCCCATGCAAACTTTTCCGCTTGTTCACCACATTCGATATCTTGCTGAAGCTTTTTTGCAACTCTTCTATGCTGAGCAAAGGTTTCTTTCTTATAATTTCCTGATATTCCTTGATTCTGACAAAGTATTATCTATTCTTGATTCTTTCAAACTCGCCCGTTTGCTCCATCAGCATAGCTAGACCCATATACTTTAGCGGAATGTCGTTGATATAGATATAAAACTGATTCTTTTCCAAATAATAATTATTCCTTTTCCAATTTATATGTTCGCCATCAAGAACATCTGATATATAATACTTTCACTATTTATATCCCATAGTATTGCTTGATTGCTTTATCGCAACGGCAAACGCCATATGTTTCTATCGCAGATATTGTATCTTTCATCAGATCTAAACTAACATCTTTATCAATAACAAGTAAACCCATTCCACGAATTGCTTTTACCTGACCACGACGTTTCATAGCCTGTAGTTCATCTACGGTTAAAACAGAAACACCAACAAACCAATCTTTCTTGTTTTCCATCACAAGGAGCTTTTTAATATCATCATCACTCTTGTCTAACTGCATCTTTATAGCGTTCTTGATAAATTCTGTGCGACTTGCATAGTAACCTTCATGAATTAATAAGTCTATCTTCCCCAAGTCAGCTGTATTCACATTAATAGTAATTTTTTCAGTAGAAATAATATTCATACAGACCTCCTTCTCTATTACGGCTCAATTTTTTGTTATTATACACCATCCGGTCAGATGGTGTCAAGCAATAACTGCGGTGCAGTTTTCACACCTGCAGTTCCAAGAATGTGTAGCCAGTTTATTATCCTTTATCGCCTCCATAGACCCAGCTACCATCTGGATGTTGTTCTTATGTTCGGTCTGTATTTGCTCCTCTAATCTTTGAATACTATACTCCGGCTTCTGCTTTAGCTGAGCCTTCCATATTGCTTCCAACTGGGCTGTCGTACAAGGATTATTCTAGTTGGCAAGCAAGGTCTATTGGAGCCAAAAGACAGCAGGCGGGAACTCTGACGGGCTCCCGCCTGCGGCATGTAGCTGATACCCAATGGGGCAACAAGAAGTACATGAACATGAAGCACTTGGAGGCGTTAGCTCGAACCTAACAGGAACAGAGCTCCTTCAAGATACCTTCCGGTGTAAGCAGTTTGGCTGCTTGCAGCCTTTAGCTACCCGCTATCACCGCGGGGTGGTGGGGGCGAGGCCGAAGCCGCGGCCGCGGTGCGAAGCAGCCTTGACGCCGACAGTCTGCTGTGATAGCTCATGCGTAATTGTCCGTCATCATGCCCCAGATAAAGCAGGCCAGTTCCCGTGCAACAGCAGTCTTTGCTACATTTGCTTTTTTGTTGTTTTTGAGAACCATAGTATACAGGTAAATCCTCGTTTCTACAAATTGGAGGTCATTTCATATTGTCTAATCCACCCGCTCACTGCCCCAGAAGAACAGCGCGACGGTGCCGGGGCCGGTGTGGCTGCCGATGGTGGTGCCGATGTTGTTGATGAGCACGCGTCCGTCGAGCTTCGGGAAACGCGCCTCGATCAGCGCGGCGACCTGCCGGGCGTCCTCCTCGCAGGCGGACATGGAGATGAAGCACTTGCCGTCGTAGTCGCGGCCGTCACGGGCAAACTCCTCCATTTTTTCCGCGATCTGCCGGATGACGCGCTTTTTGGTGCGCACCTTGAAGCGCGGGACAAGGTGGCCGTGATCGTCCATGTTCATCAGCGGACAAATCTCCAGCAGCCCGCCGAAGACGGCGGCGGTTTTGGAGATGCGGCCGCCCTTGACGAAAAAGCTCAGGTCGGTAGAGAAAAACCAGTGGTGCAGCTTCAGTCGTTCGCGCTCGATCCAGGCGGCAAGCTCGTCGGCGGACAGACCCTCGTCGCGCCTTGCGGCGGCGGTGTCCATCAAAAGCCCGTAGCCGGAAGAGGCGCCGAGCGAGTCCACAACGTAGATTTTCCGCTCCGGAAAGCGCTCCATGGCGATGTTTGCGGCGTTTTGCGCGGAATTGATCGTCGCGGAGATTCCGGAGGACAGGGTTACGTGGACGATGTCCTTGCCCTGCTCCAGAAAGGGCGTGAAGAAATCCAGATACTCCTGAATGCTGACCTGCGAGGTCTTGCTGTCCGCGCCCTCTTTCATACGGCGGTAAAACTCATCGAAGGGGATGCTTTGTCCAAGGTCGTCCGGGTAATCTCTGCCGTCCAGGATGTAATGGAAGCAGACGTAATGCACGCCGATGCGTTCAAAATGCTCTCTGGAAAGATCGGCGGTGGAACAGCAGCTGAGAATATAATCGCTCATAAGCTTGTCTCCTCTCGGGGCGGTTTGTTCGCTTTTATCTTAAACGATTGGCGATCATAAGCCAAGCTACTGCAGCAAAAGCAAACTCTACGAATACAAAAAGCGCGGGCAGAACGCTCTACCCGCGCCTCTACGAATTGTAGAACACGCTTATTTCTTGATGTTTTTCACCATGTGCCGCACCTTTGGCGCGAGATCCCTGACGCGAGGGACGCGCTTGACCTTGCAGCCGAGGAAGACGAGCACTTCTGCCGGAATGATCAGCAGAAAAAGCTGCCAGGGCTTATCCAGCGGCGAGAAGAAGAAAGCCAGCAGAAACAGGCTCAACACGAAGGAGGCCAGAATCGGCAGCAGATGCCGCGCGTGCTTAAAAACGCAGTCGAGGATTAAAAACACCAGCAGCCCGACTGACAGCGCGACAAGGAAGACGCGCCACTCGATGATGTCAAACAGCCACAGCGAGACAAAGACCGTCAGCGCAGCGGTAAAAATGCCGATCAGTACGATGGCGATGATGACGTTGACGCTGTAGCTTCGTGCGTTGTCGGCGGCGACGGGATCGACCGGCGGCTCCCACTGATCCTGCGCCGAGAGCAGATCGTTGACGCTCACGCCGAAGATCTCCGACAGCTGCACCAGCACATAGGCGTCGGGGATGGCCTCGCCCCGCTCCCACTTGGAGATGGTCTTGTCCGAATAATTCAGTTTGGCGCCAAGCTCGGCCTGCGTCAGATTTTGCCCGGTGCGCAGACGGATAAGATTGGCGGCGGTAATCAGCTTCAGTTCGTTCAGTTCCAAGAGAATGCGCTCCTATTTTCCGAGGTGTTTCAAGACGGCCGACTGAGGCTCCGTTATGGCCTCCACATGCAGTGTGCCGGCCACGGTGCGCGGCGTGGCCAAGCCGTTGAATCTCCGTCGAAGATTTTCCCGTAACGATGCAAATGCGTGAGGAACAGTTGCATATTATCATAAAAAGCCCGGAAAAACAAGCCGAAAATCCAGAGCGGCAACGAAAAATGACCGGCGGCAGACCGTGTCCGCCGTCCGGGATGGCGGGGAGAGCTCCGAAGAGCGGTTCCGGCGGAAAAGCATTGACAGAAAAGGTTGAGTGAGCTATTATGTATAATAGATTGGCAATATTTGCTTTTGCGAGAGACAAGGGATGCTGCAAAACGACTGAGAACATGCGCTTGCCCGGCGCGGCCGGAGACGGATAAATGCAGGCGGCTTAAAGCTTCCGAACAGAAAAAAAGAAAGGCTGTTGTTTTTATGCACATCAATTTGACAAGTGACTATGCCATCCGCTGCCTCCTGATCCTGGCCGATACGGGACGCGAGATGAATTCCGCGGAAATCGCCGAGAAGATTTCCGTCACACGCGCGCTGGTGTCAAACATTCTGCGTAAGCTCCGCGTAGCCGGCTTTGTCAAGTCCGGGCGCGGCGTCGGCGGCGGTTATACGCTGGCCAAGAAGCCCAGCGAGATTTCGTTGCTGGATGTTTTAAGCGTCATGGAAGAGACGATGTGCATCAGTTATTGCCTGGATCCGGAGAAGGGCTGCAGCCGGCATGCGGAGGGCACGTGCCCTGTGAGAAGCTTTTATGTGAAGCTGCAGGAGAGCTTGTATCAGAGCCTTGGCGGCATGACCCTGGAAAAGCTTCTGCACCCGGATGAGGAAAAATAATACAAACGAAGCTTCAATCGGCAAGAGCGGATTTTTCGAAAGCTGCCGAAGGCGATAGGATCGGCGTGTACTAAAAAATAATAAACAGTCCGGCGTCTGTATTTTGCAGACGCCGGGCTTTTCAGGCTGTCGACAAAGTGTCGACAGCCTGAAAAGCAAAAACGGAAACTTTCAAAAAAGTTCCCATTTTTGCATGGATTGTACGCCAAAAGACGAACTCCCGCCCCCTCTCGGCGCTCTCCCCCTGCTTGCCTTTCCCTTTCCGCATCGCTTTGTTTACAGTCCGAGAAGCTTTGTTTACAGTCTGAGTTTTTTTTTTTTTTTTCTTGACACACTTGGCGCACTTGACACAAGAGAAAAAATATGATAAAAAATAAAAAACAGAAGTACTCCATTTTTATAATAATTTATTTTTTTGTCGATTATGTGCGTGAGTGATGAAAAAATAGCGTGACGATTGGTTCCGGATAAAAAGGAACGGGTTTTGTGGTTTCAAACAGATGATAGTGCTTTTTTTATATAATAGAAGCGTTTACCTTGCTGTTTTTGGAAAGCAAAATGACGGCGGTGGAATGTAGCGGAAACGCAAAAGAGCGTGGCTCGGAGGAGAAGCTACTATAAAAAGGGGAGGATCTGCATCAGAGTTGGGACGTTATGACCTTGGAAAATCTTCTGAAGCAGAACGAAACATGACGGAGAGAGAACTAAAGCGTTTGAGCCGCGGAGAGCTGGTGGAATTGCTGCTGGAGGAGACCCGGCGCAGCGAGGCGCTCGCGCAGCAGTTGCAGAAAACAGAAGCGGCGCTGGCTGACCGCCGCATTCAAATTGAAAAAAGCGGCACGCTGGCCGAGGCGGCGCTGAATGTCAGCGGTGTGCTGGAGGCGGCGGACAAGGCGGCCAGGCTGTATTTGGAAAACCTCCAGTTTTCGGACGGCGGGGATCGTCAAGCAAGGATGCTAAAGGACACGGAGGCGCACTGCCGGGAAATGGTGGATAGGGCAAAGAAAGACGCCCAGGGCTATATAGGTCTCGTGATGAACAAGCTGAAAAAGCTGGCGGAGCAAGACCCGGCGCTGGAGCAGGCGCTGATCCGCGTGGCACAGAAGGAGACGAAACAATAAAACGATGGAAAACAGCGCAGAGAAAACAAAAACAGATCCGGTACTGGAGCAGTCGCGGCTGTACGTGGAGCTTTTGGAGACGGAGTTGAAGCGTATCCGGCGGCAGGGGCAATATCGCAGCAGTTTCCGGGCGGCGATCTATGCGCTGATTGTCGTGGCGGCGGTCACGATCCTGGTGGCGACGCTGTGGCTGCCGGTGCTGAAAATCTACGGCAACTCGATGACGCCGACGCTGGACGAATCGAACATCGTCTTTTCCGTCAAAAGCACCGAGTTTGCCACGGGCGACGTAATCGCCTTCTACTATGAGAACAAGCTGCTGGTCAAGCGCTGCATTGCCGGGCCGATGGACTGGGTGGATATCCGGGCGGACGGGACGGTACTGGTAAACGGGGAGGTTCTGGACGAGCCGTATATCTCCGAAAAAGCGCTGGGCGATTGCAACATTATCCTGCCGTACCAGGTGCCGGACGGACGATATTTCGTGATGGGCGACCACCGGGCGACCTCGGCGGACTCCCGAAACTCGGTGATCGGCTGTGTGGCGGAGGAACAGGTGGTAGGAAAGATTGTGTTCCGCGTATGGCCGCTGAACGCGATCGGACCGATCGGATGAGAAAAACAACAAACGGGATCGAAGGCATCTGTGGAGGAAGACATGCATCATAAGCTCGTGTATAACGAAAAAGTGATCAGTAAGAACAACACCCGAAAGAAACACTGGAAGCGTGTGCTCAGTGTGCTTTCGGGCACCGTTGTTGCTGTGACGACCTATGCCTTGATCCTGCCGGCAATCACCGCGACGACACAGACCTACTGTGGCCATGAGGAGCACAGCCACGGCGAGAGCTGCTACGAGTTCCGTCTGGTATGCACCGAGACCGAGCGCGATCCGGTGGAGGCGGTCGAGGCCGACGAGGGTCACGCCCACGGCGAGGGCTGCTATGCGCCGGTGATGGAGCTGGTCTGCACCGAGGCCGAGCGCGAGCCGAGCGAAAACGATCCGGGGCACAAGCACGACGAGAGCTGCTACGCGCCGGCGAAGGAGCTGGTGTGCACCGAGACCGAGCGTGAGGCCGACGCGGGTCATACGCACGGCGATAGCTGCTACGAGGACGGAGAACTGGTTTGCGCCGAGGCCGAGCGCGAGGCTGATGCGGGTCATGCGCACGGCGACAGCTGCTACGAGGAGCGTGAGACCTTGCTTTGCGCCGAGACCGAGCGCGAGGCTGACGCGGGTCATACGCACGGCGACAGCTGCTACGAGGAGCGTGAGACGCTGGTTTGCGCCGAGGCCGAGCGCGAGGCTGACGCGGGCCATGTCCACGGCGATAGCTGCTACATACCGAAGCTGGAGTTTGTCTGCGCCGAGACCGAACGCGAGCCGGTCGAGGCGGTGGAGGCCGACGCGGGTCATACGCACGGCGATAGCTGTTACGAGCAGGTGCTGATCTGCGAGAAAGAAGAACATACGCACGAGCCGGGCTGCTTCTCCGATCCGAGCCAGAGAGAGACGGCGGAGATTTGGGAAGAGAGCATTCCTCGCAAGGAACTGACGGGCGTCTGGGCGAACGACTTGCTTCTTGTGGCGGAGAGCCAGCTGGGTGTCGGCGAGAGCGACAGCAACTTTATAATAGAAAAGGGTGAACGCAAGGGTTACACCCGCTTTGGCGACTGGTATGGCTATCCTTATGGCGACTGGTGTGCGATGTATGTGTCCTTCTGCTTGAATTACGCGGAAATCCCGGAGACGGCGATGCCGCGCCACGCGCAGACGGGTGCTTGGGTGGAGACGCTGAGAGAGCTTGGCTTGTACCGCGAGGTGGATTACAAGACCGAAGCGGAGCTCGCCGAAGAGCGCGCGGCGGCCGAGGCTGCGGGCAGAGTATGGGAAGAGCCCGCGCCGGCATATATTCCCATGCCGGGCGACTTGGTGTTCCTGGATCCGGATCAGCGAGATGCCGACTGCCATGTTGGTATTGTGAGAGAGGTTCGTGGAGCCGAGGGCGGCGAGAGCGCAAAACTGATCGTCATTGAGGGTAACAACGGCAAAACGGTCGATTACTTTATCTATGATCTGGATGCGCGAGTGATTCGCGGTTATGGTCTGCTTCCCGAAAACCCAGGGCACGAGCACACGGATGAATGCTACGAGCACAACCATGAGCTCGTCTGTGCTGAGCTTGAGCGCGAGCCGGTCGAGGCCGACGAGGGTCACACCCACGGCGAGGCCTGCTACGAAGAGCGCAGCGAGCTGATCTGTGAGATCGAGGACGAAGAGCACGAGCACACAGACGATTGTTATGAGACGCGCCCCGTGCTGATTTGCACCGAGCTCGAGCGCGAGCCGGTCGAGGCCGACGAGGGACATACCCATGGCGATGCCTGCTATCTGGATCACGCCGAGCTGATCTGCGGCCTGGAAGAGGGTCAGATCGTTCCGCCTTATCCTGAGCTGAAAGAGCCCGTTGAGACCGAGGCGCCCGTCGAGACCGAGGAGCCCGTCGAGACCGAAGAGCCCGCCGAGACGGAAGAGCCCGTCGAGACGGAAGAGCCCGCCGAGACCGAGGCGCCCGCCGAGACGGAGGCGCCCGCCGAGACGGAAGAGCCCGTCGAGACGGAGGCGCCCGCCGAGACGGAAGAGCCCGTCGAGACGGAAGAGCCCGTCGAGACGGAAGAGCCCGTCGAGACCGAGGCGCCCGTCGAGACGGAGGCGCCCGTCGAGACCGAGGCGCCCGCCGAGACGGAGGCGCCCGATGTGGAGCAGAGCCTGCTCTTCGAGGGCGAGGACTTTGAAATTGAAGTATATTACCGCGCGTCTGCCGGTGTGCCCGAGGGCGCCTGGCTGGCGGCGGAAGAAATCAAGCCGGAGAGCGAGGTCTATGCCGAGCACGAGGCCGCGGCGAGCGAGCAGCTGGCCGAGGATCAGCGCCTGACCTACGCCCGCTTCTTCGACATCAAGATCATGAGCGCCGAGGGCGAGGAAGTGACGATCACGGACGAGAGCTCCGTGCGCGTCGACATCCGCCTGCTGGAGAAGCCCAGCGTGAAAGAGGCGGAGGACGTCAGCGTCGTCCACTTTGCCGAGAAAGGCGCCGAGCTGATCGAGCCCGACGAGACCAGCATCAACGAGGACAGCGAGCTGGAGAGCGTCAGCTTCACGGCGGAGGGCTTCTCCGTCTGGGGCGTGGTGCAGACCAAGACCCTGACCGCGCAGGTGCTGACCGCCAGCGGCGAGCGCTTCACCATCACGGTGTCCGCGCCGGCCGAGGCGGAGATCCCCGACGGCGCGACCCTCGAGGCGGTCGAGCTGCTGCCCGGCAGCGAGGAATACCGCGAGCATCTGGACGCCGCGATTCGCGTCATGTTCGGCGGCGCGGCGGAAGACGCCACGCGGAGCGCGCCGTATGCCGAGCTTCCGGCGGATGACGACGATGTGGAAGAGCAGCCCTATTACGGCTGGCCTCTGCCGACGCCGGATCCGCTGCCCAGCGAGACACCCGCGCCGATCCCGCAGCCCGGCGAGATGCTGCAGCTGGCGCAGGAAGCGGATCCCAGCCTGGTTTTTGCCCGCTTCTTTGACGTCAGCATTCTCGACGCGCAGGGCAACAAGCTCCAGCCGGCCGCGCCGGTGGAGATCCGCATCAGCTATGATGATCCCGTGGAGATGACGGACGAGCACCAGATGATTCAGGCCGTCCACTTCCCGGAGGACGGCGAGGTGGAGATCCTCACTGTGGACGTGGAGCGCGACGAGAACGACGCGATCACCGATATCATCTACACGCAGGAGAGCTTTTCCGTCTCCGGTACGGTGGTCAGCGGCGGCGCCGCCAGCGGCAGCGAGGGCGCCTGGCCGGAAATCGGCGATTATGTGCTGATCGTCAAGGCCCGCAACAGCAACCAGTATTACGCGGTCAAAGCCGCCACGAACGGCGTGGGGACGCTTACCGAGGTGGATTTCGATCCCGCCACCGGCAAGGTCACTTTCCCGAATCCGATTTCCTTGGATGATGTGAACAGAGATTACTTCTGGTATCATAACGCGGACAGCAACTACCAGAGCAAGGTACCGGACGGATGGATTAACGGCTGTCACCTCTTAAGAACCGCAGATAGGCGCTATCTCTATCCCTATAACGTCGGTCTGGAGAACATTAACGGAACGACAAGCTCCAACCGATATCTGGCCATGACGTCGGACGGCATGATCCGCGGCTCTCAGATATACTCCAACGGGAGGTACTATGGCCCCAACAGCACGTCAGGAGACGAGTACACGTATCAGTGCAATTACTACCTGGCGGTTGACGGAGAGAATCTGACGGGTAAGTACTTCGACAGCGACATCGACGCCAGAGACGACATGTCCAACGCGGCGCAGTTCTGGTTTGCCAAGGACTTTATCGTGGACATGAACGTAACGCCGACCCCCTCTCCGAATCCCGCCGATGACGAGTACAAGCTGAGCGCGCCGGAGAACTCCAAGGAGCTGTTTCCCAACAACGCCGATGAAAACGGAGAGGGCGACGGCAGCTTTACCCTGGCGCTGACCGTCACCGGCGAGGCGCACCACAAGCAGTCCAAGACCAAGGCGGACATCCTCATCATTGTGGATACCTCCAGCAGTATGACGGACGACGACACCTCCGACGGGCAGACCCGCATGGAGCACGAGCGGGAGGCTCTGCTGGATCTGTCAGAAAAGATCAGTGAACTGAACAACAAGAGTCTGGACTCTGTCCATGTGGCGATATTCAATTTTGACACCAAGTCGCCTGTCAACGCTGACTTCACCTGGAACTTCTATGGAACAAAGTATTACGAAAGCCTGGACTGGACAAGCGACCGGGACGAGATGGATGCCTTTATCAATGACTTAGCGCCCAACCAACCTGGCGCCACCAACTGGGAATCCGCGCTGGAGACGGCGAAGAGACGCTTCCTGCCGTCTGCCCGAGACGACGCCGAGAAGTATGTGATCTTCATCTCCGACGGCAACCCGACGGTGCGGCGTACGCAAGGCGAGGAGAATGATCCCCTGCAGTCGGGCGGAAAAATTTACGACCAGGACGGCGTACAGCTCTGGGGCACCGGAGCTGAGGGCGAGTCCAACGTCAATCGCTGCTATAGCGCGGCGCTCCCGTTGGCAAAAGAGATCGTAGACAGCGGCGCCAAGATCTATTCCCTGGGCGTTTTCGGCGATCTGACCAGGATGAAAATGCTGACCGCCTACGCCTATACCGGCAACGAGAACGCCCAGCCTCCCGCCAACACCTATCACAGCGCGGAGAGCAAAGAGACGATCATCCAAGCCTTCGACAGCATTTTGAAGGACATCAACCGCGACTTCAGCTATGCCGACGTGAAGATCGAAGACCCGCTGACCTATTTCACGCATACCTCATCGGAGTTTACGGTAGATACGGACATGGCGTACCGTTACTTCCGTTACAAGACGGACGAAAACGGCAACGTCTTTGATCCCCAGCAGGATCCGAACTCGAACGTGTATGACTCCTCCAGAGATGAAACGGCGCCTCGCTTTACAAAGGTGGGGGACCATTATCTGGACACCTGGAACCAAAACCGAGTGGTGAGGAATCTGTATGACCACACACTGGGGCTGACAGAGTGGGATCGAGAGGTGAGAGTACCGGACTACACGGGCTATCCGGCGCCTATTGTGGATAGAACCGTGGCCCGGGCGCGAGCAAGCTACTCGATCATTAATACTGAAACGAACGAAACCGTAACCAGAGAAGATTTGGAGGCGCTGGAGGAGAAAGACCCGGATGCTGCCGAAGCGCTGTGGGCAGAGATCGAAGATGAGAACAGCCCGTGGTACTTCGGGAGCAACTCGATCAAATGGGATCTGGATCTGGAAACGCCGGTTACCGGTCCGACGGGAGAGCCCAGCACCCGCTATATGCTCGACGGCGGCTACACCTACGCCGTGACGCTGATGGTATTCCCGTATCAGGAGATCTATGACCTGATGGCATCTCTGAACAACGGCGCCAAAAGCTATGAGGAAGTCATGAAGCTGTTGGCAGAAAAGTTTCCGGAGGACGAGTCAAAGAATTTGATCCGGACACAGACGGGGACCTATTTCGACCAAGACGGTGTGGAACAGCCGCTGTACAGCTACAGCTACCGTACCAACCCCGTTGACGAAAACGGCAAATCCAAGGCCACTGTCACCTATACTCAGTATGAGATCACAGAGAAGGACGGAAGATATACCGAGCACGCAGAGGACCCGGAGACGCAGTACTTTGTCTATCCCGATCCGATGCCGGTCAGAAACACATACATCACCATCCGCAAGGACTGGGAGTATGAGTTGGACGACACCAAGCTCGCGCAGCTCATCGAGGACGCGGTGGATCAAAAGCTGTCGGAGATGCACAACGCGGGAGAACAGGACAGCCACGGCAATCCTGTCCCCGGCTCTCTGGATGAGCTGACGCTGGTAAAATTCCACGCGCTGACCGAGCAGCAGAAAAACGTACTGTATCGCTCTTTTGCGGCAGAGATCGTTCCGCTTGTTACCTCCCATGGCATCGAGTTTGGCGATGAGAACCAGTATCACCCGGATGCCTACGATGAGATGGACATTAGATTCCTGCACCGTGTCGGCAGCAACGACACCAATACCCCCGGCTTTATGGCGAATGATCCCAACTTCCCGGAATACTTGGGCTCTGTGCCCTACGTCATGTATCTGTATCCGCAGTGGCACTTCTACGGCGACAAGCCGGGAGAGGATGATGGCGGCTACCACGGAGGCCATATCGTTGTGGACAACAACGGCAGCGCCGAGGAATTCATTACCCTGGGCGTCGGCGTGATGGTCTCAGACGTGGACTTTGACACCAGTAACCTGCTCACGATGGATCTCACTTTCCCGGACGGCACGACTAAGACCTACTACGTTTTGGAGAAGGGGTGGCACTACACCCTGCGTGAACAGAACCGAGACCCTGCCTTCACGCTGATAACCAGTACCTACCATCCGTTCCTGGTGGACAACGTGCTCTACGATATCGAGTGCCACGAAGATGATCAGAATGGCAACTGGGTCGGCACGGTGCGTCTGCATGATGGAACAGCCGGCAATCCATCCAGTTGGCCGCTGAGCAAGCTGGTGGCGGTCAACCGCCTGCGGCCCCATATCACGATGGAGAAATTCATCCTGGATGAGGATTACCGCTCCGTCTACCAGCGCAACCCGGACGGCACGGTCAAGACCGTGACAACGACCGAAACGGTCGGCGGAAGAAGCGCGACCATCACCTATCCGCTGCGGCCCGAAGACACCTTTACCGTCCACGTGGAGATCGCGACCCCGCAGAAGATCCACGATTTCAGACGCATCAACTTCGTCCGCTATCCCGAGTGGGTGGATCTGATGGTGAAGCAGGGGCTGATCACGCAGGATGAGGCCGACTCCTACATCAACCACTACCTCGGCACGGCTCACGGCACCTATGATATCGGCAGCACGGAGTACGGCAGCACGCAGTACGACAGCACCGATCCCAACGGCGTCAGCAAGCCGACCGACGGCGGCAAGATCGCCTTCAGGCCGCACGCGTTGGATCCCAACTACGGCGTGCCGATCGACGAAAATCACGACGGCTTCACGCGTCTCGAGATGGACATTCAGGTGACGGCCAACCAGAAGGTGCGTATCTACAACGTACCGGTTGGTTCCATCGTCCGCTTCACCGAGAAGACGGACGCCATGCCCGAGGGCTATGAGCTGAGCTTCTATGAGGTCGACTGGAACACCGCCGACGGTTCCCAGACCAACAATCTGGTCTTTTCCGTGGACCCGGATACAACGATCACGGAGTTGAATGCGGCCAAGGTCAAGGCGATCCAGGACGGCTACACGCATGATTATCCCGAAAGCTGGACGCCCGGCACCGATCACCCCGACACCGTCGGCAACTATGTCACGGTGGACGGACGGGTCTACCACGTGGAGGGAATGATCAGCGAGTTCGATATCAACTACGACGTGGACGTGTTCAATAAGATCGTACCGATCGACCTTGAGATCAAGAAGATCGACGCGGCGACCACCGCGCGCGATACGATAGACCTCGTAGCGCCGAACGCCTCCCCTGATCTACAGGCTATTATAGGCGAGGGCAAGATCTACGACGACAGCAAGGTCATCGGCCTGACGGGCGCGGAGTTCAAGCTGTACCGCCGCTACGAGGCGGATCCGATGCCCACGACCCTCACGACCGAGCTGAAGAACCAGGGCGTTCTCTGGCTCAAGACGGACGGTACGACCTCCGACGCGGCAGCCAAGCCCAACGGCGCGGTGCTGGCTTTCCCGGCCAGAGACGCCAAGGGCAAACTTGTCACCATGAGCAGCGCGAACGGCGCCGTCGATGCAAACGGCCGCCTGCGCTTCAAAAACCTCCTTGCCGGAACATATTTCCTTGTGGAAACAAAAGCCCCGGCCGGCTATCATTCCAACCTGAATTACACAACGATCGTCCTGGAGCCCGGCAAAGACGCGACAGTATACACGCAGCCCGGCTACAACGGAAACGGCCAGGTCACGGCGGTCTGGCGCAGAGAGATCGTGGACGGCGAGAGCACGGTGGTGCAGGAGCTGATCATCCAGAACACCTCAGGTGTGGAGCTGCCGCATACGGGCGGAAACGGCACCGCTTGGTTTACAGCAGTGGGACCAGCGCTGATCCTCGGCGCGATGACCCTGTTGATAAAACAAAAACGCCGAAAGGAGGTTGTGCAGACACAGTAGCGAAACCCGACGAGCTTGTCGGGGGCCGCGAAACGACAACCTCCACAAGCGATGAACCCGCGCTTCCCGGCCGCAATTTTCCGCGGCCCGGGAAACCCCGCCGGATGCGGATCGAATGAGAAAGAAAAAATAAAAAACAAACAAGAACAAGAACAAGAAAGGAAAAGAACGATGAAGAAATTCCTCTCCATCCTCATGGTTGCTGCGATGATCCTCTCGCTGGGCGCCGCCGCCTTTGCGCAGAATGCACCGCACACCCCGAAGCACCCCACCGACAACACCGGCACCATCACCCTCACCAACGCCACCGTCGGCCAGGAATATGAGCTGTACAAGCTCTTTGACGCCGAGCGCGGCAACGACAGCAACTCCGACGGTATCGTCTACAAGCTGCCCGACGGAAAGACCCTGACTGCCCCCGCGACCGACTGGTTCGTGGTCAAAGCCGACGGCAACATCATCCCGAAGGGCGACACGACCAAGGCTGCCACCTGCGGCAAGGAAGCGCACACCCACGTCGCCGCCTGCTACGACAACGGCGATCCCGCGACCGGTACGCTCACGTGTGGCAAGGACGAGCACACCCATGACGAAAACGCCTGCTATCCCCCCGTGCTGACCGCCAACGTGATTCAGAGCGATGCTTTCCAGAACTGGGCGAAGGGCTTTGGCACCAAGGTCACCTTTGCCGGTGGCGCAACGTCTGTTATGGCCACGGAGACCACCATCAACTTCCAGGATCTGGAGCTCGGCTACTACATGATCGTCTCCAGCCTGGATTACGACACCAACAAGCACCCCGCGAACATGGTTACCATCACCAGCACCAACCCCAGCGCCACCGTGATCGACAAGAACCAGGGTCCCGAGTGGGATAACGGCGACGGCAACCCCGGTAAGGTCATCATCGACGATCAGCTGCACTGTGGCAAGGAAGCGCACACCCACGACGCCTCCTGCGACCCCGACAACGACGGCACGTACGACTGCGGCAAGGAAGCGCACGCCCACACCCCCGCGGGCGGCAAGTGCTACGAGACCCAGATCAACGAGG
Organism: Oscillospiraceae bacterium; assembly: GCA_017518225.1. Classification (GTDB taxonomy): domain Bacteria; phylum Bacillota; class Clostridia; order Oscillospirales; family Oscillospiraceae; genus Limivicinus. The sequence continues at coordinate 9,801 of JAFWVV010000005.1, read as the reverse complement.
CCAACCTGAACGAGCAGATCCACTTCAACATCGGCGTTACCGCGACCAACTTCAACAAGGACGCGAAGATCTGGAAGTACGTTATCACTGACGCCATCGCCCCCGGCATGAGCTACCTGCCCACGCCCGCGCTGAAGGTCATCGTTGCTGGCAACGAGCTTGCGTCGACTGACTACACCATCAAGTACTATAGCACCAACGAATACTGGGATTCCACCAAGGAAGTTTTGACCACCGATCCCGATTTCCAGGCCAAGGCGCAGTTCTTCCGCGTGGAAATTCCCTGGACTGACCTGAGCCAGCTTTGTGCTAACGCTGACCATGTGGCCGATCCCAGCCAGCACACGGAGGCCTGCAAGACCAAGCCCATCGACTGCGACTTCCTGTACCCCGCCACCACCGAGATCCATGTGGACTACTACGGCATCATCGACCCCAACAAGGCTGAGGCAGTCAATTTCGACAACAATCCCAACCTGAACAAGTCCAACTTCACCTGGTACGAGGACGAAGACGAACCCCAGGACGGCAAGGATCCCGACCACGACAAGCCCGAGAAGGAGACCAAGACCTTCATCACCGAGCTGAAGCTCCGAAAGGTTGACGGCAACGGCAACGCACTGGCCGGCGCGGAATTCACCCTGACCGGTGCCAGCACCCTGGTTGCCTACACCGAGGGCACCCGCTTCGTCAAGTGGGCCAAGGACAACGCCAAGACTGCGGAAATCAACGACGGCAACGATTACGACGCCCAGGGCCGCCCGCAGAGCGCCTACATCTACTGGCTGCTGAAGGACGGCACCTACACCACCGTTGATCCCGCCACCTCCGGCATCGACGCCACACTGTATGCGACGCCCACCACGGACAAGTACATCAAAGAGACCTATACCGAGGTCAAGGGCAACGGCCAGACCAACACCAACATCACCGCTACCGTGAATGACAGCGGCGAGCTGATTTTCCACGGACTCGCGGAAGGCACCTACACCCTCGAGGAGACCGTTGTTCCCGCCGGTTACAACAAGGCCGAGAACATCACCTTCACCGTAACCTTCGCCTATGACGAAGTGTCGCAGACGATCGTTCCGGTGTGGAGCACCGACAACGAGCAGGTCACCTATGACGGAACGAACTATCAGCTGACCGTCACGGTCGTGAACAAGTCCGGCTCCGAGCTGCCCGAGACCGGCGGCATCGGCACCACGATCTTCTACGTGGTCGGCGCGATCCTGTTCTTGGGCGCCGGCGTCGTCCTCGTGACTCGCCGCAAGGTGACCGAGTAATTCGGCAGATCGAAAGCAGAAGCAAAACATAACAAGGAAACCCTTATGGGGGCGCCGCGTCTGCGGTGCCCCCACCGGGGACACGACCCTGCGGCCGGGGCTGTGCGTACGCACGAGCACGTACCCAGAGCCCTTGCCACATGGCGTTTTTGAATCAAGGAGCAAGCCATGCCGCGAAAGAAAAAAGAAACAGAGCTCAGCCCGGAGGAGCAGCAGCGCCGCAAGGAGCAGCGGATTCGGGCGAGAAATCGCCGGCAGACCGCGCTGATCGTGATGATCATGCTGCTTGGCGCGGGTTTTTTGCTCTATCCGATGATCGCCAACGAGTGGAACAAAACCGTCCAGTCGCGCGCCGTGCTCCAATACCTGGACGAGGTCAGCTCGGTCGACTGGTCTGAGGCCGAGGCCGCCGTCGCCAATGCGAAGGCGTATAACCGGGAGCTGGCGCAGACGGGCATCAACTGGCATCCCGACCCCCTGAAGCTCAGCAGCTACGACGAGCTGCTGAACGTCACCGGCAGCGGCATGATGGGATATATCAAGATCGACAAGCTGGATCTGATGCTGCCGATCTACCACGGCACCAGCGAAAGCGTGCTGAGCGCGTCGATCGGCCATTTGGAGCAGACGAGCCTGCCCGTCGGCGCGGCGAGCTTCGATCCGGCGCTGGAAATGCCGATCGCGCCGGACGGCAGCCACTGCGCTCTGTCCGGGCACCGGGGACTGCCCTCGGCGCGCCTGTTTACCGACCTGGATCAGCTTGTCGAGGGCGATATCTTCGAGGTGTCGATCCTGAACGAGACCTATGCCTATGAGGTGGATCTTATTTCGATCGTCGAGCCGCAGGACGTCTCGACCATCGCCATCGAGCCCGGCAAGGACTATTGCACGCTGATCACCTGCACCCCTTACACCATCAACACCCACCGCCTGCTGGTGCGCGGCTCGCGCGTCGGCACGGATGTGATGGGCAAGTACAAATACCGCATCCAATCCAACGCGATTTTGATCCGTCCCGTGGTGGTTGCGCCTTTCCTGGCCGCGCCCGTTCTGCTGATCTTGTTTGCGGTGGTTATGCTGGCGCCGGTCAAGCGGCGGAGCAGATACGATTAAATAACGCCGGAAAACAGGGCGTTTGAAGAGAAGGAGGCAATGCTTATGGCAAAAGGAGGAAAGTGGCTGCGCAGGCTCTGGAGTCTGTGCTGCGCGCTGATGTTTTTGCTGCCGGCGATGCCTGTGCGAAGCGAAGCCACGGAAGGCGTCAAGCCCGATCACCCGGGCGATCTGACGGTGCGCTTCCGTCATAAATACGAGCTGGACGGGGAAGAGAGAGATATCCCCAACGTGGAGGCGCGTCTGTATCAGGTGGCCGCCATGGACGAAGAGGGCGTCTTCACCGCCACGCTGGATTTCGAGAGCTATCCCGTGGACATGTCCACCGCCGCCCCGCCGAAACAGTGGCTGACGCTGGCCAAGGACATGGAAAACTTCGTCAACGACCGCAATCTGTCGCCGATGCTCGTCAAAACCGGCGACGACCTGGGCTATGTGCTGTTTGACAATCTGGAGCCGGGTCTGTATCTGCTGTTGTTTGGCGAGGGCGTGCATCCGGACTACGACCATATTCGTGTGGGCTTTATGCCGACGCTGATGAGCATGCCGTATCGCGGCCTGATCAACTGGAACGAGGACGGCCTGTCCACCACGCATGTGCAGGAGCAGGAGGATCCCGAGCAGTGGGATTTCGCCTTTACCATCATTCCGAAGCCGCAGGAGACCAAAGCGCTCTGCCGCCTGCAGAAAATCTGGGACGACGGCGGCAACAGCGCCGGTGTGCGCCCGAAAACGCTGCAGGTCGAGATCGAGTTTGAGGACGGCGTCAAACAGCTTGTGACGATGAGCGCCGAGACCGGCTGGCTGACGGACATTGAGCCCGAGTCGCTGGCGCGCGTCAAAACCGTGCGCGAGACGGATCTGCCGGAGGACTATATTTTTGTTGGTTGGGAGCGTATCGGAACGACGATTCAACTGACCAACAGATATGCACCGCCGCCCACCCCGACACCGGAACCGACCCCGGGACCAACCCCGGTTCCCACCCCAACGCCTGAACCGACACCGCCGGGACCGACCCCGGTTCCCACCTCGACGCCTGAACCGACACCGCCGGGACCAACCCCGGTTCCCACCTCGACGCCTATACCGAGGCCGGTGCCGACGCCGATTTCTACGCCACCGCCTAAGCCGACGCTGCCGCAGACCGGTATGCTCTGGTGGCCGGTGCCGATTCTGCTCGTCAGCGGAGCAGCACTGATGCTCTTCGGATGGGTGCGCTATCGCTTTGGCAAAAACAATGAAAACTGAAAACATTAAAAAAAACCGCGGAGTTGTTGCGATTGTGCTTGGCGCACTGCTCTTTCTGGGCGGGATGGGGCTGACCGGCTACAACATGTACGACGACAGCCGAGCGGGAACTGCGGCCTATGAGGCAGCGGAGGCGCTTGCATACGAATTACCTGCAAAAAAGCTGCACATAGCGACTGCACCGGTCACCGAGGAGGAGATCTTGATTGAGGACAAGCGTGTGCTGCCAATTAAAACCATCAACGGCCGGGACTATGTCGGACTGTTGCAGTTTCCCAATATAGAACTGGAACTGCCGGTTCAGACGCCCTATTCGATGGAAGCGCTCAACGTCAGTCCGGCAATCTATGCCGGAGATCCCTACCACAACAACATGGTCATCTGCGCGCACAACTTCGACAGCCATTTTGGACGGCTAAAGGGCATGCAGGAGGGCGAGCTGCTGATTTTCGTCGCGATGGACGGGGAGGTTTTTTGCTATGAGCTCTCTCGCCAGGAGATTCTTCCGCCGCGATCCGTTGAGGAGATGCTTACCGGTGACGACTGGGATCTGACCTTGTTCACCTGTACGCTCGGCGGTGAATACCGTGTGACCGCCCGTTTTGAGCGGGTATATGATGTGCAGCTTGAGAGCGATACCGCTGCATGGATCCTTGAACAAAACCACAATTCATAAGGGCGTGTTGCAAAATGCGCTTTTGGGGCTAAAGTCACAAAAGAATATCTCAATATAGTTACTGGGAACCGCCGACTTTGGCGGTTCCCAGTAACTTTTCTCGCAAATACTTTTTTAAAAATTTATATTTTGCAACACGTCCTTATAAAAGATCGTTCAGCACTCGTTGATGCTCACGGCGATGCCGCCGTTGGGAAGCGTCTCCACGAGCGCCCAGGTCAGACGATGGCCGCGCCCGGCGGCGCCGGGGTTGATGAGCTGTACGCCGCCGATCATGCGCTGCGTTGCCTGATGCGTGTGACCAAACATCGCTACGGCGCAGCCGCGCTCGCGCGCGGCGTAAGCCAGCCGATCCAGTCCCAAATCGACGCCATAGCTATGCCCGTGGCAAATCAGCGCCTTGACCTCGCCGAGCGGCACGATGTCGGCCAGCGGCGCGATGGGCGCCATGTCGCAGTTGCCGCAAACGCTGTAGAGTGGAAGCTCGGGAAAGGCGTGGGCGAGCTCCAGCGCGTCGCGGTCATGGTCGCCGAGGTGGATCAGCAGATCCGGCCGGCAGCGGCGCACGGCCTCCAGCATCGGTTGGTTGTTGTGGTGCGTGTCGGAAAAAACGGCGGCTTTCATAGGGAAACCTCCTGTTGTGAAAAATGGTATCAGCACGAGGCTGGTCGAATACAATGGATTGGAGGGAGCGTGGGATGATGCAAAACCTGGAAGAGCTTGCAAAAGAACTGCAGCGCCGCGGACAGGCGGAGCAGCTGAAAAATCTGGCCGCCTCGCTTGACGGGCAGAAGCTGAGCGCCATGCTGGATCAAAAGGCGCTGGCGGAGGCGGCAAAAAGCGGGGACACGGAGGCACTGCGCCGCATGATGAGCGGTATCCTCGGCACGGCGGAGGGGCAGCGGCTCAGCGCCGCAGTGCAGAAGCTTCTGGGGGAAAAGAACCATGGATGATCTCGAAAACGGCATCCGGCAGGTGCTGGACGATCCGCAGCAGATGGCGCAGATCATGCAGATGGCGCAGGCGCTGATGGGCGGGGGCGAGACCGGAGGACAGCCGGAAACGCCGCTGAGCCCGGCCGCCGACGCGGACGGTGCGCTGCCGCGGAAGCTGCTGGCGCTGCTGGGAAAGGAAACGGGCGGCGACGAGCGGCAGGCGCTGCTGCAGGCCATGCGCCCCTATTTGTCAGAAAAGCGGCAGCATAAAATGGAACGCGCGCTGCGCATGGCACGGCTGGCACGTGTAGCGCGTCTGGCCATGCAAAGCTGGGGGGACGGCGATGCCTAAGCGATATCAGGGCAACAGCGGGCGCTATGTCTGGGTGCCGTCGTCCGGTGCGCCCAAGGAAGCTCCGCCCCCGCCGCCTTTACGGCCGCCGGGCGAGTTTTTTCCGCCGCCGCATGCGCCGCCGCGCCCGGGCGGCCTGCCGGGCTTTTCCTTGCTGCCGAAGCTGCTCGGCGAGCTGGAGACCGAAGATTTGATTTTGCTGCTGCTGTGCTATCTTTTTTACCGCGAGAGCGGCGACAGCGACTGGCTCATCGTGCTCGGCGCACTTTTGTTATCGTAAGAGCCCGGATGGCAGGCCGGGCTCTTACGCTTTGTATGATAACACATTTAGCAAGAAAAATAAAGATTGCTTTTCCCCGTTTTCCATCGTAAAATGTGGGGGCAAATACAAGTCGAGGTGTGCCCATGAACATACGATCCCTGATCGGAGACCGCGCGTTTTACCGCCGCGTACTGGCGGTGATGACCCCGGTGCTGATCCAAAACGTCATTACGAACTTTGTCAGCCTTCTGGACAACCTGATGGTCGGGCAGGTGGGCACCGAGCCCATGTCCGGCGTCGCGATTGCCAACCAGCTGATTTTTGTCTACAATCTCTGTCTGTTCGGCGCTATGGCCGGCCCCGGCATTTTTACCGCCCAGTTTTACGGATGCGGCGACGACGAGGGCATCAAGCACTCCTTCCGCGCCAAGCTCATCGTGGGCGCGCTCAGTTGGGGCATGTTTACGCTGCTGTTTGCGCTGCGCGGAGAGACCTTGATCGGGCTGTTTCTGCATGAGGGTCAGGAGGCGCTGGATCTGCAGGCGACGCTGTACCACGGAAAGGCCTATCTGCGTATTATGATACTGCAGATGCTGCCCTTTGTGATGCAGCAGATTTATGCCAGCACCCTGCGCGAGTGCGGGGAGACGATGCTGCCGATGAAGGCGGGCGTCATTGCAGTTTTTGTCAATCTCATTTTCAATTATATTCTGATTTTCGGCAAGCTGGGAGCGCCGGCGCTGGGCGTGGAAGGCGCTGCCGTCGCTACGCTGATCTCCCGCCTTGTGGAGTTTGGAATCATCTTTGTCTGGGCGCATCGGCGTCATGCGCGCTTTCCCTTTTTGCGGACAGCCTATCGCTCGCTGCACATGCCGCGGGCGCTGGCGAAGTCTATGCTGAAGATGGGTCTGCCGCTGCTTGTCAACGAGCTGCTCTGGTCCTCGGGCATGACCATGCTCAACCAGAGCTATTCGCTGCGCGGGCTGGAGGTGGTCTCGGCGGTCAATATTTCCAGCACGATCTCCATGCTCTTTTTCTGCGCTTTTTTCTCGATGGGCACGACCGTGTCCATCCTGATCGGGCAGCTGCTCGGCGCGGGCGAGCTGGAGCGTGCGGTGGACGAGGATCGCAAGCTTGTCGCCTTTGCCGTGGCGCTTTGCGCGGCGGTCGGCGTCGTGATGGCCTTTGTCAGCCCGCTGCTGCCGCGGCTGTATAACACGACGGATCACGTTAAGGCGCTGGCGGTGCAGATGCTGCTGGTGTGCGCGGCGATGATGCCGGTCAACGGTTACACCAACGCCTGTTATTTCACGCTGCGCTGCGGCGGCAAGACGATGATTACCTTTTTGTTTGACAGCGCTTTCGTGTGGGCGATCTGTGTGCCGACGGCCTTCGTGCTCTCGCGTATGACCAACTGGCCGATCCTGCCGATCTATATCGCGGTCAATGCGCTGGATCTTGTCAAATGTGTGGTCGGCTTCGTGCTGCTGCGCAGCAGAAAATGGGTGAACAACCTCGTTGCGCAATAATGCATAAAGCCTTGCCGTACGGCGAAAAATGTGCTATGGTAAGAGCAGAAGCAAAACATACGCGGTTTTACGAGAAAGGTGGGAACTGAAATGAAGTGCTGTCCGCAATGCCGGAAAGAATTTGACGATGCCGTCAAATTTTGCAGCGACTGCGGCTTGCCGCTGATCGAGACCATAGAGCAGGAGGCGTCGGAGCTGCTCCACGAGGAACTGCCGGAGGAGGACTTCGAAGAACTGCCGGAGGAGACCGTTGGCGCGGTTTCTGCCGTGCCTGAGCAGCCGCCGGAGACGGCGACGGAAGCGCCGCCGCTCAGCCCGCGCGAGGCAAAGCGGGCGGAGAAGCAGCAGGAAAAAATGCAGCGTGAGCAGAACAAGGCGGAAAAGCAGCGCCGGAAGGAAGAAAAGGCTGCCGCGCGCCGCGCGCCCATCGGCGCGCCACGGCGGATTTTGGCGGTGTTTTTGTGCCTGCTGCTGTTTCTGCTGCTGATGAGCGCATCTCTGAGCGCCACACTGCGCGCCGCGACCACGGAGAAGGGGCTGAACGCCGTTTTGGACGAGATCGAGCTCGGCCAAGTGCGCGTTGATCCCTATTTCGAGGACGTGGACGAGGAGATGACGTTGAGCCGCCTGCTGTCGGAGGATCTGGAGCGCGTCGGCGTCAGCCTGAACGAAAAAGACGTCAACAAGCTGCTGCGAAAGTCCACGCTCAAGAGCTTTTTTGCCGGGGAGCTTGCCGCGCTCTTCGATGACGTTTACAAGGGCAAAAGCCGCTATGAGTTTGACAGAAACGCGCTGGCAACGGAGTTGATGGACAGCCGAAATCTGGAGCTGTTCGAACGCGAGGACGTCACGCTGGATCGTCCGACGGCGGAGGGAATTGCCAGGCTGGTTGACAACTACGGTCTGGGCGATCTGCTCAGCCGCGATGAGCTGCGCGAGGAGCAGCCTGCCGTGTATGCGGCGCTGCACTACGGCTTGAGCTACGTCACACTCGGCCTGCTGCTGGCGCTGGGTCTGCTGCTGGTCGTGCTGATCGTGCGCACCAACCGCAGCCGCATCGGCGTCAGCCTCGGCGACGTGGGTGGTGTGCTGATCGCCGTGGGGGCGATCTTGAGCCTGGCGGCGGTGTTCGCTCAGTTTTTCCCGGGCCTGTGGCAGAAGCTCTTTGTGAACGATGCGCTGGTTGCGCAGGTGAGCGCCGCAGTGCTTCGCAGCCAAATTGCAATCGGTCTGGTTACGCTGGGCGTCGGCGTGCTGTTGGCGGCCTTTGGACGCCTGCTGCGGCCGCGCAAAAAGAAAGACGCGCCCGCTCCGGAGCAATAAAGGAAAATACAACAAAAAACGCTGCCCGGGGCACCCTCCGCAAGGAAGGTGCCCCGAGCTTTTATTCGGGCGGGTATTTGGCTAATGAACTGCCTCCAAAAAGACGCTGCCATCTATGAATAACCCTGTCATTCCGAGGAACCAGTGCGCACACTGGTGACGTGGGAATCCGGTCTCCACCTCATCCGACCTCGCTTCGCTCGGCCGCCTTCCCCTCAAGGGGAAGGCTTGAGGAACGCGCCAACCGAAGACTTCCCCTTGAGGGGAATCAGTCAGCCGTAAGGCTGACTGATGAGCTACCAAGAACAATGCTACATTGTTGTACCTCTTGGAATGATGGGACGGATCAGCACATCAATGATGCTTTGAGCTAAGCAGCAACCATCTAAAAAGATATGAAACAGGCATGACCTCAGCGGTCACGCCTGTTTTGTTGCTCTGTTCCGGGTTTTGGGGTGCAAAATGCTCGCTATGAATGCGGACAAGGGAGTTCTTGTGCAAACCTAAAGTCAGAAGCATCCATGCAAATCGGAATTTGAAATCCCCAAAATCATAGGCACCCGCCAGTGATTATAGGGCTTTAATGAAATCCTCTGAAACCGCCCCAAACAAAGGATTTTTCGCAATCTGCTCACCGAATCCTTTTATTAAATGTTACACCGTTTCTGCAACGCCCTCGCCGCTCATAAGGGCAAAAGCAAGGGCAGAAAAATCCCATAACAGGATATAACAAGGTGTGGCAATCGGGAGCCTGTGATATATGTGCGAATAAATCAACAACGCTATTATACAGGAGGACTTCACAATGGAAAAGACCATTTATGACGAAAGTAATGGTTTGTGGTACGAGCTGCGGGGCGATTATTACATTCCCTGCCTGACAGTACGGGCTCAAGCGGAAAAACCTATCGGCATTTGGGGGCAGCGGCACCTGCGATATATCAGGCAGCATCGTAAAGCACTATACACAGAGTTGCTGACCGGCGGCAGGCTGAATACCTATCTTGCTGACGTCAACGATCAGGCAGAGAAACAAATGCTCTTGCTGACAAAGCAGATGGCAGAGCGTGAGGG
>JAFWVV010000004.1 GCA_017518225.1 Oscillospiraceae bacterium | reverse complement strand
GGGCGTGTTGCAAAATGCGCTTTTGGGGCTAAAGTCACAAAAGAATATCTCAATATAGTTACTGGGAACCGCCGATTTTGGCGGTTCCCAGTAACTTTTCTCGCAAATACTTTTTTAAAATTTATATTTTGCAACACGCCCTTTGATACTGTAGACAAAGCTATGCGGAAAGGGAAAGACAAGCAGGGGGAGAGCGCCGAGAGGGGGCGGGAGTCCCCTTCGGCGTACAATCCATGCAAAAACGGGAACTTTTTTGCAAGTTTCCGTTTTTGTCTGCCGCATGCTATCCTGTCATTCAATAACTCCGCTGCGCGCCGCTCAGGATGACAAGCGGGGAAGAGCGCGTGTTCTTCTATAAGCAAAAACAAAAACTCCCCGCGCTGCGTCGTTTCGCTCATATCAGCCGCTTATGGCGCATATGATGCTGACAGGGGGTGAGCGGATGGAACGTGAGAATGCGCCGCGTCTGCCGGTCAAGGCACACAGTCTGCGGATCGACAACCGGGAAAAGCTATCCATCAGCGGCGTGGAGGACGTGGCAGGCTTTGATGAAAACATGGTCGTGCTCACAACGGCGCTCGGAGAGCTGACCGTGCGAGGTCAGGGGCTTCACATCGGCAAGATCGATCTCGACGCCGGACAGCTCGAACTGGAGGGTAAGCTGGTCGAGCTGCATTATGACGAGCCGGCTTCGGGCGGCTGGTGGTCACGGCTTTTCGGCTGAATGATGCAGATTGACAACCGCGCGCAGGCGCTGGCTTTGCTGGTCGCGCTGGGGATTGGACTGGCTTCAGGGCTGCTATATGATCTGCTGCGGCCCGCCCGCTGGCAGGGGGGGCGTCTGCTCTCGCTGCTGCTGGACACGCTGTTTTGCCTGCTGCTTGGCGCAGGCTTCTTCGTTTATGCAATGTCCTGCGGCGATGGACGCCTTGGCCTTGGCGCTCTGGCCTTGGCTTGGATTGGCTTTTTGTTTTACCAGAAGCGGGTCAGTCCGGCCTTATTGCCAATCTTTGTAAATATATTCCGCTTTTCTTCCTTGAAAATGGAAGAGGCTAAAAAAATATTGAAAAAAAGCGGTGTTTTTGCAAAAAAAATCTTTCAAAAATTGAAAAAATGATTTATAGTAGGAGGGTAATTTTGCGAAGATGCAAAGCAGAGAAACTCTGATCCGTCTTGCGGCGATCATCTTGCTTGCTTATATGTTTGCTGCATTTCTCGGTGCGCGTGGTCGGCTTGCGGCAGCACAACTGCGCGAGCAGGTACTCAATGAAAGCTGTGCAAGCCTGCGTGAGGAAAATGCGCAGTTGAGTGCTGCGCTCTCGGCGGCGCCGGATGACGCGGCAATAGCGACGCTGGCGAGAGAGCGCCTGGGGCTGGCGCTTCCGGGCGAAGAGATATACTATTTTGACTTTGACGAAACAGAGAGGGTTAGTCATGGAGCTGAAAGCGGGAGAAATCCTTGAAGGAAGAGTGACCGGAATTACCAAGTTTGGCGCTTTTGTCGCGCTGCCGGGGGGCAAAAGCGGACTTGTGCATATCTCAGAGCTGTCCAACAGCTACGTCAACGAGGTGAGCGAGCATGTGCAGTTGGGGCAGACGATCAAGGTTAAGCTGCTCGCGATCAGTCCGGATGGGAAAATCAGCCTTTCGGCAAAAAAGGCTGTTGCAGCCCCACCGCGTAAATCGCCGGCGGCCGTGCATCCGCTCGGCGAGACCCAAGCCGCCGCCATGCCGCAAGAGCTGTATGGCAGCTCTGCCGATCAGAGCTTTGAGGATCGGCTGAAAAAATTTATGAAGGAATCCGACAGCCGCGTGGCGGACAACCCCATCTATGCTGAAAACCGCCGCCGCAGCCGCCGCAGATAAAGCATGAAAGAATACGCACAGGGGCGCGCCACCCTGTGCGTTTTGCGCTTTTTTTCCGGGGCTTGCGCCAAACGAGGATTGGTGGTACAATAAAACGAAATCGACCGAAAACGGAGGATACGGATATGCTGGCGATCGGCTGTGATCACGGTGGCTATGCCCTGAAACAGGAAATTCTCGCGCATCTGAAAAAGCGCGGCGTCGAGGTCAAAGACTTCGGCACCTACAATGAGGACAGCTGCGACTATCCCGTCTATGCCAGGGCGGTAGCGCAGGCGGTGACTTCCGGCGAATGCGAGCGCGGCATCTTGATCTGCGGCACGGGCATCGGCATCTCCATTGCCGCCAACAAGGTACCCGGCGTGCGCTGCGCCCTCTGCGGCGACTGCTTCAGCGCGCAGGCCACTCGCGAGCACAATGACGCCAACGTTCTTGCGCTCGGTGCGCGCGTCACAGGGCCGGGGCTGGCATTGAAGATCGTGGATACCTTCCTTGACACGCCCTTTTCCAACGACGAACGGCATATCCGCCGAATTTCCCTGATCGAGTAAGCATTTCCTGGAGGGATTTCTTTTGGCAAGAACTTCTGAATACTACCGCGGCAAGAGAAAAAAGAAAAACCGCGTGCTGATCCCGGCGGCTGTGCTGCTCGGTCTGATCAGCCTGGTTGTCGTGCTGTTTTACGGTATGCAGAAATACGTCGTCATTACCAAGGACTCGGTGCGTGTCGAGCTGCCGATCCTCGGCGAGATGGAGGAGCTGACCGGCATTGCCGAGAGCGAGCAGCGCGAACTGGAGCCGATGGCCGAGGTTTCGGTCACCTTTGAGGAGCCGGATTATTCTCGTATCGAGGCAGACGCAGGCTACAATCTTCAGCAGATGCGCGCGATCTTTGTCAAGGCCGATGATTTCACGGTGGACAAGATCACGGAGTATGCGGCGCGCCTCAACGTAGGCAATGCCCTTGTGCTGGAGATGAAGCCGCCCTCCGGCGCAATCAAATGGGACTCCAAGGCCTGGTCGGCGACGGCTTTCGGCTTGACGGGCAGCCCGCTGACCGATGAGATGAAGACACAGCTTGCAACGCTGAAGGAAAACAAGGTCTATCTTGTGGCGCAGATCAGCATTTGCCGTGACGAGCTGTATGCGTCGCGCAGCACGGTTGTCACGCTGCGTAACGACGCGGGCTTCAACTATATGGATGAGGGCGGCTATTGGCTGGACGGATACAGCCTGGATCTGCTGGATTACACCGTCAGCATGGTGCGCGAGCTCTACGAGATGGGCTTTGACGAGGTCGTGCTTGCAAACGTCGTCCATCCGGTGCTGAAAGAGGGCGAAAGAGTGCTCTACAGCCGCGAGATGTCCACCCCGCAGAGCCCGGTCAACGCGATCTGCGGCTTTGCGCGCAGTGTGGCGGAGGAACTGAAAGACCGTGACGGCTTTTTGTCGATCTACGTCGACTCCGCCTCGGCGCTGCTTGGTCGCGATAGCGCCAACGGACAGGACGGCAATCTGTTTTTCAAGCTCTACGACCGCGTCTATTACATGACCGACCGCTACGCCTATACCTTCAACGTCGCCGATCTGCAGAATAAACAGATCATCGGCCGGCTCAGCGAGCGCTTTGTGCCGGTGGTGCTGAACTATCTGCCGGACAATCGCGATAAGATCTCCTGGGTGCTGATCGACACCGAAAACGACTAAACGCCGCCTCCCGCGTGTTCTGCGCGGGAGGCGTTTTGAAAGAGAGGAAAACAGCCATGAAAACGGAGCGAAGCTATCCGCGCGCGGTTGTCAGCGCCAAGGGCAGCCGCTGGGTGCAAGGGGGACATCCCTGGATCTATGCGGCGGAGATCCGGCAGGAGCCGGAGGGCGAAAACGGCGCGCTGGTGGATGCGGTAACGGAAAAAGGCGCGTATCTCGGTACGGGCTTTTTGAGCCGGGAGAGTAAGATCCGCGTGCGCCTCGTCTCGCGCAATGCCAACGACCGCTTTGACGCGGCTTTTTGGAAGCGGCGCCTTCAATACGCCTGGAACTACCGCAAGAGCGTGCTGCGTCCGGAGGATTTAAGCTGCTGCCGCATCGTGTTCGGCGAGGCGGACGGTCTGCCGGGACTGACAATCGACCGCTTTTCCGATCTGCTGGTGACGCAGACGCTCTCCGTTGGTATCGAAAGGCGCAAGGAGGAAATTTTCCCGCTGCTGCTGGAAGTGCTCGCAGAGGACGGACAGGAAATCCGCGGGATCTACGAGCGCAACGACGTGCCGATCCGCGCGCTGGAGGGGCTCGATCAGGGAAAGGGCTGGTTTTGCGGCGGCGGCAGCACGCAGACGGAAATCTGCGAAAACGGCGTGTATTACGCTGTGGACGTGGAGAACGGACAGAAAACCGGTTTCTTTCTCGATCAGAAATACAACCGCCTCGCCGTGGCAAGGCTCGCGCGCGGCAAGCGCGTGCTCGACTGCTTTACCCATACCGGCTCCTTTGCGCTCAACGCCGCGCTGGGCGGCGCAGAGCGCGTGACGGCGGTGGACGTGTCCGCCGCGGCGATCGAGCTGGCGCGGCAAAACGCGCAAAGAAACGGGCTGGACGGGCGCATGGACTTTGTCACCGCGGACGTGTTCGAGCTGCTGCCCGCGCTCGCCGAGCGCGGCGGCGCACCCTACGACTTCATCATCCTCGATCCGCCCGCCTTTACCAAAAGCCGCAAGACGGCCGACAGCGCCGAGCGCGGCTATAAGGAGATCAACCAGCGCGCCCTGCGGCTGCTGCCGCGCGGCGGCTATTTTGCCACCGCCTCCTGCAGTCACTTCATGCCCGGCGAGCGCTTTGAGCGGATGCTGCGCGCCGCCGCGCTGGACGCGGGCGTTGAGCTGCGTCAGATCGAGGCGCGCCAGCAGGCGCCGGACCACCCGATCCTCTGGAACGTGCCGGAGACGGACTATCTGAAATTCTATCTGTTCCAGGTGGTGTGAACAATGACGAGAGAAACGCTGCTGCGATACGTGCTGGAAACCTACGGCACGGAGCCGGAATACCCATGGATGGACGCGCCGGGCTACGCCGTGCTGCGACACAGCCTCGGGACAAAGTGGTACGGCCTCGTGATGGATCTGCCGCGCCGGACGCTGCGGCTGCCGGGCGCGGGGAGCGTGGACGTGCTGAACGTCAAGCTCGATCCCGCGCTGGTTTTGATTTTGCAGGAGCAGCCGGGCTGTCTGCCCGCCTGGCACATGAACAAAAAGCACTGGATCACGGTGCTGCTCGACGGCGGCCTGCCGGACGAGGAGATCAAAAGCCTCGTCGGCATGAGCTACGAGCTGACGAAAAAGAAAATGAAAAAGAACAAGCCGTGAGAGATCCTCACGGCTTTTCGCCTTCTGCTCGACCAGAGTAAACAGGTCAATCTTTATAGAGATTCTCCTTGACAATTCGAAGAAAAGGCGTATAATGAAATCGAACACATGAACAATTGTTCAAATGAAAGGAGATAGACGACATGAAAAAGAGCTATGCGATCGAGGTCGACTGCGCCAACTGCGCCAATAAGATGGAGCAGGCGGCGAAAAACACTGCGGGCGTGAAGGACGCGACGGTGAACTTCATGGCGCTGAAGATGCATGTGGAGTTTGAGGAGGGCGCGGATGTCGCGGCGGTGATGAAGGCTGTGCAGAAGGCTTGCAAAAAGGTCGAGGACGACTGCGAGATCTACCTCTAAGGCGGCGACGGCATGAACAAGAAGCAGAAAAAGGTCCTGGCGCGGATCGTTTTGTCAACGCTGCTGCTGGCGGCGGTCTGGGCGGCGTTCCGTTTCGGCCTGCTGCCGGAGCGGCGGCTTCCGGCGCTGGGGCTGTATCTGATCCCGTATCTCGTGATCGGCTATGATATCTTGAAAAAGGCGGCCAAGGGTATCCTGCGCGGCCAGCCCTTTGACGAGAATTTTTTGATGGCCGTGGCGACCGTCGGCGCGATGGCGCTGGGCGAGTATCTGGAGGGCGCGGCGGTCATGCTCTTTTATCAGATCGGCGAGCTGTTTCAGAGCTACGCCGTCGACAAGAGCCGCCGAAGCATCGGCGCGCTGATGGATATCCGCCCGGACTACGCGAACGTGGCGGACGAGAGCGGGGCTTTGACGCAGGTTGATCCGAATGAGGTGACGCCCGGCACCGTCATCTGGGTGCAGCCGGGGGAGAAGATTCCCATCGACGGCGTGGTGGCCGAGGGCGAGAGCACCCTGGACACCGCGGCGCTGACCGGCGAGAGTCTGCCGCGCGACGTGAGCGCGGGCGACGAGGTCGTCAGCGGCTGCGTCAATCTGACGGGGCTTTTGAAGATCCGCACCACGCGCGCCTTTGGCGAGTCGACTGCCTCGAAGATCCTCGATCTGGTTGAAAACGCCGGGGCGCGGAAATCCCGGCAGGAGAATTTCATCTCGCGCTTTGCGTGCTGGTATACCCCGGTGGTCTGCTACAGCGCGCTGGCGCTGGCGCTGCTGCCGCCGCTTGTGCGGCTGGCGCTCGGCGTGGGCGCGGACTGGGGCGTCTGGGTCTACCGTGCGCTGACCTTCCTCGTCATTAGCTGCCCCTGCGCGCTGGTGATCTCGATCCCGCTGAGCTTCTTCGCGGGGATCGGCGGAGCGAGCCGCGCGGGTATTTTGATCAAGGGCTCGAACTACATGGAGGCGCTTGCGCGCGTTAAGACCGTCGCCTTTGACAAGACGGGCACGATGACACAGGGGGTTTTCGAGGTCAGCGGCGTGCATCACAACACCGTCGAGGAGCGGCGCCTACTGGAGCTGGCGGCTCTGGCGGAGAGCTATTCGAAACATCCCATCAGCCTCAGTCTGCAAAAGGCCTGGGGCGGAGCGCTCGACCAGAGCCGGGTGTCCGAGCTGCAGGAGTATCCCGGGCGCGGCCTTGTGGCTACGGTGGACGGCCTGCGCGTAGCGGTCGGCAACGACAAGCTGATGGAGGAGCAGGGGATCTTATGGCAGCCCTGCCACGGCGTCGGCACACTGGTGCACGTCGCGCTGGACGGGGACTACGCGGGGCATATCCTGATCTGCGACCGGCTCAAGCCCGGTGCGAGCGTGGCGCTGGCAGAGCTTCGCCGTGCGGGGGTGGAGCGGCTCGTCATGCTGACGGGCGACGCGCCCGCCGCTGCGCGACAGGCGGCGCAGGCGCTCGGCGTGGAGGAATTTTACGCGGCGCTTTTGCCGGGGGATAAGCTCGATAAGGTCGAGGAGCTTTTGAACGAGAAGAACGGCTGCGCAAAGCTTGCCTTCGTCGGCGACGGCATCAACGACGCGCCGGTGCTCTCGCGCGCCGACGTCGGGATCGCGATGGGCGCGCTCGGTTCGGACGCGGCGATCGAGGCGGCCGACGTGGTGCTGATGGACGACAGCCCCGAAAAGGTGCCCAAAGCGATCCGCATCGCGCGCAAGTGTATCCGCATCGTGTACGAGAATATCGTATTCGCCATTGGCGTGAAGCTCCTGTGTCTGCTGCTGGGCGCGCTGGGGATCGCCAATATGTGGGCAGCGATCTTTGCCGACGTGGGCGTGATGGTGCTGGCGGTGCTCAACGCGATCCGCGCGCTGAACGTCAAAAATGTATAAGGAGTTTTTTGAATGAAAGATCATACGGTTGAATGCTGTGAGAAGACCGAGCTGCATGAGGATCTGCTGTGCCGTGTGCGCGAGCAGATGCCGCCGGAGGAGGATTTGCTGGATCTGGCAGAGCTTTTTAAGGTTTTTGGCGATACGACGCGCATTCGCATCCTGTTCGTGCTGTTTGAGGCGGAGGTCTGCGTCTGCGATCTGGCGGAGGCGCTGCGTATGACCCAGTCCGCCGTCTCGCACCAGCTGGCGCTGCTCAAGCGCAGCAAGCTGGTGAAAAGCCGCCGCGAGGGCAAAAGCGTGTTCTACTCCCTCGCCGATGAGCACGTGCGCAGCATCATCGCCCAGGGCATGGAGCATATCGAGGAATAAGAGGAGCATGGCCGCATTGTTTTGGGACAAGATTTCTCCGGTTTATGATTTGTTTGAGACGCTCTATAACCGAAAGGTATATCTCGGTACGGGTGAGGCTGTGGCGGCGATGCTGGACAGCCGCGACGAGGTGTTGGAGTGTGGCTGCGGCACCGGGGCGATCAGCCGGGCGCTCGCTGCAAGATGCCAATCGCTGGTGGCGACTGACGTTTCGGAGGGGATGCTGCGGCAGGCGGCAAAGAAGCTCAAAGACAAGGGAAACGTCACGGTCGAAAAAGCAGATATGCTGCGCCTGCCCTATGCCGACGGACGCTTTGACAAGCTTGTGGCGGGCAACGTGATTCATCTGCTGCCGGAGCCGGAAAAGGCTCTCAGGGAACTGGAGCGTGTGCTGAAGACCGGCGGCAGGATCATCCTGCCGACCTATATCAATCTGACGAAAAAGAGCAACCGCGCCGCGGCCTCATTGCTCGGCTGGCTCGGTGCCGATTTCCAGCGGCAATTTGATCAGGCAAGTTATCAGGATTTTTTAGAGGAAATGGGATATCGCGATGTGCAATACACCGTTATTGAAGGAAAAATGCCCTGCGCCATCGCGGTGATCGAGAAACGATGAGCAGGGATTAAACTGCTTGAAATAAGATCTTGCCTTTGTTATGATTTTTTCATGGCAAAGGCAACTTTTTTTGCGCGTTTGCGACAGGATAGGCGGAGGGGAGAGAGACGATGACAGAGGCCTCGATCATTGAACTGTATTTTGCCCGCTCGGAGGCGGCGATCGCCGAGAGCGACCGCGCCTATGGCGGCTTCTGCCGCCGGATTGCGATGAACGTGCTGGCGAACCGCGAGGACGCGGAGGAGAGTGTGAACGACGTCTGGCTGGCTGCATGGAACGCGATCCCGCCGACACGGCCGGACAGCCTGAAGGCGTATTTTGCGCGCCTGACCCGGCGCATTTCGATCAGCCGCCTGCGCAGGCGCGCGGCGAAAAAGCGCGGAGGCGGGGAGACGGCGCTCGCCTTTGAGGAGCTCTCCGCGTGCCTTGCTGCGCCGGACAATCCGCAGAAAAGCCTTGAGACAGAGGAGCTGACGCGCGCGCTCAATGCCTTTCTGGGTTTGCTGCCGGAGACGGAGCGCGATCTTTTCGTGGCAAAATACTTTTTCTGCCTCCCCGTCAAGGAGCTTTCCGCGCGCTTTTCGCTGCGCGAAAACACGGTCAAGTCCAAGCTTCGCCGCACGCGCCAAAAGCTCCTGCAATATCTGAAAAAGGAGGCTTTGTTATGACAAGAGATCAGTTGATTGACGCCTTTGATGGTATCGACAGCCGTTATATCCTCGCGGCCGCCGCGCGGATCGAGGGCGGCGCGATCATTGCGTTTCGGCGGCAAAGGCTCGTCCGCACGGTCTTGATCGCGGCGGCGATCACGGCGCTGCTGACGGCGACGGCCTACGCGACGGGGCTCTTTGGCCTGTCCACGCGGCGCATCACGCCGGATTTGCCTTGGCACACAGACGCGGCGCTTTCCAAAGCCGATGCGGAGACGATGGAAAAGCTGCGTGATACACATCGGCACAGCTATATCTCCCTCGGCGGCGTGACGGATTCGCCGGAGTATGCCGCCGCAGCCGAGTGGCTGAGCTGGCGCGCCGCGCACGAGCAGGAAATGGCCGCCGCGCAGCTGCGAAAGGGCGAAAGTTATTACGAATGGCGCGATCTTGCGCGCAGCTTTGCCGAGAGCGACGAGGAAAGAGCTGTCGCGCGGCTGTACGGCTGCTGGGATCGCGCATCGCTGGACAAGCTCTATGAAATCGCATCTGCGCACGGCTTGAAGCTGCACACGGAAAAGACAAAATTGTTTAATGCGAGGATCTATAGCAATACCGGCGTGTATGAGAACGGTTCGAGCACGCGGGAGGGCTTTGTTGAACTGGACGACGGCAAAAGATATTTCTTCATCTATACGGAGCTTTCCGGCTATCTGTCCGCTGAGGAGCTGACGACAAATACAACGGACGAATTTGAGGAATGGAGCTATACGACGGCGCGGGGCGACAATGTCAGCATCGCGATGCTGGAGCAGAGCCGTGATTCGAACGGGCACGCGCAGTACCGTTGCCTGACTTTCTGGAACGACGATACAGCCGCCGTCACTGTGCTGTACGCTTTCTCTGGAGACTGTGAGGATACGGCAGCGAGACAGGCCTTTGCGGAGCGGATCGCTGACGGCGTGGATTTTCAAAGCTATGCGAAAGGAGAACAGCCATGAAACGCTTTGCCGGTATATTACTGCTTTTTGCACTTGCCGTTTCTCTTTGCGCTTGCGGAGGTGTGCAGCGGACAGAGAAAACAGGCGAAAAATTCCCCGCCGCGCTTATGGAGAGCGGGACAGGGCTGCAGTCTGCGATAAAAACCGAGACTACGCCAATCGGCTGGCACGAGGAGATGACAAGCGACAACGGCGAGGTGAAAATTTACATCCACGACGAAAGCTTTGACGGCATTCCGGAGGAAATGCCCGTCATTTCCGTGAAGCCAAAGACCGTCAGCTCGGATATGGTCAGACGGACGGCAGAGGCGATTTTTGGAGATAGCCCGCTCTATGAATACGGTTGGATGCTGACCCGCGCGGAGATTGAAAAGCGGATTGCAGCCTGGGAGGAGGGCGTAACGACAGAGAGGATCCGTCAATCCCATGGAGAGGACTTATCCGATGGCGCGGTAGAGAATATTCGCCGCACTCGGCAGGAAATCCTGAACTATTACCGGGAGGCCTGGGCATACGCGCCGGAGGAGCTGACGCCGAAGGAATGTGATTGGCTGTTTCGACCGATGGAATATTGGGATGAACAGGGCCATGATTACAGTCTCGAGTATCCGGCCTATACGGACGAGATCCCCCTTGGCGTCAGCGCGTATCTTCGGGCGCAGGGCAGGCTGGACGGGCTTGACTATAGCCTGTGGGCCCATAATTCAGAGCATGACGACTTTTGGGATCACAGCATCAGTGTGTGGCTGAATGACACCGCCGGCATGTCACAGGCGGAGGCCTATGAGGCAACGGGACATATGTCCGCCGTGGCGGCCACGGACGAGCAGCTGCGGCAGGCCGAGCGGAACGCGGAGGCGCTGATCGCCCGGATCGGTCTTGGCGCATGGCGCTGCGAGGCGCATGTGCGCGAAATGCAGCGACTGGAGGATGACGGAAGCTGGACCGGGCTTGGGCTTTTCTGCATTGAAATGGAAGGCTGGAAAATCCGGGCGGACCAGGGAAAACCGATCGCCGGAACGAACGCCGAGCTGGTGGACGGCGGATATGGCGAGTCCTTCTATATGATCTGTGCCAACGACGGAACGCTGTTTGACATTCACTTGACAGGCCTGTTGGAGGACAGCACAGCCGAACAAAGGCCGCTGATCTCCCTCAACGAGGCAATGGACGCCGCGCGTATGGCGATGAAACGCTGGACGACGGACGATCATATCCACTATCTCTATTTCGAGGAAGAGCAGCCCGCCGGGCTTGTGCGCGAGATCACCGGGATTAGCGTCGGGTACTTCCGCCTCCCGACCGGCAATTTTACCTATGAGCTGATTCCGACGCTGAGCTTTCGCGGTACGGAGCGGATCGAGGGCGTGACGGAAATCAATGACGAATACAGCGCCGCGCTGACGCTTCTGCTCATCGACCTGCGGGATGGCAGCGTGATCGACACTTCGCCCTGGCAGATATAAAACGACGCAAGGATCAGGGAAACTCCTTGATTCTTGCGTCGTTTTATGGAAAATTTTTATCGCGTCTGCTGCATATCCGCAAGGTTCATATACTCGTCATAGGAGCACAGGCGGTCGATGATCGTGCCGTTTTCGGTGATCTCGATGATGCGGTTGGCCACGGTCTGCGTGAGCTGGTGGTCGTGGCAGGAGAAGATGATGTTGTACTTAAAGGCCTCGAGGCCGTTATTGAGCGCGGCGATGCTCTCCAGATCGAGATGGTTGGTCGGCTGGTCGAGCACGAGGAAGTTTGCGCCCGAGAGCATCATCCGGCTGAGCATGCAGCGCACCTTTTCGCCGCCGGAGAGCACCTTGACGGGCTTATAGACCTCGTCGCCGGAGAAGAGCATCCGCCCGAGAAAGCCGCGCAGATAGCTCTCGCGCTTGTCCTCGGAGAACTGGCGCATCCAGTCGATCAGGTCGTAGTCGCAGCCGTCAAAGTAGCTGTTGTGATCTTTGGGGAAGTAGCTTGGCTCGATGGACGCGCCCCACTTGACCTCGCCCGCGTCCGGCTCCTCCTCGCCCATGAGGATCTTATAGAGCATCGTGACGGCCAGTTCGTTTTTGCCGACGAGGGCGATCTTGTCCTCTTTGCCGACGATGAAATTGACCTTGTTCAAAAGCGGCACGCCGTCCACGCTCTTCGAGACCTCGGTGACGAAGAGCCGATCCTTGCCGGGCTCGCGCTCGGCTTTGAAGCCGACCCAGGGATAGCGGCGGTTGGAGGCGGGCAGCTCTTCGACAGTGATTTTGTCGAGAAGCTTCCGGCGGCTCGTCGCCTGCCGGGACTTCGACTTGTTCGCGCTAAAGCGCGCGATAAAGGTCTGAAGCTCCTGGATCTTCTGCTCGGCCTTTTTGTTCTGGTCGCGGATCAGGCGCTGGATGAGCTGGCTGGATTCGTACCAGAAGTCGTAGTTGCCGACGTACATCTTGATCTTGCCGTAGTCGATGTCGACGATGTGGGTACAGACGTTGTTGAGAAAATAGCGGTCGTGGCTGACGACCAGCACCGTGCCCTCGTAGTCCATAAAAAAGTCCTCCAGCCAGACGACGCTGGCGAGGTCAAGGTTATTGGTCGGCTCGTCGAGCAGCAGCACGTCCGGGTGTCCGAACAGCGCCTGTGCCAGCAGCACCTTGACCTTGAGGCGCGGGTCGATCTCGCGCATCAGGCTCTGGTGGAGCGAAACGTCCACGCCGAGACCCTGCAGAATGCGCCCAGCGTCGCTCTCCGCCTCATAGCCGCCGAGCTCGGCGTATTCCTCCTCCAGCTCGGCCGCGCGAAGCCCGTCCTCGTCGTCGAAATCGGGCTTTTCATAGATCGCGTCCTTCTCCTTGCCGCAGTCATAGAGCCGCTGGTGACCCATGATAACGGTATCGAGTACGCTGAAGTCGTCGTAGAGACTCTGGTTCTGCTTTAAAACGGACATGCGGCGCTTGGGGTCGAGTACGACGCTGCCGCCGGTCGGCTCCAGCTCACCGGAGAGGATTTTAATGAACGTGGATTTTCCCGCGCCGTTTGCGCCGATGATGCCATAGCAGTTGCCGGCGGTGAATTGCAGATCTACCTTGGAAAACAGTACGGACGAGCCAAACTGCATGGACAGATCGTTGACAGAGAGCATGGGGTTGTACCTCCTGTGTTATGTTCGTAGCGCCGAGCAATGCTCGGCGTTCAAGATGGAATGGGGATAGTCGCCGAGCAATGCTCGGCGCTACGGGATGTCAGGGATAATAGTACTCATCCTCTGCCCATTTGGAAGGGTTATCGCTGATATACTTGTATTTGATCAAAAAATCATTTTCGTCACGGATCACGTGGTCGTAGTACTTGTCTTGCCAGATGGATGTGCCGAGCTGTTTGGAGACGGTTCCTTTGAGTTGCTGGATGATACGTCCAAGCGCTGGCGCAGCGTCTCCTGAAAGCTGTAAAAGCAAATGGACGTGATTTGGCATGATGATATGCTGTTTGACGGAAACGGACGGATATCGCAGGGGTATTTGACAAATAGCTGCGTCCAAAACTGCTCCGGCATGGGTCAGAGATACTTCCGGCGGACAATCAATGCTCGACCCTGCGAGGATTTCCGATAAAACAGGACGGCGGTCTTTGGTGCAGAATGTAACAAAGTATACGCCGGGGGTGCTGTAATCATAGTTTATAAGCCGGAGACGTTTGCCGATATGGGTATTGTTCACAATAACCGCACCTCGTAGCGCCGAGCAGTGCTCGGCGAAAAATATGGTTTTTTATTAACACCGAGCATTGCTCGGCGCTACGGCGTTGCACTGTGCCCTTGGCGAATGGAAAAGACCAATCGCTTCTCGTAGCGCCGACCAATGGTCGGCGAGAAGCATAACCGCACCCCGTAGCGCCGACCATCGGTCGGCGAAAACTATGGATATCTCACAACGCCGACCAATGGTCGGCGCTACGGCCTTACATTTCCATCGTCATGCGGATAATTTTGACGGGCGTGCCGAGGGTATAGTCCTGCTCGGCGCCGTCGGCGCGAAAGCCGACACGTTCATAAAAGCGGATCGCCTTGCGGTTATCCTTCAGTACCCATACGCAGACGACCCGGCAGCCGGAAAGCGTCTTCAGCGCCTGCTGCATCAGCGCATAGCCAATGCCCTGATGCTGGTACTCCTCCAAGACGTAAACGGCGCGAACCTCGCCCTCGTCGGTTTCCGCGCCGTCCTCGCCGAAGATGCGGCAGGGCACGGTGAAGCCGACGACGCGCTCGCCGTCCTTGGCGACCCAGGTGTTTTCCGGCCAGCGCCGGGCGCTCTCTTCGCAGCGTTCGACCGACATGCGGGAGAGATATTCGGCGTCGACGATCCCGGCGTAGCTCTCCTGCCAGCTTTTCCAATGGACGAAGGCTTTGCCGCGGATCTCCTCCTCGGTCTGCATGGGCTTGATGATGATATCCATATCAAAACTCCAAAGTTTCAATCCCAAAATACTTTTCGACGAAGTCGATCTTTTCCACCCGGAATTCCCGGCCGCGGAGGTAGTTCAAAAGCCCCGCGTCGGTCGGGAAGTCAAAGCGCAGCTTGTAGGAATACAGCGCCTGCCCCTTTTCGTCAAAGCCCTTGTTGAAGCGCTCGCTGCCGTATTTGCCGTCGCCGAGCAGCGGCGTGCCGCTGTGCGCCATCTGCACGCGGATCTGATGCGTGCGCCCGGTGAGCAGGCGGCACTCGACGAGGCTCAAGGCGCCCTTGCTGCACAGTGTGCGGTACTCGGTAACGGCGGTCTTGGCGCCGGGTTCCGGGCGGGATTTTACAAAGACCTGATTTTTCTTTGCATCCTTGAACAGGTAGTTTTCCAAGCGCCCCGCCGACGGCTTCGGCCGTCCCTGCACGGCGCAGAGGTAGAGCTTGTCGATCTCGCGGTCGCGGATTTTGTCGTTGAGGATGCGCAGCGCCTCGGCGTTTTTGGCGGCGATGACGATGCCGCCGGTGTTGCGGTCGATGCGGTTGCACAGCGCCGGGGCAAAGGCGTTTTCCTCCTTCGGCCGCCATTCGCCCTTTTGCGCGAGATAGGCTTGCACATGGGCGATCAGCGTGTTATAATCCCAAACGCCGGCGCTGTGACAGAGCACGCCCGGCTTCTTGTCGCACAGGAGGACGTTTTCGTCCTCATAGACGATCGTGAGCTTCGGTGCGCCGACTTTGAGCCAGGCGTTGTCCTCGCGCGGCTTTTCAAAAAACTCGTCGTTGATGTAGAGCTGGACGAGGTCTCCGGCGCTCAGGCGCGTGTCGCGCTTGGCGCCCTTGCCGTTGATTTTTACGCGCTTGAGGCGAATATATTTTTGCAGCAGCGACTCCGGCAGCAGGGGAACGGCCTTGCCGACGAAGCGATCCAGACGCTGTCCGGCGTCGTTGGCTTTGATTTCCAGTTCTTTCATGGCAGAATCCTCAAAATTTTTGCTTGATTTGGATTATACACGATAAAATATGTGTTGACAAGACCTGTCAAAGCAACTATAATACTAAAGCGATTGTTCGAGGTGAGACTATGCGACTGAATTTGAGCAGGATCATCGAGATCCCCGGCGAATCGGTGTCGTTTGAAACGGAACTGGAAACCGAGGGCCTTGAATTTCCGGCGGTGCGCGCCTATCTGACGAAGCCGCACGCTGTCGGCCGCGTGGTCAACGAGGCGGGCGTCCTACGTCTGGAGGGCACGCTGACGGCGGAGCTGGATTGCGTCTGCGACCGTTGCGGTACGCCGATCACCCGGACGAAGCAAACGCCGCTGCACGCGACGATCGTCGAAGAGGACGACGGCGAGAATCCCGAGCTCTTTTTGCTGGAGGGCACGGAGATCGATCTCGACGAGATCCTTGTGACGAACTTCGTGCTGGACATGGAGAGCAAGCTTCTCTGCCGGGAGGACTGTCAGGGACTTTGCCACCGCTGCGGTAAAAATCTCAATCTCGGGCCCTGCGGCTGCGGGAAAGAAAAAGATCCAAGATTGGCTGTGCTTGAGCAGCTTTTGGATAAATAACAAATACTATAATGCTGCTCAAAACAGCAAAGATCAGGAGGTGTCATCATGGCGGTCCCGAAAGGAAAAGTATCGAGAGCAAGACGTGACAAGCGGCGTTCTTCCCACTGGAAGCTCGAAGCCCCCGGCATCATCAAGTGCCCCAACTGCGGCGCTTTCTGCATGCCTCACCGTGTCTGCAAGGCCTGCGGTCAGTACAAGGGTCGTACGGTCATCAACGTTGAGGAAAGCAAGTAAAAAAGCTTGAGGAAGAGAGGCGTCTGCCGCTCTTCCTTTTGCTATGTTGCAGGAGGACGGCATGGAGAACAAGATCAAATCCATTGATAGTAACAGCCCCCTGCGCCACCGTGTGGAGCCGGGGGATGTCCTGCTTTCCATCAACGGCAATCGCATCATCGACGTGCTGGACTACAAGTTCTACGCTTATGACCGCGAGTTGCAGCTGAAGCTGCGCCGCGCCGACGGCACGGAGTACGAGCTGCAGGTGAAAAAGCGCGAGGGCGGCGATCTCGGGCTGGATTTTGAGAGCTATCTGATGGACGCGCCGCGCTCCTGCGCCAACGGCTGCGTGTTCTGCTTCATTGACCAGCTGCCGCCGGGCATGCGCCCGACCATGTACTTTAAGGATGACGATGCGCGGCTCAGCTTTCTGCTGGGCAACTACATCACGCTGACGAATCTTGCCCCGCGCGAGATCCAGCGTATCATCGATTTGCACATCAGCCCGATCGACATCTCCGTCCACACCACGAACCCGGAGCTGCGCCGCCGGATGCTGAAAAACAAGCGCGCGGGAGAGACCATCGAGATCATGCGACGCTTTGCCGAAAACGGCATTACCATGAACTGCCAGATCGTCTGCTGCCCCGGCTGGAACGACGGCGAGGAGCTGCTGCGCTCCATGCGCGATCTGGAAGCGATGCACCCGGGCGTACACAGCGTGTCCATCGTGCCGGTGGGTTTGACAAAATACCGCGAGGGGCTGGAAAAGCTGGAGCCCTTTACGCGCGAGCATGCGGCGGAGACGCTGGATATGGTCACCGCCTTTGGCGACGAGTGTGTAAAAAAGCACGGCACGCGCATCTTTTTTTGCGGGGACGAGATGTATCTGCTCGCCGGGCGCGAGCTGCCGGAGGACGAGTTTTACGAGGAGCATACCCAACTGGAAAACGGCGTCGGGATGCTGCGGCTGCTGGAGACGGAATTTCTCTCCGCGCTGCGCCTGTCCGAGGATCCGGGCGCGCAGTCCTTTTCCATCGCAACGGGCGTGTCTGCCGCGCCGTATTTTCAAAGGCTGCTGGACGCGGCAAAAGAGAAGTATCCCGCGCTTGACGGGCGCGTTTACGCCATCGTCAACGACTTTTTCGGCCACAGCATCAACGTGGCCGGTCTCATCACCGGGCAGGATTTGATCGCGCAGCTCAAGGAAAAGCCTCTGGGCGATCGGCTGCTCATCTCCCAGAACATGATCCGCCGCCAGGAGCAGGATTTTCTGGACGACGTGACCCTGCAGCAGGCCATCGAGGCGCTCGGCGTGCCGATCATCCCCGTGGAGCAGGACGGCTTCGCGCTCTGGGATGCGATGGCGGGCGAGCTGCCCGCGCTGCAGACGCCGATGCAGGGCGAGAATACGGAATACTACAGATACAATCAATGAGCAATAGGTGTTCGGAAGGCGGGAAAAATCCTTTTGCATTCCGAATGGACAAGGAAGTGAAGCTATGGCAAGACCTCTGGTGGCCATCGTCGGCCGCCCCAACGTAGGAAAATCCATGCTGTTCAACCGTCTGACCGGGCAGCGCCTCTCGATCGTGGAGGACACGCCCGGCGTGACGCGCGACCGGCTTTACGCGCCCTGCGAGTGGTGCGGGCGCAGCTTTGATCTCGTGGACACCGGCGGCATCGAGCCGAGCACCGACAGCGAGATCCTGCTTTTCATGCGTGAGCAGGCGCAGATCGCCATCGACGCGGCGAGCGTCATCGTGCTGGTGACGGATATCCGCACCGGCGTGACCGCCGCGGACAAGGATGTGGCGAATATGCTGCTGCGCGCGAAAAAGCCCGTGGTGCTGGCCGTCAACAAGGCCGACTCTACCGGCACGACCGATCCGACGCTTTACGAGTTTTATTCCCTCGGCCTGGGCGATCCGATCGCCGTTTCAGCGGTGCACGGGCACGGCACGGGCGATCTGCTGGACGAGTGCATGAAGTATTTCCCGCCCGCCGAGGAGGACGAGGAAGAGGACGACACGATCAAGGTCGCCGTCATCGGCAAGCCGAACGTCGGCAAATCCTCGCTCATCAACCACATTCTGGGCGAGAAGCGCCTGATCGTCAGCGATATGGCCGGTACCACGCGCGACGCGGTGGACTCGGTCTTTGAAAACCAGTACGGCCGCTACACGCTGATCGACACGGCGGGCATCCGCCGCAAGTCCAAGGTGGACGAGCGCGTGGAGAAGTTCTCCGTCATGCGCGCGCAGCTGGCCATCGAGCGGGCGGACGTCTGTCTCATTATGATTGATGCGCGCGAGGGTGTGACCGATCAGGATACGAAGATTGCGGGGCTGGCCCACGAGGCGGGCAAGGCCAGCATTATCGTCGTCAACAAATGGGATCTGGTCGAAAAAGAAACGGGCACGCTGGAGAAGATGCGCAAGGAAGTGCTGCGCGATTTGAGCTTCATGAGCTATGCGCCGGTGCTGTTCATCTCCGCGATGACCGGCCAGCGCACCGAGCGGCTGTTTGAACTCATCA
Organism: Oscillospiraceae bacterium; assembly: GCA_017518225.1. Lineage (GTDB taxonomy): Bacteria > Bacillota > Clostridia > Oscillospirales > Oscillospiraceae > Limivicinus. The sequence goes on along the minus strand of JAFWVV010000004.1, from coordinate 8,339 downwards.
ACTTCGTCAACGACCAGAGCAGCATGCGCATCACGACCGGTATGCTCAATAACGTTCTGGCGGACGCACAGGCGCGTGTGCAGCCGCCCACGGACAAGGGCCGCCGCCTGAAGATCTACTATATGACGCAGACGGGCATCAAGCCGCCTAACTTCGTCATCTTCTGCAACTCGCGCGAGCTGTTCCACTTTTCGTATCAGCGCTATATCGAAAACCAGATCCGCGCGGTCTTCGGGCTGGAGGGTACGCCCGTGCGCCTCGTCATTCGCCAGAAAGGGGATAAGGAATGAAATACTGGATTTTTTCCATTCTCACCGCCCTGCTGGCCTATCTCGCCGGCTGTCTGAAAAGCACGGTGCTTGCTTCCAACTTCGTCTTTCACCGCAATCTGCGCCGCCTCGGCTCCGGCAACGTCTTTGTGTCCAACTTCCGCCGCATTTACGGCTGGAAGGGGGCGGTGAAGCTGGCGTTGGTGGAATTGGCGCTGTCGCTGCTGCCGCTGCTGCTGGGAAAGCTCCTGTTTCGCTCCGGCGATCACGCGGTGGTCGGCGCGGCGCTGGCGGGCTTCTGCCTCGTGCTGGGACGCCTGTTTCCCTTTTCTTATGACTTTCGCGGCAGCTACGCGCTTGTGCCCTTGGCGCTGATGGGATTCTCAATCGACGCTTCCATCGGCATCGCGCTCTTGATTGTGGGGATTGCCGCTGTGTGGCTCAGCCGCTATCTCTCGCTCGGGGCGGTGCTCTGCGCGCTGACGCTGGCGCTTACGGCTGTTCTGGTGCTGGATGATCCTCTGGCAACGAAGCTCAGCTTTTTCACCGCCGGAATCGTCATTTTGCGTCACATCCCGGCAATGTTCCGCATTTTTCGCCATGTGGAACCGACGCTCAGTTTTGAGCAGGATATCAGCTATAAATTTGACGAGAAATTCTAAGCTCTGTCGCGCGCCGTATGGCGCGCGACAGAACTTATAAACGGCAAAAATCCCCCTCTCCGGGTATTTGTTTGCCGTTAAGCGCAGAGGCTTGAATATGCTGACGTTTTGCGCTATGATGAAAAAAACGTGATGGAGGGACAACGTGACCAGACGAAAAAAACTGGCGCTGCTGAAAAAGGGCGTTCAAATGCTGGAGCCGGTATGGAAAGAGGAGGCGCTCAAGGCGGAGCTGGAGAGACAGGCGGGATAATCGGCGTTGCACAGGAGACAGCCCACGGGGAAATCATCCGCGGGCTGTCGATTTTTCTGGATTTTTTTCAAAAGCCTTGGTATAATACATCCATTATAAAACAGGAGGAAAAGCATGGGACAGGAGAATTGGACACAGGCGGCCGAGCGCATTTATGAGCGGTTTCGTATTCGCTTTATTCCGGCGGGCGAGGGGATTGCGGAGTCCGAGCTGGAGCTGCGGCCGGAGGATGGGAATTTCTTGAACATGCCCTACGGCGGCATCCTCTTCAACATGGCGGATGTGACGGCGGGCGCGGCGCTGCGCAGTATTGACGCGATGGGACTGACCATCAGCGGCGACGTGCGCTTTATGCGCGGAGTGCCGAACGTCAAAATGCTGCGCTGCCGCGCAGAGCTGCGAAAGCTCGGCAAGTCCATCGCCTTTGTTGACGCCGCCGTTTTCGACGAGCAGGGACAGGAGCTGGCGGCGATGAGCTTTTCCTTTGCGAGAAAGAGAGAGCCTAATGGCAGCCTTTGAGGAGATCGATGTACACCACATGACGCGCCAGCAGGCGATTGCCGCGATCGACGCACGGCTTCGCCGATGCAAAGGAGACGTCTATCGTTTGCGTGTCATCCACGGCTACCGCGGCGGTACCGTGCTGCGCGAGGCGGTGCGCGGCCGCTATGGTAAGCATGAAAAGGTTGTCCGTCTGGAGCTTGGGCTCAATCCGGGGGAGACGGATCTGGTTTTACGGGAATTGTGAGGGAGGAAACAATGGAAGAACAAAGGATGTTGTCATCGCGTCGGGGGCTGCCTGGCAGTGTGCTGAAGTGGGTCGCGATTTTGACGATGCTGATCGATCACGTGGCCTATGTGCTGCTGTTTGCCTGGGCGCAATACCGCCGGGCCTGGGGAACGGGAATCGAGAGCTTGAATTTTTATTACCTGATGCGCTGCGTTGGTCGATTGGGTTTTCCGCTGTTTTGTTTCTTGCTGGTCGAGGGCTTCGCGCACACAAGAAACCGATGGAAATACCTGCTGCGTCTGTCGCTGTTCGCGCTGCTGTCGGAACTGCCGTTTGATATAGCGTTTCAGAAGACCTGGATCGAGTTTGCCCATCAGAACGTGTTTTTCACGCTGGCGCTTGGGCTGCTGGCGGTGATGATCTGGGAGCTGCTCATGAAAGGAGAGGAGACGGAAGCGTCCGCCTGGCGTGGCTTGGCGGCCATCGCCTGTGCGCTGGCGCTCGGCGCGGCGGCCTGGTATATGCATACCGACTACGGCGCGATGGGTGTGGCGCTGATTCTGGTGCTGTATCTGCTGCGTGAACGGCCGTGGACGCGCGATTTGGCGGCCTTTGGTGTGCTGGCGGCGATGCTGTCCTTCGGCTCGCATTGGATCGAACTGTTCGGGGCCTTGAGCTTCGTGCTCTTTCATCTGTATAACGGACAGCGCGGCCGGCAGATCAAATACTTCTTTTATGTGTTTTATCCGGCGCATCTGCTGCTTCTGGCCTGCTTGAGAACGCTGCTGTTTCAAAACTGAAAAGGGCGGCCTTCCGCGTTCTGGAAAAATGAAGACATAGAAAAGCCCCTCTGGTTCAGCAATGAATCAGAGGGGCTTGCTGTTTGCAGTCCGTTTTGCGCTGCGAGATCCTGTGCTTACTTAAACAGACCGTAGCCGCTGTTGGCCGGATACATCTGTACGTGCTGTACGTCTTCGGTGTTTACTTTGATGTAGTTGTACATCTCTTTCAGGGTCACGACGCCGTTGCCGTTCGTGTCCGCCGGCTTGTCGCCGGTGGCGCCCAAGGCAAAGAAGAGGGGGAAGAAGTTGAACGAGTTGTCAGGACTGTCGCCCTCATAGCCCCAACTGGCTTCCTGATGAGCTGCGGCCGTGAGCACGTAGAACTTGGAGTTTCGGAATTCGCCGGTGTTGGACACTTCCCCTGTGCCGGGAAGAATCTCGTCAACCGCAGCAAAGGCGCTCACCGCCGCGGTGTTGAAGGCTTTGGCCGTATTGGCCGCAACGTAACTGACAACGCCATTTTCAACGATCGCCGCGCCGGAACCGCAGGAACCGAGCAGAACAATCACTTTGCCCGGGACTTTTTTCAGCCAGCCGGCAAGCTCGCCCAGCGTCAAATACTCATCGCCGTTGCTGCCAATGGTAATCAACTCGCCCGCATAGGGGCCGCTCGCCACGTCTACGACGCCGTGCGTGGCAAGGAAGAACAGGGAGACGTCGTTGGCGTCGGCGTTTTTGAAGGTGTTGGCAATCGCGCGCTGAATCCCGCTGTTGCTCAGATCATACTTGCACGTCACCTCGTAGGAGCCGCCGGTGGGGCCTTTAACGCTTCTGAGCATATCGGATAGTATCAGCACGTCGCCGTGGTTGCGGTTTGCGGTCTCCCAGCTGAAGTTGACCTCGCCGACCAGCAAGGCGCGATATTTGACGGTGAGATCCACGGTCAGCTTGGCGTTTCCTGACCAAACCTGTCCGGCGCTGTTAGAGACCTTGCAGGTATAGGTATAGCCGTTGTGCCGCTCCGCTGCCGTTAGCTTGTATGTGGCAGAAGTGCCGTTGGTAGAAACTGCGGTCCAGGTGCTTGAGCCGGGCTTCTGATAGTACCACTGGTATTTCAGCCCGCTGCCGCTTGCCGCGACGGTGAAGGTGGCAGTCTCTCCGACGTTGACACTTACATTTTTCGGCTGCGTCGTGATCGTCGGCTTGGCGCTGCTGACTGTCAGCACGGCGTTTCCGGACCAGACCTGTCCGGCGCTGTTGGAGACCTTGCAGGTATAGGTGTAAGCGTTGTGACGCGCGGCCGCCGTCAGCGAGTAGCTGGCAGAAGTGCCGTTGTTTGCCACTTTCGTCCAGGAGCTTTCACCGGGCGCTTGATAGTACCACTGGTATTTCAGCCCGCTGCCGCTCGCCGCGACTTTGAAGGTGGCGGTCTGCCCGACGCTGACGCTTACGTTTTTCGGCTGCGTCGTGATCGCCGGCTTGGCGCCGTTGACCGTCAGCACGGCGTTTCCGGACCAAGTCTGCCCAGCGCTGTTGGAGACCTTGCAGGTATAGGTGTAACCGTTGTGACGCGCGGCTGCCGTCAGCTTATATGTGGCAGAAGTGCCGTTGTTTGCCACTTTCGTCCAGGAGCTTTCACCGGGCACTTGATAGTACCACTGGTATGTCAGCCCGCTGCCGCTTGCCGTAACTTTGAAGGTTGCGGTCTGCCCGACGCTGACGCTTACATTCTTCGGCTGCGTCGTGATCGTCGGCTTGGCTGCATTAGACGTGGAAACGGCATTTCTGGCGACAACAGACGCCGTGCCGTTGTCTGCCAGAGCCGTCACAGGCAGCAGCGACAGGCACATCACAAGGCACAGCAGCAGGGATACAATTTTCTTTTTCATTTTGTTTTTCCTTTCTGCTTTTGGGCTTCAATTTTTTGACAGTCCTATAATATTATAATATCATATTTGCATGGAAAAAAACAAGAAGAAAAATAGCTTTTTGACGATTCCTGTCCAAGCAGTGCGAGCTGCCGGCGGGAGACGGAAACAACTGGATCGCCGGCAGGGGAGCGGCAGAAAAAACGGCCCGAAATTCAAAAATTATTTTACAAATTTTCTTGACACTTTTTGTGTATTATGCTAAAATTCTAATTTGCGTGGCATAGGTGCGCCTTTTGCCGCTCATTTGGCTGAAACGCAGGGAAAACCAAGGCGTTTCACACAGAAAAAACTTGAGAAAGGAGGAACCCCATGCCCACTTTTAACCAGCTGGTAAGGAAAGGCAGAGAGAAGGTCAGCTACAAGTCCACGTCTCCCGCGCTGCAGAAGGGAATGAATACCCTGAAGAACAAGGAGACCGACCTGAGCGCCCCCCAGAAGAGAGGCGTCTGCACGGCGGTGCGTACGTCCACCCCGAAGAAGCCGAACTCCGCTCTGCGTAAGATCGCCCGTGTTCGTCTCACCAACGGTTACGAAGTCACCGCATACATCCCCGGTATCGGTCATAACCTGCAGGAGCACTCTGTCGTTATGATCCGCGGCGGCCGTGTGAAGGACCTTCCCGGTGTCCGTTATCACATCATCCGCGGTACCCTCGACGCCCAGGGCGTCAACAACCGTATGCAGGCTCGTTCCAAGTACGGCGCGAAGAGACCCAAGGCTGCGAAGAAGTAATCAGCGACTTTGCGGCAGTTTTGCCCTGTCGTTTATCATATAGCGCTTAAAGCGCAGATAAACCTCGGGGCGCAACAGACATGCATGCATGCATGTTTGAGTACCTTTGATCCCATTTTTTAATGAAGGAGGGAAGAACGTGCCCAGAAGAGGTAATGTTCCCAAGAGAGAAATCTTGCCGGATCCCATGTACAACAGCGTCCTGGTGACCAAGCTCATCAACGGCGTCATGCTCGACGGCAAGAAGGGGGTTGCTCAGAAGGTTGTCTACGATGCTTTTGAAATCATCAAGGACAAGACCGGCAAGGAGCCCCTCGATGCGTTCACCGAAGCGATGAACAACATCATGCCCGCCCTGGAGGTCAAGGCCCGCCGTGTCGGCGGCGCGACCTATCAGGTGCCCATCGAGGTCCGCCCGGCCCGCCGCCAGACCCTGGCTCTGCGCTGGCTGGTGGACTACTCCCGCAAGCGCGGCGAGAAGACCATGAAGGAACGTCTCGCCAACGAGATTATGGACGCTTGCAACAACCTCGGCGCATCCGTCAAGAAGCGCGAGGATATGCACAAAAACGCCGAGGCCAACAAGGCCTTCGCACACTTCCGCTGGTAAGCGGCACAGGAGAATCCATTCATGCCCAGAAAAGTTTCACTCGAAAAAACCAGAAATATCGGCATCATGGCCCACATCGACGCCGGAAAGACGACCACGACGGAGAGAATCCTCTACTACACGGGCGTCAATTACAAGATCGGTGAGACCCATGAGGGCACGGCGACCATGGACTGGATGGAGCAGGAGCAGGAGCGCGGCATCACCATTACGTCCGCCGCTACCACCTGCTATTGGCGGGACACCCGCATCAATATCATCGACACCCCGGGTCACGTGGACTTTACCGTTGAGGTCGAGCGCTCGCTGCGCGTGCTGGACGGTAGCGTAACGGTCCTGTGCGCCAAGGGCGGCGTTGAGCCCCAGTCTGAAACCGTGTGGAGACAGGCCGACCACTACCACGTCCCCCGCATGATCTACATCAACAAGATGGACATCATGGGCGCGGATTTCTTCCGCGTGCTGGAAATGGTACACGACCGTCTCAAATGTAATGCCGTTCCCATTCAGCTGCCGATCGGCGCAGAGGACACTTTCCGCGGCATTATTGACCTCGTGGAGATGAACGCCCGCATCTATTACGACGACCTGGGCAAGGACATGCGCACCGAGGAGATCCCCGAGGAGCTGCGTGACCTGGCTGAGGAATATCGTGAAAAGCTGCTGGAGGCGGTATCCGATTTCGACGACGAGATCATGGAACTGTATCTCGAAGGCGAAGCGGTGCCCACGGACAAGATCCGGGCGGCCATCCGGAAGGCCACAGTCGCGGTGCAGATGGTGCCGGTGACCTGCGGTACTTCCTACAAGAACAAAGGTGTGCAGAAGCTCCTGGACGCGATCGTGGAGTACATGCCCTCCCCGCTGGACGTTCCGCCGGTGGAAGGCACGCACCCCAAGACCGACGAGGTCGAAAGCCGTCCCGCGGACGACAATGCCCCCTTCGCTGCGCTGGCCTTTAAGATCATGACGGACCCCTACGTCGGACGTCTGAGCTTTTTCCGGGTCTATTCCGGATCGCTCGAGACCGGCAAGACCGTTTTGAACTCGACCAAGGGACAGCGCGAGCGCATTGGCCGCATCCTGCAGATGCACGCCAACCACAGAGAGGATCTGGAGCAGGTCTTCTCCGGCGATATTGCCGCCGCCGTCGGGCTGAAAAACACCACGACCGGCGACACGCTCTGCGACGAAAAGAACCCCATCATTCTGGAATCCATGGAATTTCCCGAGCCGGTCATTCGCGTGGCGATCGAGCCGAAGACGAAAGCCGGTCAGGAGAAAATGGCCATCGCTCTGCAGAAGCTGGCGGAGGAGGATCCGACCTTCAAGACCTACACGGACGAGGAGACCGGACAGACCATCATCGCCGGTATGGGCGAGCTCCATCTGGAGATCATCGTGGACCGTCTGCTGCGTGAGTTCAAGGTCGAGGCCAACGTCGGCAAGCCGCAGGTTTCCTACAAAGAAACCATCCGGCGCGCCGCCACGGTTGACACCCGCTACGTCAGACAGACCGGTGGTAAGGGACAGTTTGCGCACGTGAAAATGACGATCGAGCCCAACGAGCCCGGCAAGGGTTACGAGTTCATCAACAAGGTCACGGGCGGCGCGATCCCGAAGGAATACATCCCCTGTGTCGATCAGGGCATCCAGGGAGCCATGCTCTCCGGTGTGCTGGCCGGCTATCAGGTGGTGGACGTCAAGGTGACGCTGCTGGACGGCTCTTTCCACGAGGTCGACTCCTCGGAGATGGCGTTCAAGATCTGCGGCAGCATGGCCTTCAAGGAGGCTTGCGGCAAGGCCGATCCCGTCCTGCTTGAGCCGATCATGAAGGTTGTCGTCACCGCGCCCGATGATTATATGGGCGACGTCATGGGCGATATCAACGCCCGCCGCGGTCAGATTGCCGGCACGGAGGTTCACAACGGAACCGCCATGATCGACAGCCGTGTGCCGCTGTCTACGATGTTCGGTTATGCAACCGATCTTCGCAGCAAAACCCAGGGCCGTGCGACCTACAGCATGGAGCCCAGTCATTATGTCGAGCTGCCGAAGTCCCTGCAGGAGACTCTGGTGAAGAGCCACGCAGGCCTTGGCAATTAAATCATCAAAAAACATTTATTTTATTTAGGAGGAACCACTCATGGCAAAACAGATGTTTAACAGAAGCAAGCCCCATGTCAACATCGGCACCATCGGCCACATCGACCATGGCAAGACCACGCTGACTGCCGCCATCACCAAGTTCCTGGCGCTGCAGGGCAAGGCGGAGTACACCGATTACTCCTCCATCGATAAGGCTCCCGAAGAGCGCGAGCGCGGCATCACCATCAACACCGCTCATGTTGAGTACGAGACCGAAGTGCG
>JAFWVV010000003.1 GCA_017518225.1 Oscillospiraceae bacterium | reverse complement strand
CGGCAAGTGGATCTGCGCCGCGCCCTACGGCTACAAGATCAACGCCCGGCAGGAGTTCGAGGTCGTGCCCACGGAGGCTGAGATCGTGCGCAAGATCTTCCAGATGTACATCGACGGCTGGGGCTACAAGCGGATCGCCAACTACCTCACCGACGAGGGCATCCCCACCCCGCGCATGTCCGAGCGCGAGCGCAAGGAGGCCGAGGGCAAGGAGTACAAGCGTGCGGTCAAGTCGGAATGGGCCATCGTCTCCGTGCAGGGGATTTTGGAAAATGACTTCTACATCGGCACACTGCGCCAGAGCAAATACACCCGTCAGAAGATCAACGGCAAGGATGTCAGGAAGGACGAGGACGAGCAGATCGTCATCGAGAACCACCACCAGTCGATCATCGAATACCGGGACTTCCGGATCGTGGAGGAGCTGCGGCGCTCGCGCTCCAAAAGCGACTACCGCGGGGTGAAAAAATACGAGAACACCTACACCGGTTTTCTCGTCTGCGGCGACTGCGGCAGCCCGATGTTCTCCATGAGCCGCCCCGATCTGCGGGACGCCTACCGCTGCGGCACCTATCACCGGCGGGGGCTCAAAGGCTGCACCAGCCACTATATCCGGGTGGACACGCTGGACGCGCTGCTGAAGGATTATCTCCGTAAGGTGCGCGAGACCTCGGCGGACATGATCGCAAAGCTGCAGGCTGATATCCAGAAGCAGGACGAGGATCTGGAAGAGAAGGAGACCGCCGCCGACAACATGGAGGAGGTGCTCGCCGGGCTGCAGGAGGAGCTGAAGATCGCCAAGCGGCAGCGCGTGCGCGACCTGTCGAAGCGGCCGCAGAACGAGGCCATCATCAACCAGACCTATGACGAGATGGAGGCGGATATCGAAAGCCGCATTTCTTCTTTGAGCAAGCAGATCGAGCTGACGAAGGATCGGGAGAACGCGATCATCCGCGTCAACCGCGCGGCCAAAACGGCCATCGAGGTTTTCGATGAGATTTTGGAGAAGGACAAGCTCGATCCGAAGGATCTGCACCTGATCCTCGACAAGATCTTCGTCTATGAAAACCATGTGGAAATCAAGCTCAAGGCCGACATCGACAGCATTTTGCGCTGCGGGATGCTGCCAGAAGATGCAAATGCGTCTGAAAAGTCCGAAAAGAGCGCCGAAACTTTTAATTCCGGCACGAAAGATAGCTTAAATGTCACAATAGTCCAGAGCGCGGAGAAGCGTCCGGACAAGGTTTTTCGTGCCAATGTTATCTGTGACGGTGACCCGCTGGAAATTTTCACAGACAAGGACGGAGAACTGATCTTCAAAAAATATTCCCCGGTCGGGGAACTGTCGGACTTCGCCGCGCAGCTTTGCGACAGCCTGCGCAAAAGCACCGACGGCACCGTCGCCATCAGCGACCGTGACAGTCTGATCGCCGTCGCCGGCAGCGCCCGGCGGGAGCTGCTGGGCCGTCCGGTCAGCGGCGCGCTGAGCGCGATCATGGACAAGCGCTCCGTCTATCGCCATGACAGCGGCCTGAGCAGTCTGCCCGTCTCCCCCGCCGACGAGCAATACTGCCTGTCCGTCGCCGCGCCCGTGCTCTCTGAGGGCGACGTGCTCGGCAGTGTGCTCTTCCTCACGCCGCGCGGCAGCAAGCCCGGCGGCGAGGTCGAATACAAGCTTGCACAGACCGCCGCCTCCTTCCTCGGCAAGCAGATGGAGGGTTAATCGCATATTACGCGAAGCAAAAACGGGAGCTTTCAAAAAGCTTCCGTTTTTGCATAGATTGTACGCAGAAAGGAGACTCCCGCCCCCCTCTCTGCGCTCTCCCCCTGCATGTCTTTCCCTTGCCGCACGATTTTGTCTCAGTCTGAAAGGCGTGTTGCAAAATATAAATTTTAAAAAAGTATTTGCGAGAAAAGTTACTGGGAACCGCCAAAATCGGCGGTTCCCAGTAACTATATTGAGATATTCTTTTGTGACTTTAGCCCCAAAAGCGCATTTTGCAACACGCCCTTGTCAGTTCGTTTGTTTTTTCTGACGGTTCAGAACTCCAGATTTTTGCCGGTCTCCTTGGAGAAGACATGCGCCACCTTGCCGGCAAAGCCGAACTGCACAGTATCGCCCATGCGGAAGCTCTCCTTCAGATCCACCGTCGGCACGATCACGATCACATCGCGCCCCTCAGCGGACAAGTGCAGGTGCACGCTGGAGCCCATCATCTCGCTCACGTCCACGCGCGCCTTCACGCCATCCGCCACGAGGTCGGTGTGCTCCGGGCGCACGCCCAGCGTGATGGCCTGGCTCTGCACCTCGTTTTTCAGCAGCCGTTCTTCCTTCTCCGCGTCCAGCTCCACCTTGTAGCCCGCGAGATCTACAAAGAACTTGTCGCCCTCGCGGATAAGCTGCGCGTCAAAGAAGTTCATCACCGGCATGCCGATGAAGCCCGCCACAAACAGGTTCGCCGGGTGGTTGAACACCTCCTGCGGCGTACCGATCTGCTGGATGTATCCGTCGCGCATGATCACGATCCGGTCGCCCAGCGTCATCGCCTCCGTCTGGTCGTGCGTGACGTAGATAAAGGTCGTATTCAGCTTCTGGCGCAGCTTGATGATCTCCGCGCGCATCTCGTTGCGCAGCTTCGCGTCGAGGTTTGAAAGCGGCTCGTCCATCAGCATCACCTTCGGATCGCGCACGATCGCGCGGCCGATGGCGACACGCTGACGCTGACCGCCCGACAGCGCCTTCGGCTTGCGCTCAAGGTACTGCGTGATGTCCAGAATCTCCGCCGCCTCGCGCACCTTCTTATCGATCTCGGCCTTTGCCACGTGCCGCAGCTTCAAAGAGAACGCCATGTTCTCGTACACGGTCATGTGCGGGTAGAGCGCGTAGTTCTGAAAAACCATCGCAATGTCGCGATCCTTCGGCGCCACATCGTTCATCAGCTTGTCGTCGATGTACAGCTCGCCCGCCGTGATCTCCTCCAGTCCCGCCACCATGCGCAGCGTCGTGGACTTGCCGCAGCCCGAGGGTCCGACCAGCACGATGAATTCCTTGTCCGCAATGTCGAGGTTGAACTCCTGCACCGCCACGACGCCCTCGTCCGTGATCTGCAGGTTCACCTTCTTCTCCGGCTGCTCCTCGCCCTTTTTCTTCTTGTTTTTCTTCTGTTCGCCGCTGACAAAGGGGTACACTTTCTTGATGTTTTTCAGTTGGACTGTCGCCATCGTTCTTTGCTCCGGACACGCGGCCTCCGCCGATCGTGCCCTCACGGTCATCTGCGATGAGATGCGCCGCATTACGGCAGGTCTCCACACTGCCGCACCGCGAGCAAGCGGTTTTTTATCCTCCTTTTTTCATGCCCGCCAGCCAAAAAAGTGGAGTGGCTGACGCACATGGAAATTACAGATATTCCTTGACTTTGACGCCGTCGATATAGACCTCACGCAGCGTCAAATCCTGATCGCAGACCAAAAAGTCTGCCCTGTATCCCGGCGCAATTGCGCCGAGCTCTTTGTCTTTTCCGATTTGCCGGGCAGGGTTTTCCGTCGCGGCGCGGATGGCCTCATCCTCCGCAATGCCAAAGGCGATGGCGTTTTGCAGATCCTGATACAGGTTTGAGGCCGCGCCCGCGATGGTGCCGTCGGCCAGTTTCGCAACGCCGCCGCGCAAAAACACCTGCTGCCCGCCGAGCTCATACTCGCCGTCCGGCATGCCGCAGCAGCGCAGCGCGTCGGAGACGAGGCAAATTCGCCCCGGAAACAGCCGGAAGGCCATGCGCACGGCGCTTGGATGAATGTGCAGCCCGTCGCAGATCAGTTCGGCACAGACGCTCTCCGTCTCCGCCGCCGCGCCGATCACGCCCGGCTTGCGGTGGTGGATCGGCGGCATGGCGTTGTAGAGGTGGGTCAAGTGCCGTGCGCCCGCGTCGTAGACCGCGCGGGTCTGGGCATAGTCCGCATCCGTGTGCGCGACGGAAACCGTGCAGAGCGCAGAGGCTTTTCGCACAAAGTCCGCCGCGCCCTCCAGCTCCGGCGCCAAATCTACGATAGAGATCAAGCCGCCGCAGCCCTCATATAAGCGCTGAAAGCCCTCAAAATCCGGCCGGCGGAGATAGGCCGCGTTCTGTGCACCCTTTTTCTTTTCTGAAAAAAACGGCCCTTCCATGTGGATTCCGGCAAGGCGCGCACAGCCCTGCAGCTGCTTTTCGCGCAGCCCGGCCGCCGTCTCAAAGGCCGCAGACAGGGTTTCGTAGGGCAGGGTCATCGAGGTCGGGCAAAAGCTCGTCACCCCGTTTGCCGCAAGATAACGCGCTATCCGTTCCAGCCCCGCCGCGTCTGCGTCTGAAAAATCTGCGCTGGAGTTTCCGTGCGTATGGATATCGATCAGGCCGGGGATCACCTTTCGCCCGCCGAGATCGACCGCGCCCGGCTCGTCGACGTCTGGCGCGACAATTTCAGAAAATCTCCCGTTTTCCACGCGAAAGCCGCAGACGGTAAAGCCGCGTTCCGGGAGAAACACAAGAGCGTTTGTGTACAGCATTGCCTCTTACTCTCCTTTTCTCTCCGGCAGCGAAGCCGCCACCGCCGACTGGCCGACCCGACGGAATTTTTCGTCGGGCAGATGGAGCGTCATACTTGCGGCCAGCGCGGGATACTCGTCTGCGAGCACTCTGCGGCAGGTCTCCAGCAAAATGTCGCCGCCGCGCCCGGACATCACGCGCCCGAGCAGCAACAGGTTTTCACAGCCGTAAAGCGCGCGATAGTACGCCATCGTGTGCGCCAGATAACAGCCGATGCTCTCATACACGGCCTCGGCGCGCGCATCACCCGTCTCCGCCAGCGCTTGGACGACCTTCAGCTTTTCCGCCGGCGAGAGCGTCTCCTCCAGTTCAATCCCGGCGCGCGGCGCCAGCTTGATGACGCCGTCCTGCGAAAAATATTTCACGCCGCAGCCGACGTCGCCGCTCCACTCGTCGCGCATCGCCTCGGGATTGGCGTCCACCGGAACGAAAGCGAGCTCGTTGAGCCAGCCGGTAATGCGCCCCTGCGCATCGACGTAGCCCGCAGCCTCGCTGGTACCCATCGCGATGCCGAGCATATTGTTCCTGCCGAGGCTCAAGGCTCCGGCAAGCGCGGTCACGTCGCCATCGTTGACAACGGCGTAGGGCACGTCGCCAAAGGTGTCGTGCACCGCACGGATATAGATATCCTTGACTTTGGCCTCAAACTGCTCCTGCGGCACCTTGAGAAAGAGCGAGGCGTTCATCGTGCGATTGTTGATGTAAACGCCGGCTGAAGAGATGCCCACCGCGTCAACGCGCGGCATGTGCGCCGCAGCAGATCGGAAAGCGGAAACGATGCCCTCATAGTGATAGTCCGGGTCGCTGTTGGTCTTGGGAAACCACACGACCTCCTCGGAATAGACCGCCTCTCCGTCGATCACGGCGGAGACCTTGCGGTCGCTGCCGCCGGCGTCAAAGCCGATGCGGCAGCCGTCCGTGTGCCCGCCGATCGCCTTCGGCGCATCCTTGGCTGCGGGCAGCGTGTCGGTCAGAACGATCTCAAAGGGATGCTCAAAAACCTGCGACATATAGTCCCAGTCAAAGGCCTGCTTGCCGCCGTCACAGTAAATGCTTTTCAAAAACACATAGGTGTCCTCATCGCCGCGGACGTAGATCTTGTAGCCGCCCTTCATCCACAGCATGGTCTTGACCAGGCGGTCGATATAGTAGTGGTCGGCCTCGCGCAGCGCATCAATGCCGTGAATAAAGGTTTCCACCGCAGCCATTTCGCCGTTGGCACGCTCAACGGCAATGCCGATGCTTTTGTGGGCGCCAGCCAGAAACGCCTCGTTAAAGCGCTGCAGCGGCAGAAAGCCGGGGTCAAGCGCGGGGCTGTTTTTAACCGAAAAAGAAATTCCCAGATGTTCCATGCAAAGCCCTCCCCAGCCACAGAATGTTTTGTCCACAGAAACGAGTTTATTTTTGTATTATAGCATGTTTCTTTTCATCTGTCATCTGTCTTTTCAGTTTTTAAGACAATTGCGCTTAGATTTCTTTCACAAATGATACCAACCGGCGCTGCGGATTCACTTCCGCAGCGCCGGTTTCTATATTCCCTCTCGCCCTCTCGGTTTTTCGTCTGCACAATATGGACATCAGGCAATCCCCTCGGACGAGCTTTGCGCTTAACTGTCGTTCCATAGATCCGGGTTTGTCTATTTATTTTTTTGACGCCTTATAGACGGTGCTCATAACAAGGCCGCAAGGCATGCGTCAATGTCTATGAGAAGACAGTATCAGGCATTCTCCGCGCAAGATTTTTTTAAATCGGCGAGCGTCACGGTTTTCAAAAGTCGATGGATCTCTTCCTGGAGCTGCATATAGTGTTGTCGAACCTTATTGCCCTCTGCTTTTTCAGCCGAAGGAACGATCTCCATCGTCCGCTCCACAGCCACCATAACGTCATACACGCTGGTCCCTGTCGGCGAACACGCCAGCCGGTATCCGCCGTCCACGCCGCGTACGCTGGTCAAAAACCCTTTATACCGCAAGCGCCGCAGAATATTGCGCACCATAAAACAGGATATACCCGTTCTGTCCGAAAGCTCGCCGGCAGTCAGCATTTTTTCATCGGCAAATTCTACCATTAAACGAATCGCGTAATCCGTTGTTGCTGTAAATCTCATAATCTTTTTTCTTTCCTTACATCTGCCATCCTGCTTCGTCGGTTAGCGTCCGCGCTTTCATCTCAGCACAGACACCGCGTCCGCGATGGTTTTTTCCATGGCCTCACGGCCATACCTGTCAACGGCAGCCTTGTTTTTTTCGCCGTGGGTCAGATTGCCCGCGCCGCCGATACAGCCGCTGACGCAGGCCATGCCCTCGATGAAATTGGCGTCCAGCGCCTCCTTGCTCTTGCGCAGCAGCGCCGCCCGGCATTCCTCTATGCCGTCGCAAACGCAGGCTTTCACCGAAAAGCCGTCCATGTGCTCTTCCTTCAGCGCCTCGACAACCGCATCGGACAAGCCCCCGCTGCGGGCAAAGATTCGCCCGAAATAGGAGGCGTTGTCCAGCACGTCCTCCTCCAAAGCGTTCAGCTCGATATCACGACTGTCAAACAGCGCCTGCAGTTCTTCAAAGGTGATAACCGCATCCACATAGGGCTTCACATCCGCCAGCTGCGCCTCGGCTTTTTTCGCCGTGCAGGGCCCGATAAAGACGATTTTCGCGTCCTTGTCACGACCCTTGATATACTTGGCAAGCGTTGCCATCGGCGACTGATTGTGGGAAATATGCGCAGTGAGCGCCGGGAACGCGGTCTTGACGTAGCGCACGAAGGCCGGACAGCAGGAGCTGGTCAGAAAGCCCTTCTCCACCAACTCCCGGGATTCCGTCTGCGCCACCATGTCAGCGCCCAGCGCCGCCTCAACGACCGTATGAAAGCCCAGCTTTTTGATGCCGGCAATCACCTGCCCCAGCTTGGCATAGGCCATCTGGCTGCCGATCGCCGGCGCAACCAGCGCATAGACCTTATACCGGCTGTTATCGCAGCTGCGCTTGAGCATATCGATTACGTTGATGAGATAGGATCTGTCCGTAATTGCGCCAAAGGGGCACTGATAGACGCAGGCGCCGCACTGAATGCAGGCTTCATCGTCTATTTGGGCGCAGTTATCCTCTTTGATGGAGATCGCTTTGATTTTGCAGGCCGCCTGACAGGGGCGCTTGCGGTTGACGATGGCGCTGTAGGGACAGACCTTGGCGCACATGCCGCACTCCACACATTTGGCCTTGTCTATGTGCGCCTCGTGGTGATGGTCAAAGGAGATCGCGCCGCGCTTGCAGGCGCTCTCGCAGCGATGTGCGAGACAGCCGCGGCAGGAGCTTGTCACCTCATAGCCCACGGCCGGGCAATCGTCGCAGGCGATGTCGATCACCTGAATGATGTTGTCGCTGCTTCCGCCGCCCATCGCCAGCTTCATGCGCTCGGCCAGAATTGCCCGCTCCTTATATACGCAGCAGCGCATCGTGGGCGCCGGGCCGGGCGCAATGGTCTTTGGAATATCCAGCACACTTTCCATCAGCGTGTCGTCCCAGGCGTGGCGGGCCACCTCCCGCAGCACCTGATATTTCAGATATTGAACCTTGGTATCAAACTTCTGCATATTTCCACCTCAAAAATAGCTGACCTTGACTCGCTTGCCCATCTTCTGCAGCGCGTCGCTCAAATTCTGCACCAAATTCATTTTGATGCTGAACGTGATGGGAAGATCCGGGTTCTGGTGCGCCGGATTAATGGCGCGGCCCACGTAAAAGCTGATGTCCGTGGCCTCCTCAAACAGCAGCTGACTGATGAGAGACGCCGCGTCCTTTTGTCGGCTCCACTCGTCGTAGCGGGCGTTGTCTCCGATAAAGTCCTTGGCATACTCCACCACGCGATTGACCGTGAACACGCCCTCCGTCACCAGATCCACCCCCTCCAGTCTGGCGATGGGCGGCATGTCGCCCACAAATTCCAGAGAGGTTTTCAGGGGTTTTTTCAGCCACTTGGCCGCCAGCGCGGAGGTCGTGCCGCCACAGACGATGTGCTTGCCCTCTTTGGCAAAAAACAGGCTCATCATGCGCTTTACGTCGTCCCTGTTTCTGGGTGGACCGAAGAGGATATTCATGGGCACGCGCCGACGCATCCGCACCACACAGGCCGTCGCATCGTCTCCGGGCCTGCCGCCGTAGAGCTTATCGCACTCATCCACCAGCAGCGACGAGAGGAGCTTTGCGGAGTAGCCGCAATAGTTCATCGCCTCCATAAAAGAGGTGATCTCCTCCTGCTTCCAGCCGAAGCTGTTGCTAAAGCCGATCCCCGCGTGCGGGCAGCCGTCGCTCATGGCGATGAGCACGTCGTTTTCCTGCAGCCGGATCACGCTGCGGTAAACCAGCTTGCCGCCGATGGTCATCTCCTGCCGGGGATACTCCCAGTTCACCTGATCCCGCAGCACGATCACCGGCGGGTTGTCGTACTGGATGATCTCCGCCGTGCGGTTTTGGATGATATGCAGAATGGTAAATGTGGAGTAGGCCAGGTTGCGCACCGAGCAAACCGGTAGCGTTGCGGCAATGGTTTCCACACATTCCTCCAGCGACAGCCCCGCCGCCAGCATGGTAGAGACGATTTTGCCGGTCAGCGTAGACAGAATACTGGCTTTCACGCCGCTGCCCAGGCCATCCGCCAGCACAATGACGGCAGAGCCGTCCTCCTGTTCGACGACGTCCACGTGGTCGCCGCAGAGCTGCTCGCCCACATGGCGAATGCTTTTATAGCCAATTTCGCAGCAGAGTTCATTCATTGCTGATCGACTCCTTTAGCTTTGACAGCGCGATTTTGGTCTCGGCCGCTGTCTCTCCCAGCAGGGAGGCAATCTCCTGCACGATACGCATCTGCTTTTCCACGACCTTGTCCGCCACCTCAATCGTCTGACGGCTGATCTCCTCTTTGGTGCGTCGGGCATGCTCTTCGGCATCCACATCGCGCATAATGCACAGGATCATCCGCCCGCCCTCGGCGGGAACAACGGTCTGCTCCACGTAGCGGTCGTATTCCGCCAAATACACCCGCTCGTTGAAGATGCCGCGGTGTGAATCCTGAACCTTGATAAAGGGCATCGGATCCAGGATGCGAATCACCGGCTCGCCCAGCACGTCGCCGGCCTCCCGCAGATGCAAAAACTTCAGCATGGCCGGGTTGATCAAGTGAACCTCCAGCTTGTCGTTGAGCATCAAAATACCGTTGGGCGAATTGCGGGAGATCGCGTCGGTCATCTTTTCTGTCCGATCCATCAGATAGGGCAGACACATGGATATCTCCGCTTTCCCCTGATAGATCGCCAGGGCCTTTTCCCGGCAGGTGCTGTAGCCGCAGGAGCTGCAGTTGAGCTCCTGGTCGGGCCGGGATTTGCCCATTTCCCGCAAAATCTCCTTGATCTCCGTCTCGGACGGCATGGACGCGCGATACCCCACGGGCTCAAAAGGCCTGCGCAGCACGCCGTGTTCCGGCTGTGCAATCTCAAAGTCCCTGTCTCCGGCAAAGGCGACCACCGACATATAATCCCGCACGGGGCTGTGACGGTATTTCTCCATTACCGGGCCGCCGATACAGCTGCCGCTGCAGGCGCTCATCTCAATAAAGCAATGGTGAATTTTCCCCTGCTCAATATCCTTGAGCGCCATGATGCAGTTTTCGATACCGTCCAGCGCCATATAGGTATAGCCCGGCGCGTCACAGGTCATGGTTTTCAGAATACCGCCTGTGGTCGGGAAAAAGCGGGCGCGGCTGTTTTCCTCGGCCCTAAGCTCCTGCTTTGGTTCGATCCCTTCGGCCTTCAGCCAGGCTGTCAGCTCCTCAAAGGTCAGCGCCGCGTCTACCGCGCCGTCGCACTGCTCCGCCTCGTCTTTTTTGGCCAGGCAGGGCCCAATAAACACCGTTTTTGCCGTCGGCATCCGTCGCTTGATATCCATACAGTGAGCCTGCATCGGCGAGACGACGTCCGCCAGATGCTCCAGCACCTTGGGAAAATGCTTCTGGATCAGCAGATTGATGCTGTGGCAGCAGGAGGAGATCACGATGTCCCGGTCTTCGTCCTTCAGCAGCTGCTCATATTCCCGCTTCACCTGGGTTGCCCCAAGAGCCGTCTCCTCCACATCATAAAAGCCCAGCTTTTTCAAAGCCTCCCGCATGCTCTCAATGCCGACGCCCGGATAGTTTGCGATAAACGAGGGCGCCAGAGAAGCCAGCACCGGATCGCCGCCCTGCAGCAGTGTCTTTGCTTTTTCGGTTTCATCCACAATCTGCTTGGCATTTTGCGGACATACCACAAAGCAGGTGCCGCACAGGACGCATTCCTGGTCGATGATATGCGCCTGATTGCCCGAAAAACGGATCGATTTCACCGGGCAATGGCGAATGCACTTATAGCAGTTCTTACAGTTGGATTTTTTCATGGTCAAGCAGCTGGACATGATGACTCCTCCCCGGAAAAGGCCCGGCGGCGCTTGTCGGCGCGCCGTTGATCTTTTTACGCAAACTTCGGTTTGACGTTCTTCTCAAAGAATTCCCGTACAGTCTCGGGAGAGACGGAAAACAGCTGATCATCCACCATCACGCACACGCCCTGCTGGCACTTGCCCATACAGAAGGTGCCGCCCAGTTCAATCTCGTCGCCCAGCTTGTTTTCGGCGATCAAATACTGCAGTTGCTCCACAACGAGGCGCGAGCCCTTGATGTGGCAGGAAGATCCGATACAGACAGTGATTTTCATGTTCTTTTCCCTCCGTAAATTATTGGTAGTCCATGACGTTGACCCAGCTGAGCAGGAATTCCCGCTCTTTTTTGTTCCCCTTGACCGACTGGCTGGCCGCTACAATGGGCATCCACTTCTGCACATAGCGCTTGTCGATGCCGCTTTTCTGGCAAAACAGATTCAGGTACTTATCCGCGCCGTCGATGTCGCCCTTGAGCCAGAACAGCAGATAGGTGCGGGCCACATCCGCAGATGCGTTGCCCTGTGTCACATGGCTCCAGTCGAGGATATAGGGCGTACCGTCCTCCGCGATGATGATATTGGACGGGCGGAAATCTCCATGGCAGACCTTGTTGTGCCGGGGCATGCTCTCCAGACGGGTGTGCAGGTCATAGCGCGTCGTGGCGTCAATGTTGGCTTCGCCGATCTTGCGGTTCATCTTGTCCTTCAGCTTGTTGAGCAACGGGCAGGTCTTGCCGTGCACCTCCATCTGGAGATCGACCATCAGCTCGATATACCTGTCTTTCTCCTCCGGGTTTTCTTTCATGAGCTGGCTCAGGGTTTTTCCGGCGATGTATTCGGACACGATGACACCCTTGCCGTCCATCACGGTCACTTCCAGAATTTTGGGGATGTTCAGCCCGGTCTCCTCGATACGCGCCTGATTGAGCGCTTCGTTGAGGATATCGGCCTTGGAAAACTCCTCGCTGAACACCTTCAGGCAGCGGTCTCCGTCCCGGTAAATGGTTTTGTTGTTGCGTACGGCAATCACACGATCCAGATTCATGTTTTTTCCTCCTCTCACTGCTTACTGATTTTTCTTCGTGCGCCGGCCGCGCCCGGCCGAAAGATCATGCTCCGTCGGCTTCACGGTTTCCGTGAAATGCCCCTCTCCGTAATAAGCATTCAAGTACATCTGCTTGATTTCGCTCATCAGCGGATAGCGGGGATTGGCGCCGGTGCACTGGTCGTCGAAGGCCTGCTCCACCATGTCGTCCAGACGCGCCAAAAAGTCCTTTTCATCCGGCACATAGTCCCGGATACAGCTCTTGATACCGATCTGTGCTTTCAGTTCGTTGATCTTTTGGATCAGCGCCTCCAGCTTCTCCTGATCGCTGCCCTTTGTCAGCCCCAGAGCCTCCGCGACTTCCGCGTAGCGGCGCAGGGTGTGGGGGTGATCGTACTGCGGGAAGGTGCCCATCTTCGCGGGCGCTTCGGCAGCGTTGAAGCGCAGCACCTCTTCGATCATCAGGGCGTTGGCCACGCCGTGGGGCAGATGGTGGAAGGCGCCCAGCTTGTGCGCCATGGAGTGGCAGACGCCCAGGAAGGCGTTGGCAAAGGCCATGCCCGCCATGGTGGAGGCATTTGCCATCTTTTCGCGCGCCTCCACGTCGGTCAGCCCATCCTCATAGGCCCGGGGCAGATACGCAAAGATACTCTTCAGCGCCCGAACGGCCATCGCGTCGGTGTACTCCGTAGCCAGCATGGACGCGTAGGCCTCCAGCGCGTGAGTCACCGCGTCGATGCCGCTGGCCGCAGTCAGCCCCTTGGGCGCGCTCATGTGGAAATCAGTATCGACGATCGCCATGTTGGGCATCAGCTCGTAGTCCGCCAAGGGATACTTGACGCCACTCTTCTCGTCGGTGATGACGGCGAAGGGAGTCACCTCGCTGCCCGTACCGGCAGAGGTGGGAACCGCGATAAAATACGCCTTTTCGCCCATCTTGGGGAAGGTGTACACACGCTTGCGGATGTCCATAAAGCGCATGGCCATATCCATGAAGTCCACCTCGGGATGCTCGTAGAGAACCCACATGATCTTGGCCGCGTCCATCGGGCTGCCGCCGCCGAGCGCGACGATGACGTCCGGCTTGAACACCGCCATCTGCTCCGCGCCGCGCCGGGCGCATTCCAAGGTCGGATCGTTCGGCACGTCAAAGAAGCAGGTATGCTGAATGCCGAGCTGTGTGAGCTTGGCAAAGACGGGATTCGCCGCGCCGGTTTTATAAAGATGCGGCCCGGTGATAACAAAGGCACGCTTCTTCCCCATAGTTTTCAGCTCATCGAGCGCAACAGGCAGACAGCCCTTCTTGATATAAACCTTCTCAGGGGAACGGAACCAAAGCATGTTTTCCCTTCTTTCCACAACGGTTTTGATGTTCAGCAGCTGCTTTACGCCGACGTTTTCGGAAACGGAGTTTCCGCCCCAGGAGCCGCAGCCGAGCGTCAGAGACGGCGCCAGCGCGAAGTTGTAGAGGTCGCCGATGCCGCCGTGAGAGGACGGGGTGTTGACCACGATGCGGCAGGTCTTCATTCTCGATTGGAACTCGGCCAGCTTTTCCTGCCCGGTAGCGACATTCAAATAAATGGAGGACGTATGCCCGAGGCCGCCGTCGTCGATCAGCTTCTCCGCCTTTTCAAAGGCGTCCTGAATGTCTGCCGCACGGTACATCGCCAGAACGGGAGACAGCTTTTCATGGGCAAACTCCTCGGAGAAATCCACCGACTCCACTTCACCGATCAGGATCTTGGTTCCCTCCGGCACGTTGACGCTGGCCAGCGCCGCGATTTTCCCCGCGCTCTGCCCGACGATCGACGCGTTCAGCGAGCCGTTGATCAGGATCGTCTTGCGTACCTTTTCCGTTTCCTCGCCGTGGAGGAAATAGCAGCCGCGAGAGGCAAATTCACGCTTCACCTCGTCGTAGACCCGATCCAGCACGATAACGGACTGCTCCGATGCACAAATCATACCGTTGTCAAAGGTTTTGGAATGGATGATGGAGTTGACGGCAAGCTGAATGTCCGCCGTGTCGTCGATGATCGCCGGGGTGTTGCCGGCGCCGACGCCGAGCGCGGGCGTGCCGGAGGAATAGGCTGCGCCGACCATGCTCGGCCCGCCGGTGGCAAGGATGATGTCGGCCTCCTTCATCAGCACCTGCGTCATCTCTCGGGAGGGCTCGTTGATCCAGCCGATGATGTTTTCCGGCGCACCGGCCTTCACCGCCGCCTCCAGCACGATCTTGGCCGCCGCCACCGTGCTGTCTTTCGCGCGATGGTGGGGAGAGATGATGATGCCGTTTCTCGTCTTGAGCGCCAGAAGCGTTTTGAAGATCGCCGTAGAGGTCGGGTTCGTTGTCGGAATGATGGCGCAGATCAGACCCAGAGGCTCGGCAATCTTGCGGATGCCGTAGGCCTTATCCTCCTCAATTACGCCGCAGGTCTTGGCGTCGCGGTATGCGTTGTAGATATATTCGGAAGCGTAATGGTTTTTGATCACCTTGTCTTCCACGATGCCCATGCCGGTCTCCTCCACCGCCCGTCTGGCCAGTGGAATGCGCGCCTGATTGGCAGCCGTGGCGGCAGCCAGAAAGATTTGATCCACCTGCTCCTGCGTGTAGGCGGCATACTGCTTTTGTGCCGCCCGAACTCGGGCGATAGACGCTTTGAGCGTCTCTACGCTGTCTACCATTTCGTAAGGTTTGTTTTCCATGTGAAGCCTCCTATGTTTGATATGGACAGGTCATCCGGCGCTTGAGACCGTCGCGGCTTTCGCTTTTTCTTGCGGTATTGCCGCCCTCTCGTGCCGGGCCCGGAAAGCGCGCCTTACAGGCTCTCTCGCCTTCCATCGCAAATTATAGTTAAGAGCTGCTGTTTTGAGAATTACCAAAACCGTATAGGCGTTATATACCTTTCGATAACACCCAGCCGTAAGGCACAAAAAAACCTTGCTCCCCGAAGGAAGCAAGGCAAAAGCTATTGGTTGGTTTAGCCCAAGAGGCAGTTTCGTTTGGACTTTGTCAGCTCCGTGATAAAATGCTTGTCCAGCTCGGTCAGACGATATTCCTTCCGGTGGATCAGCATATCCCGGTACAGCTTCTGGTTTTCCGGGCACTTTCGCTGCACCAGATGGAGATTTTTCAGCAGGCGCTCCGGCAGCGGCGAAACCCACATAAAGGTCTCCGGGTTTTCCGACAGCAGATCCAACTGACTCCCCCGCTCAAACACGTAAATTCGCCGCGGGATATCCGGCAGCTCTTCTTTCTTGACCGCCGACAAGGGCATGGAGGGCACGTAGGGATCGGCGTGGGCGATCTGGATGTACTCGCCCAGGTCTTTCATGTGGATGGTGTCCAGGGCGGCCAGCGGACTGTCCTCATGCATGACCAGACAGTATGTAAATTCCATCACCAGCTCGCAGCTCAGGTCTTTTTCATCCAGCATTTGCTTGAAAAACATGTCGTGCTTGGCCGCATAGCGGAGAATCCCCAGATTGTATCCCACTTCCAGAATGTTTTTTACCGCCTGCTGCGCGTTGGTTTCCTGATAAAAAATCTCCGCCTCATCCTGATTCAAGGCCCTGGAAAACCGGGCAAAGGCGTCGGAAATATAGCTTGCGCGGGGCACGGAGATGGAAAAACGCTGCTTGAGCGGCTGTCCGGATTTATACAGGTTTTCCATCGCGTCCACCTGCTTGAGGATGCTCCGCGCGCGGCCCATGAACTGCTCCCCCTCCGGGGTCAGCATCATGCCGTGGGCGCTGCGCTGGAAGATGGTGATGCCGAGATCCGCCTCCAGCTCCTTGATCACACGGCTCAAATTGGGCTGGGCGACGTGGAGCTCCTCCGCCGCCTTGTTGATCGAGCCGATCTCCGCAATGCTCGCGGCGTATTTCAGATGTAAGATGTTCATGCACCTTCTCCTTTATCCGGCGTTTGCCCGCGCCGCCCGGCCAAATCCGGTGGCAAGACGACCGCCCTTCACGCGGCGGGCGGGTCATATGTCCGCCCTTGCAAGGCCGCTCTTTTCCATCCGCATTATATCCTGTTTCATCCGCTAAATCAAGCGTTCTGCAGACGGCGCGGCAGAGAAAAAAGGAAAAGCGCCGCCGGGCAGGCGCGAAAGAAGGTCTTTCGCGCGCTGGGGTGCATACTATCAACTGTAGCCGCCGATCACAGCCGCCGCATACTGGACGGTTTGACAGCGCAGCGGGACGCTCAGGCACACGCAAGAAAAACCGCCTATACGGACGCTCAGGACGGCGCATACGAGGACGAATAGGGCGATATAGAAAAGCGGTCATGCCGTAGGAGCATGGCCGCTATGCTATATAAGTGCAAAACAGGAATCTATTGAGCATACTTCTCGAACCTGCATTGCTCCTGTACTGTATCACCCAAGAGAGTAATCGCCTTTTGCGGGCATAAGCTTATGCAGCGGTAACACATTGTGCAGCGACTTCCAGAAATCACCAGATTATCTTTTACCTGAATATTTTCCATCGGACATACCTTGCTGCATAAACCACAGCCAACACATGAATCGCTGATTTTCAATTTATCAGTATATCCCGTCGTTTTATTATAAAACCATAGCCTTTGTCCGAGTAGCCCTTTGATATGCGCTATCAGCGATAGTCCTTCCTGTGGGTACTTGCCCTGCCGGATT
>JAFWVV010000012.1 GCA_017518225.1 Oscillospiraceae bacterium | reverse complement strand
GACGATGCACTGGAAAAACGGCAGACGAGAGGGACGCTGATCTGCTTCGACTATCAGCAGCCAGCATTAAAACAGCTTTGCGGAGAACTGGTCGATTTTCAGTGCATCGATCCGGATGCTGTGGAGGAGGCGGTTTTTGATCGACCGGAAAAAATGGATTAGCTTGCTGATCGCCGCGCCGATACTGCTTTGCGGACTGCTGTACGGCGGGGGGTTCATCAGCCAGTTCATCTACAACTACCACTCATGGCAGGATGCGGGAGGTACGCTCGGCACATCGTCGCCGGCGCTGCCCGACCCTGCCTTTTTTTCATGCCTGCGAGCAGTGTTTCGCTTTCCGTCGGGGCTGTACGGGCTCGGCGTCTGCATAGGCGTCATAGCAGCCTTGTTGATCATGGTCATGCGCATGGGCTACTCCGATGGCGGCAGCTATGACCGTGCGAGGAACTTCGAGTATTCCAACAAAGGAACCTACGGCACGGCGGGCTTTATGACAAAGCGTGAACGGAAAGAAGTGGTCGACGAGGTGACTGATGTGCGCAAGCACCACGGAATTATCCTCGGCGAGTTAAATGGCAAGGTGTTGTGTCTCCCGGAAAAGACGCGCTTCAACGGCAACCTTGCCGTCTATGGCGCCAGCGGCTCCAAGAAGACGCGCTCGTTCTGTATGAATATGATCCTGCAATGCGCTTCTCGCTCGCCAATGACCTCGCTGATTATCTGCGATCCGAAGAGCGAGCTGTATGAGAAGTCCAGTGAATATCTGCGGGACAGGGGCTACGTTGTGCGGAAGTTCGACCTTGTGACCCCGGCATCGTCGGATTCATGGAACTGTCTTGCGGAGATCGGCGGGCAGGAGTTGATGGCGCAGCTCTTTTGCGACGTCATCATCAAGAACACCGGCAGCGGGCGGGGCGACCACTTCTGGGACAACGCGGAGATGAATCTGCTCAAGGCGCTTGTTCTCTATGTGGAGCAGAGCTATCCCCCTGAAAAGCGCAATATCGGCGAGGTGTATCAGCTGCTTTCCATGTGCAGCGAAAAAGAACTCAACGCGATTTTTGATATGCTCCCGATTGAGCATCCCGCGAAGGCCCCGTACAGCATCTTCAAGCAGAGCGGCGAGAACGTGCGCGGCGGCGTTATCATTGGTCTCGGTTCCCGATTACAGGTGTTCCAGAACCGTGACATCCGGCAGATCACAAGCCACAACGAGATCGATCTGGAGCTGCCGGGAAAGAAGCCGTGCGCGTATTTCTGCATCACCAGCGATCAGGACAGCACGTTTGATTTCCTCTCGTCGCTGTTTCTGTCGTTTGTGTTCATCCGGCTTGTGCGCTATGCGGACCAGCACTGCGAAGGCGGGGCGCTTCCGATACCCGTGCATGTGCTGGGCGAGGAGCTCTGCGCCTGCGGCGTTATCCCTGACCTCTCCCGCAAAATCAGCGTGATCCGATCCCGCAACATCAGCATGAGCTGCGTTTTTCAAAATTTGGCAGGTCTGCAAAACCGCTATCCGCTCAATCAGTGGCAGGAGATTCTGGGCAACTGCGACATCACGCTGTTCCTCGGCTGCACCGATGCCCTGACGGCGGAGTTTATCAGCGACCGCACAGGCGAAGCCAGCATCAACGTTACCAGCAAGGCGAAGCAACTCAACACATGGCGCGTTTCCAACTATACGCCGCAATACCGCGAAACAAGCGGCGTCGGGCGTCGGAAG